>DATBUS010000040.1:0-29636 GCA_036515815.1 Luteimonas sp.
CGCCGGCGAGGCCGGCACCGCCGCGGCCGACTGAGGCCGCACCGGGCCGGGGCCGTGAGCGCGGCGTCAGCGCCGCGCGCACCCCCGGCCCTTATCGTTCCCGTGGATCTCCCCCCACGCGGAACGACATGTCACTGGACCAGGCCTGGCTGGACCGCCTCGCCCACGATCTCCGCGGCCCGCTGTCGCCGCTGCAGGCCGCGGCGGAGCTGTTGCGCGACCCGGGCACCCGGGAGGCCGAACGGGAGCGCCTGCTCGACGTGCTCGACGACCAGGTCCGGCGACTGGACAGCATGGTGGGCGAATTCAGCGACCTGCTGGCGGCCGAGCGTGGCCAGCTGCTGCTGGCACGCGAACCGGTCGATGTCGCTGCGCTCGCGCGCGACACCTCGGCCGCCCTGCCACGGCCGCAACCGGTGGTGGTCTTCGCACCGGGCAGCGAAGCATTGCTTGTCGAAGGCGACCCGCACCGTCTGGGGCAACTGTTCGCCACGCTGCTCGGACGGCTCGTCCCGCCGGGCTGCAGTACGTCGGCCGAGGCGAGGATCGAGTCCAGGGGCACGCGCATGCACATGGCCTGCACCGTGCCCTGCCGCGACGCCACCGACCTCCTGGCCGCCTCGCTCCTGGCCGCGCCGCATCCGGATCCGCCTGATGGCGCGCTCGGGCTGGGACTGATGGTCGCCACCGCCATTGCGCGGGCCCATGGCGGGCAGCTGCAGGGTCGTGCCCGCGGACGCGACGCGCTGGAATTCCTGCTGGAACTGCCGGCGCTGCCTGCCTGATCGGTGCCTCAGGCGTGGCCGGGGGGCTCGGGCATTCCGCTGACCGGCTCGCCGGCCGGCAATTGCCTGACGCGGTAACGCTCCAGGCGCCAGACCAGCCAGCCCGCCGCGGTGAACACGGCCGCGGCGATCGCGAGCGCCGCGGTCGAACCGCTGACCATCGGCGACAGCAGGCCCGCCACCACCGCATTCAGCGCCAGGCTCGTAAACGCCTGCAGCGAGGATGCCGAGCCGCGGTGGCGCGGATACATGTCCAGGATCGCGAGCGTCAGTACCGGGAACACCATAGCCACGCCGAACGCATTGAGTGCGATCGGCAACACCGCCCAGGGGACGGTCGGCACGTCGACCAGCAGCCCGTAGGCGACGTTCCCTGCCGCAGCCAGTCCGCAGCAGGCGAAGCCGATATTGACCTGCGTGGCATGCGCCAGGCGCCCGGCCACCCGCCCCGAGGTGAACGCGCCCAGCATCATCCCGCCGATCATCGGCGCGAAGAACCAGGCGAAGCTGCGCTCGTCCAGCCGCAGGAGGTCGAGCACGAAGGCCGGCGCCGAGGCGATGTAGAGGAACAGGGCGGCGAAGTTCAGCGCACCCGCCGCGGCGAGGCGCTGGAAGCGCCGGTTGCTGAAGATCAGCAGGTAGTCACGCAGCATGCCGCGCGGCGCCAGCCGGCTGCGGTGTTCGGGCGCATGCGTTTCCGGCAACCAGGCCCAGGTGGCCGCCAACAGCAGGCCCGCGAAGCCGACCAGGAACCAGAAGATGTCGTGCCAGTCGCCCCAGCCCAGGATCCAGCCGCCGATCACCGGCGCGATCGCAGGTGCGATGCCGAAGATCATGGACACCTGGCTCATCAGCCGTTGCGCGTCGTCGCCATGCAGGACGTCGCGGATCACCGCCCGGCCAACGATCAGGCCCACGCCCGCGGACAGGCCCTGCAAGGCCCGGAACACCAGCATCGTCGGCAGGTCGTCGGCCAGCGCGCAGCCCACCGAGGCGGCGATGAAGACCAGCAGTCCGGCCAGGATCACCCGCCGCCGTCCCAGCGCGTCCGACAGCGGACCGTGCAGCAGGCTCATCGCGGCATAGGCCACCAGGTAGGCGCTGATGGTCTGCTGCATGGCCAGCTTGTCGGCGCCCAGGGAGGCGCCCAGGGAGGCGCCCATGGCCGGGAAGGCCGGGAAGATGGCGTCGATCGAGAACGGGCCGAACATGGACAGGCCGGCGAGCAGCAGGGCGAGCCGGCCCATGGACCTGGGAAGATGCGGGGGCATGGGGGCGCCGGCAGCAAGGCCGGCGGGATGAAGGGGCCGACAAGGATAGCGGCTCCCCCCGCTTCTGTAGGAGCGGCTACAGCCGCGATCGCCCTTCGCGGGTGTAGCCGGTCCTACAGGAACCGGCGGGGCCCGTACGGGCTATAATCACCCTGCTACACCCTCCAGCGGGAGAAGCCGCCCCGGTCCACCCGGACGGCTGCCGAAGGCGCAACGCCCGTAATCGCTCAGGCCCACGTACCGCCGGCGGGGACAAACTCTGGAGAGACCGGTCAAACCCGGCGCCGAAGGTGCATGGGGTCGGGTTCACGCCCCGCCTCGAACTCTCAGGCAAAAGGACAGAGGGGCGCCCCGCGTGCGTGCACGCGGCCCCTCCGCGCCCGCCAGAGTCCCAGCCATGTCCAAGCAGCCTGCTTCCCTCCGCTCGCTCGAGCACCACGACGCGTTCGTCGAACGCCACATCGGCCCGAACGCGGACGAGATCGCGCAGATGCTGCGCGTGGTCGGCCACGAATCGCTCGACGCGATGACCGACGCCATCGTTCCCGGTTCGATCCGCTCCGGGACCGCGCTCGACCTGCCCCCGCCGATGACCGAGGTCGACGCGCTGGCGAAGATCCGCGCCATCGCCGACCGGAACACCGTCTTCCGCAGCTTCATCGGGCAGGGCTATTACGGCACCCACGTGCCCAACGTCATCCTGCGCAACATCCTCGAGAACCCGGCCTGGTACACGGCCTACACGCCCTACCAGGCGGAGATCTCGCAGGGACGCATGGAGGCGCTGATCAACTTCCAGACCATGCTGGTCGACCTGACCGGCATGGAAATCGCCAACGCCTCGCTGCTCGACGAGGCCACCGCCGCGGCCGAGGCCATGACGCTCGCCAGGCGTTCGGCGAAGTCGAAGTCGAACGTGTTCTTCGTGTCGAAGAACGTGCACCCGCAGACGCTTGAAGTGCTGTACACCCGCGCCGGTGGCCTGGGCATCGAACTGCACGTGGGCGAGGACGCCGACGCCGCCACCGTCGACAGCTACGGCGTGCTGCTGCAGTACCCGGACACCTTCGGCCGCATCCGCGACTACCGCGCCGTGGCCGAGGCCGTGCATGCGCGCGGCGGCGTGGTGGCGGTCGCCGCCGACCTGCTGGCGCTGACGCTGATCGCCGCCCCCGGCGAATGGGGCGCCGACATCGTGGTCGGCAATACCCAGCGCTTCGGCGTGCCCTTCGGCTTCGGCGGCCCGCACGCCGGTTACATGGCCTGCCGCGACGCGTTCAAGCGCTCGATGCCGGGCCGCCTGATCGGCGTCTCGGTCGACGCCGAGAGCAACCCCGCCTACCGCCTCACCCTGCAGACCCGCGAGCAGCACATCCGTCGCGAGAAGGCGACCTCCAACATCTGCACCGCGCAGGTGCTGCTGGCGGTGATGGCGAGCATGTATGCCGTGTACCACGGCCCCGAGGGCCTGGCACGCATCGCCCGGCGCGTGCATCGCTACACCGCGATCCTCGCCGCCTCGCTGCGCAAGTGCGGCATCGAGGTCGGCGGCGACTTCTTCGACACCCTGCACGTGACCGGCGTCGATGCCGCCGACGTGCATGTCCGCGCGGAGAAGGCCGGCATCAACCTCCGCCGGATCGATGCCAACGCGGTCGGCATCAGCCTCGACGAGACCACCACCCGCGAAGACGTGGTCGCGCTCGCGCAGCTGTTCGACGCGCTGGTCGACGACATCGACGCGATCGACGCCGCCACCCCGGACGCGCTTCCCGAAGGCCTGCTGCGCACCACGTCCTACCTGACGCACCCGGTGTTCAACACCCACCACAGCGAGCATGAGCTGCTGCGCTACATGCGCGCCCTGGCCGACAAGGACCTGGCCATGGACCGCACGATGATCCCGCTGGGCTCGTGCACCATGAAGCTCAACGCCACCGCCGAGATGATCCCGATCACCTGGCCGGAGTTCAGCCGCATCCACCCGCTGGCGCCGCCTGAGCAGACCGCGGGCTACAAGGTGCTCATCGACGGCCTGGAGGAGATGCTCGCCGAGATCACCGGCTACGACGCGGTCAGCTTCCAGCCGAACTCGGGCGCCCAGGGCGAGTTCGCCGGCCTGCTGGCGATCCGCGCCTACCTGGCCTCGAAGGGCGAGGGCCACCGCGACATCTGCCTGATCCCGGAGTCCGCCCACGGCACCAATCCGGCCTCGGCGCAGATGTGCGGCATGACGGTGGTGGTGACCCGTTGCGATGCCAACGGCAACGTCGACGTGGAGGACATCCGCGCGAAGGCGGAGAAGTACTCGGACCGCCTGGCCGCGATCATGATCACCTACCCGTCGACCCACGGCGTGTTCGAGGAGGACGTGGTCGAGATCTGCGGGATCGTCCACGCGCACGGCGGCCAGGTGTACACCGACGGCGCCAACATGAACGCGCTGGTCGGCGTCGCGAAGCCCGGCAAGTGGGGCTCCGACGTCAGCCATCTCAACCTGCACAAGACCTTCTGCATCCCGCACGGCGGCGGCGGCCCCGGCGTGGGCCCCTGCGCGGTGAAGTCGCACCTGGCACCGTTCCTGCCGCGTGCCTTCGGTGGCGAGGGCGAGGTCGGCATGGTCTCGGCGGCCACCCACGGCTCGGCCAGCATCCTGCCGATCAGCTGGATGTACATCGTGATGATGGGTGCCGAAGGCCTGCGCCGCGCCACCCAGGTGGCGCTGCTCAACGCGAACTACGTCGCGAAGCGCCTCGAGCCGCACTACCCGACCCTGTACACCGGCCGCAACGGCCTGGTGGCGCACGAGTGCATCCTCGACCTGCGCCCGCTGAAGGACGCCACCGGCGTCGGTGCCGAGGACGTGGCCAAGCGCCTCATCGACTTCGGCTTCCATGCGCCCACGCTCAGCTTCCCGGTGTCGGGCACGCTGATGGTGGAGCCGACCGAGAGCGAGTCGCTGCACGAGCTCGACCGCTTCATCGACGCGATGATCCAGATCCGCGAGGAGATCCGCGCGATCGAGGACGGCCGCCTGGACCGCGAGGACAACCCGCTCAAGCACGCGCCGCATACCGCGGCACAGGCTTCGGCCAGCGAGTGGACGCGGGCCTACCCGCGCGAACTCGCGGTGTTCCCGCTGCCCAGCCTGCGCCAGCAGAAGTACTGGCCGCCCGTGGCGCGCGTGGACAACGTGCACGGCGACAAGAACGTCTTCTGCAGCTGCATCCCCGTGGGCTCGGCCGAGGACGAGCCCGAGGCCTTCAGCGAGCCGGACGTCGCCTGAGGGCAGCGCATCGCCGCGGCGCGCGGCGGTGCCTGCTAGGCCGCGTGCGCCGGAGGGCGCACGCGGAACACCACGCTCATGCGCGGGCCCACGGCCCGCGCGGTCTTCGGGATGCCGTGCTCGTGGGTCAGCTGCGAGGCATGGCTCATGCTGAGCAGGCTGCCGTGCACCAGGTCGATGGCATGGCGTTCGCGCCTGCCTTCCTTCGCCCGCACCAGCATGCGCCGCGCGTCGCCCAGCGAGACCAGCGTGATCGGCTGCCCGGGGATGATCGTGTGCAGCTTGTCGTTGTGCATGGCCACGCTGTCGCGGCCGTCGCGATAGAGGTTGAGGCCGACCGCGTTGTAGGGCGCAGGCACCACCCTGCGGACGCGTTCCAGCATGTCCAGCAGTGGCAGTTCCGGCGGCAGGGCTTCGATGCGCCACGAGGCCAGCAGGCGCGGGACGTCGACCACGCGGTCGTACATCTGACGACGCTGCGTCGACCAGCGCACGCCCGACGCCAGCGCCTCGAACCAGACGTCGGCCTCCGCGGGCGGCGCAAACGCCGGCCAGTAGCGGACACCGCCTTCGGCATCGTCCACGACCTGCACCGGCTCCGCGGCGAACAGGCCCGGCGCGGATGGTGGCCTCACCGGTGTCATCGTCTTCCTCCTGCCGAACGTGCCGGCGTCGAGCGTGGCAGCGGCGGCGTGAAGCCTCCGCCCTGCACTGTCTTCACGGACGCGGCCGCGGCGCGGCACTACGCTGGCGGCATGCCGGACGTCCCCGTCGACCGCTACGCCCAGGTGCGCGCACGCACCCTCGCCCTCGTGTCGCCACTCAGCCCCGAAGACGCGCAACTGCAGTCGATGCCCGACGCCAGTCCGGCCAAGTGGCACCTCGCGCACACGACCTGGTTTTTCTGCCGCTTCGTGCTGGGCGATCCGCCGGACGCGATGCCGCCCGGCTGGGACCACCTGTTCAACAGCTACTACCTGGGCGCGGGCGTGCCGCATGCACGCGCCGCACGGGGCCTGGTATCGCGCCCCACCCTGGGCGAGGTCCTGGCCTGGCGGCGGCACACCGACGCGCGGGTGCACGACCACATCGCGCGCGGTGCGCTCGGCCCGGCAGCCCTGGACGCCCTGGTCATCGGCAGCCATCACGAACAACAGCACCAGGAGCTGCTGCTGACCGACATCAAGCACGCGTTCTGGAGCAACCCGCTGCAGCCTGCATACGCCCCACCGGGCGACGCGCCGGGCTTCGCCCTGGACGCAGTGCCTTCGCACGCGGTCGCCGCGACAGGCGGCCCGGCCTGGCTGCGGCGCGAGGAGAGCATCGCCAGCATCGGTGCACCGCCCTGGCCCGGTTCCGGCGAGGCATTCGCCTACGACAACGAGACACCGCACCACCGCGTGATCGTTGCCGCGCATGCGATCGCCATGCACCCGGTCCGCAACGCCGACTTCGCCGCGTTCATCGCCGATGGTGGTTATGCAACGCCGGGCCTGTGGCTCAGCGACGGGTGGGAGCAGGTGCGTGCCGGCGGCTGGCAACGTCCGCTGTACTGGCATCGCGATGGCGAACGGGAATTCACGCTCGCCGGCTGGCAACCGCGCGATCCGGATGCCCCGGTGCGGCACCTGAGCCACTACGAAGCCGATGCGTTCGCCCGCTGGGCTGGCGGGCGCCTGCCCACCGAGGGCGAGTGGGAAACCGCCGCCGACGCGCTTGGCGGCACCGGCACGTGCTGGGAATGGACGTCCAGCGCCTACGCCCCCTATCCGGGCTTCCGCCCGCTCGCCGGGATGCTGGGCGAGTACAACGGCAAGTTCATGAGCGGCCAGCTGGTGCTGCGCGGCGGCAGCTGCGCGACGCCGCCCGGCCATGCCCGGGCCACCTACCGCAACTTCTTCGCGCCGCATGCGCGCTGGCAGTTCTCCGGCCTGCGCCTGGCAAAGGATGCCCAGTGACAGCTGTGCCCCGGTTGACCGACCTCCATCCGAGCGACGACGACATCGCCGGCGACGTCCTGCGCGGGCTTGCGTCCACGCCCAAGCACCTGCCGTCGAAGTACTTCTATGACCGGCGCGGTTCCGAACTCTTCGAGGCGATCACGCGCCAGCCCGAGTACTACCCGACCCGGATCGAGCTGGCCATGCTGGCCGAGCATGGCCCCGCCATCGCGCGCGCGGTGGGTCCGCGCGTCCACGTGGTCGAGTACGGAAGCGGGAGCGGGCGCAAGACCCGGTTGCTGCTCGACGCCCTGGAGGATCCGGTCGCCTACACCCCGATCGAGATCTCGCGCGCCGCGCTCACCGCGAGCGCGGCGCGCCTGGACCGGGAGTTCGGCGATGTCGAGGTCCTGCCGGTGCTGGCCGACTTCACCCGCCCGGTCCCCTTGCCGGCACCGGTGCGTCCCGCGGACTCGGCGCTGGTGTTCTTCCCGGGCTCCACGCTCGGCAATTTCGGGCGCGAGGAATCGGTGCAGCTGCTCGCCGCCATGCGCGACACCATGGGCGACCGCGGCGCGGCCCTCGTCGGGCTCGACCTGGAAAAGGACCCGGCGATCATCGAGGCCGCCTACAACGATGCCGCCGGCGTCACCGCCGAGTTCACGCTCAACCTGCTGCACCGCCTGAACCGCGACCTCGGCTGCGACTTCGACCCGACGGCGTTCGCCCACCGCGCGCGCTACCGGCGCCGGGAAGGGCGCATCGTCACCACGCTGGAGAGCCTGCGCGAGCAGGAGGTCACCGTGGAAGGCCGCCGGTTCCGCTTCGCACGAGGCGAAGAGATGCAGGTCGAGCAGAGCCAGAAGTACACCGATGCGCGCATCGGCGCACTGGCCGCCGAAGCCGGCCTGCGCGTGGTGGACGGCTGGAACGACAGCGCCGACTGGTTCGGACTGCGCCTGCTGCGCCGCGCCTGAGGGCCGCTCAGGACACGGCGTCGGGGCGCTGCCTCGGCACGACGTCAGGCGCGAGCATGATGCGCGCGCCCTTGAAATAGATCATCCGCAACTGCCGGCCGCGCGGGGACCAGCCGATGAAGTGGGCGTCGCCCTCGGCCTGGTACATGTCCTGGTAGCGGTTGGTCAGGCCGTCGTTCTGCATCTCGAACATGATCCCGACCGATTCCGGCTTCGGCAGCGACGCGTTGTAGCCCTCCAGCGTCTCGCGCACGCAGCGCAGGAACGGCTCGGTCTGCTTCAGGCCACGCACGCCGACATCGAAGAACTGCCGGTAGAGATAGGTCGGCTGGCCGAAGGACGGGACGATGCCGAGCAGCGCGGTGCCGACGCCCCAGATCGCCCCGGTCTCCGTGTCGCGACCGATCGCCACCGCCTGCGAGGCACGCTCGGCGGCCTTCGTGGGATCGGGAAGCGCGCGGTTGCGCGCCCACAGCGCGATCAGTTCCGACGACAGCTCCGGCGTCACCTGCTTCCACACCGGCACGATCTCGAGGCTCATCCGGACACCCCGTTGCACTGCACGCGATTCGACATCGATACCCTCCTCCCGGGACTTGCCCGATCATGGCGCAAGCGCCGACGGCGGCGCAACGCGGCGTGCACCGCCCGGCGCCGGCCTCCTCCCGGGCCCGACCGGCTACATTGTCCGCCCCACCACCATGCGCGCCTTCGCGCACCGCAGGAGCAGGACAGATGCACGCCGTGATCTTCCACAATCCCCGCTGCAGCACTTCGCGCAATGCACTCGCCCTGCTGCGCGAGGCCGGCATCGAGCCCCAGGTGGTCGAGTACCTGCAGACGCCACCCACGCGCGAGCGCCTCGCCGGACTCATCGCCGCGGCGGGCCTGGAGGTGCGCGATGCGACCCGCGACAAGGAAGCCGTCTACGCGGAACTCGGCCTCGACGACCCGATGCTCGACGACACCGCCCTGCTCGACGCCATGGTGCGCGAGCCGATCCTGATCCAGCGGCCGTTCGTGGAGACCGCGCTCGGCACACGCCTCGCGCGGCCGCTGGAGCGGGTGCACGAGATCCTGCCCGCTCAGTAGCTGTACCCCACCCGCAGCCAGAAGGTCCGGCCGGGCTCGTTGATGCGCACCGCGTCGGCCGGGTAGCCGAAGTCGGCGTTGCCTGCCAGGTTCAGGTGCTCGCTGTAGGCGCGGTCGAACACGTTGTCGACGCCGGCGGTCACGTCGACACCGCTGGCGAAGCGATAGCCGGCATTGAGTGCCAGGGTGGCGAAACCCGCGCTCGGGCCGATGTCCTGGCCGACCACGTTGCCGTAGCCCACCGCCACGCGGTCCTGGCCGTCCACCAGCCGCAGCAGCGCTCCGGCCGACCAGCTGCCGTTGTTCCAGTTGGCGGTGAAGCGGCCCTCCAGCGGCGGCATCTGCGGCAGCGGACGGCCGCTGTCGCGGTCCTTGCCACGCGCGTAAGCGATGCTCCCGCCCACCGTCCAGTCCTCGGACGCCTTGTACTCCAGGCCGAGTTCCGCGCCACTGGTCCGTGCGTCGATATTCGACACCATCGACATCGGCCCCATCATCCCGTCGGTGTAGCGGAACTGGATGAAATCGTCGACGCGTCCGGCGTAGGCGGAGATCCAGGCATCGAAGCGCGCGCCGCGGTACTGCAGGCCGACGTCGAGCTGGGTGGTCTTCTCGGTCTCGAGGCCACTGAAGGCGTTGACCGCCCCCATCGGCCCCCTGTCGGCGGAGAACAGCTCCCAGTAGTCGGGCATGCGTTCGGTGTGGCCGACGCCCGCGTACCAGCTGAGCGCCCTGTCGACATCGCGTTCAAAGCGCAGGAAGCCAGCCTTCAGCGTCTCCTCGCGCGACTGCCCGGCGGTCGGGTTGGGCATCGCGTGCCCGCCGTGTCCGCCCGAAAGCAGCGTGCGGCCATCCTCGGCGCCCGCACGGTCCACGCGTGCGCCGGCGATCCAGCGGTCGCGCTCGCCCTGGAACCAGGTGCCTTCCGCGAACGCGCCGAGGTTGTCGAAGCGCGCATCCACCGTCCACGGCACCGCGAGATACGTGCCGCGGCCCAGCGCGCTGCGGCGGCGGTGGCGGCTGTCCTGCGCATCGATGCCGGTCACCAGCTCGAACGCAGCGCCGCCCCAGGTGGCCGCGGCACGGCCACCGCGGGTGCTGCGCTCCACGTTCGAAGCCATCGGCATCGGCATGGCGCCAAGCGGATTCGGGTCGCGCAGGCTGTAGTTGTCCATCACGTGGTCGGCCACGTTGTGGAACAGGCTGGCCTCGAAGGCCCGCATCGCCCCGCCCAGGTTGTCCTTCTCGAAGCGCAGGCTGTAGTTCGTGCGGTCGAAGCGGCTGCCGTCCATGCCGCGCGTCGCGTAACGCGCCTGGCCGTCGCCGAGGCCGATGCCGAGCTCGAGCAGCGTGTCGGCGTCCGGGGTCCAGCCCAGCGCGAGGTCGGCATTCCACTTCTTCCAGGCCGAACCGACGCGGTCGCCATTGCCGTCGTCGTAGTCGCCCGACTCGGACCGGTTGGAACTGATGCGCGCATAGCCCAGCGGCGCGCCGTAGGTGGCGTCGACCACCTGGTCGTTGCGGCCCCAGCTGCCGCCCAGCGCGCTGCCGGCGAACTTCCACGCCGGCTCGGCGTAGTACTCGCGATCGCGTTCGAAACGCACCGTGCCCGCGGACGCGCCGGGTCCCCACAGCACCGTCTGCGGCCCCTTGGTCACCACCAGGGCGTCATACGTTTCAGGCGCGATATAGGACATCGCGTTGTCCATGCGCGACGGACATGCGCCAGGCATGGCGCCATCGTTGGTGAGCAGGTTGAGCCGCGAACCGAACATGCCGCGCAGCACCGGGTCGCCGTTGCTGCCGCCGTTGCGGACGGCGCTGAAGCCCGGGATGGTCTTGAGGTAGTCCGCACCGTCGCTGGCGGGCACCGGCTGGCGGGGAAGCTTCGGGCTTGTTTCCCAGGTCGAGGCCGACACCGGGGCGGCGGCGGTCACGACCATGGCGTCGAAATCGACCGTGCGCATGGCATCGGGGGCCATCTGGTGCGCAGCGTGGTCGTGGTCCTGGGCAAGCAGTGCAGGGCTGGCAAGCGCGGCCACGATGGCGACGCACAGGCAGGAGGAGCGGATCGCGGGGCAATACCGGATCGACATGGCGGAACTCCATGGGTAGACGTGGGGCTTCGGGGGGCGCGGCGCCGATGCGCACGCGTGGCGGTCGTCAGCCGAAGAGCGGCGGACCGCGGGACCCGAGTCCGCAGGGATGCAGCCATGGACGCCGCGGTGCGGCGGGGATGCTGGTCGCGAATCCGTGCCGCAGCGTGCCTGTGGACAGCACGCCGGGGACCGCCGTCGCCAGCAGCGAAGCCAGCAGTGGGCAATAGTCGCAGTCGGCATCGCCGGGAGCAGGACGCGGCGCGCCCGGGCTGGCCGGATCCACCACGTCGCGCACGTCCGTGGAGAACGCAAGGGCCCCGCGCATGGCAGCGGCATGCCGGCCATCCGGAGCGTGCATCGCATGGCCTGCATCGGCGTGGCCGTGGCCGGCCGAGACATGCACCAGGCGTCCCGCGGTGGGGACGACGGCGAGCAGCAGCACTGCCAACACCGCCAACCAGCCGAGCCGTACCTGGAATGCCTGCGCGTTCATCGTGGAGGAAAGTATCGCGGCGTCATCGCCCGCCTCCCGTGACCCAGGTCAAGCGGAGCGCGATTCCGTACGACTGCGTATGCGCTTGACCCAGGTCATGGAGGCACCGGCGCCCGGCCACTAACGTGCACTCCATCGGCGAAGGAGCACGGCTCCCGCCACCGCTTCCGCAAACCACGCAAAGGAAACAAGCGCCATGAGGAACCTGGTCCTGCTCTTCGCACTCGCCGCCGCCGGCGGTTTCGTTCCGCACGACGTCGCCGCGCAGGGCCCCTCGTCGGTCACCCCCGTCGCCGACGTCACCTTCAGCCTGCGCACCGCGATCCAGGACGGGCAGATGGTGTTCATCGGCAACGCCGGCCCGATCAAGGACCAGGTCAACCCCGACCTGCGCGTGCCCGAAGGCGCGGTGGTCGCGATCACGCTCACCAATGCCGACGGCGCCATGCATGACATCGCGGTGCCGGAGTTCGGCGCGCAGTCCGACCAGGTGATCGGCGAAGGCGCCGCCACCACGATCGTGTTCCGGGCCACCAAGGGCGGCAGCTTCGAGTACCTGTGCACCATCCCGGGCCACAAGCTCGCGGGCATGGCCGGCAAGCTGATCGTCGGCGACGTCAAGGAGGTCGTGAGCACGGCCATCGACGTGGCCAAGGATCCCGCCGAGGTGGGCGAGCCGGTCGGTGATCGCGGTCCGAAGCACATCACCTACGACCTGCTGACCACGGAAGTCGAGGGCAAGCTCTCGGACGGCAGCACCTACCGCTACTGGACCTTCGACAACACGGTGCCGGGCCCGCTGCTGCGCATCCGCCAGGGCGATACGGTGACGATCAACCTGAAGAATGCCGAGGACAGCATCAACATCCACTCGGTCGACTTCCACTCGGTCACCGGCCCCGGTGGCGGCGCGGCGGTGACCCAGGTGCGCCCCGGCGAGACCAAGAGCTTCACGTTCAAGGCGCTGCACCCGGGCCTGTTCGTCTACCACTGCGCCACGCCGATGATCGCCCACCACATCTCCAACGGCATGTACGGGATGATCCTGGTCGAGCCCGAGGGTGGCCTGCCGAAGGTGGACAAGGAGTACTACGTCATGCAGGGCGAGCTCTACACCGCGCAGAAGCATGGCTCCAGCGGCCTGCAGGAGTTCTCGGTGGACAAGCTGCTCGACGAGAAGCCCGAACACCTGATGTTCAACGGCTCGATGAACGCGCTCACCAAGACGTTCAACATGGAAGCGGTGGTCGGCGAGGAAGTGCGCATCTTCTTCGGCGTCGGCGGCCCCAACCTGACCTCGAGCTTCCACCTGATCGGCGAAGTGTTCGACCGCGTCTATGACCTGGCCTCGTTCACCAGCCCGCCGCTGAAGGACGTGCAGACCACGCTGGTGCCTCCGGGTGGCGCGACCATGGTCGAGTTCAAGGTCGACTATCCCGGCAAGTACATCCTGGTCGACCACGCGCTGTCGCGGGCCGAGAAGGGACTGGCCGGCTTCCTGACCGTCACCGGCGAGGCCGACCCGACGATCTTCGACAGCAAGGAACACATCGACGCATCGTCCGGCCACTGATCCAACAGGCGACACCACGAGCGGCCCCGCATAGTGCGGGGCTGCTTTTTTTCTTCCGCGTGAATGCAGGCGTCATGCCGCAGTCACGCCGCGTGCAACCCGGAAGGCGACAATAGCGGGATGCACCAGATGATCGAACTCCACCCGCAGGCCGACGCACTCGGCGTCCTGGGCCTGCCTGCCATCCCCTATCCCGTTGCCCTTCCCGTGTTCCAGGCCGCCGTCGCCAACGATGGCGAACTGCCGCTGGCCGACATGCTGCATGGCCTGCAACTGCGCGCCGCGCATGGTGCCGACTGGCAGCGCCTCGAAGCCGCGATGGAGCGGCTGTCCGAACTCATTGCAGGCGATGACGCGCGCCCCGTGGTCACCGTGCGCGGCGATGACTGGTGGCTCGAGATCGGTCCGGTCGACACCGCGGCCGACTGCATCGCGCTGCGCCGTGGCGACAGCCTTCTGGCCCTGCTCGCCGATCGCGGCGATGGCCGCCTGCGCCTGGCTGGCCTCCACCCGCTGGACGGTTCGGCCATCGCGCTCCTGCTCGCACTGTCGCGTATCGATGGGGAAGATGGCGCGGTATCGGCAGGCGAGGCCTGGACTCGCGCCTGTGCGATCGCGGATGCCGCAGGTGGAACCCCTGTCGACGACGTGACACCGTTCCTGGTGCGGATGCCGGTCGGCCTGGGCCCCACGGCGGACGTGCCGGCGGACGGCGGCATGCGGAGGCCTGCCTGCGTCGCCGCCGAACTGGCTACCTGGGACACGCTTCGTACCCCCGGATAAGGCAGGGCTCAGCCGAGCAGGGCCGGGAGCTCGCCGGCGATCTCGCGTGCAAGGAAGCCGAGTGGTCCCCGGCGACGCGCCAGTGCCGCACCCGCGCGTGCATGCGCACGGACAGCCCAGCAGGCCGCCTGTTCCGGCGCCGCGCCGCGGGCGCACAGGCCCCCGACCACGCCCGCGAGGACATCGCCCGAACCGGACGTGCCGAGTCCCGCCGATCCACCCCGGTGGATGAAGCTGCGGCCGTCGGGCGACGCGATCCACGTGACGGCCCCCTTGAGCACCACCACCAGGCCCCATTCGCGCGCAAAGTCCCGGGCCAGCCGCTCCGGGTCCGCAGCCACGTCGGCCGCGTCGCAGTCCAGCAACGCGGCCATCTCGCCGTGGTGGGGCGTCAGGATCGCCCGCGGCGGGTTGCCGAGTCTCCTCCATGTGCGCAACAGACCGAGGTCGATGGCACCGGCATCCAGCACCACGGGGGCCGCCAGCCGCGGGAGAAGACGCGCTGCCAGCCTTCGCGTTGCCGCGCCCGTTTCGAGGCCTGGACCGAGCACGAGCGCATCCGTGCGCGGGGCCAGCTCCGGCAACCGGGCGCCATTGCCGGTGAGCCGACCCGAAGCGGCCTCGGGCAGGGCGATGACGCGGGCTTCCGGTACCGCGACCGCGATCGCGCCCGCTGCAGCACCGGCCACAGCCAGCTGCAGTTTGCCGGCGCCCGCACGCAGGGCCGCCTCACCGGCCAGGCGGACGGCACCGACCAGTTCCCGTTCGCCGCCGACCACCAGCACCCGGCCACGGGCTTCCTTGCCCCCTCCATCCGTAGGCTGCGGCAACGGCCACCGGCGCAGCAGCGTCGCATCGACCT
This sequence comes from Luteimonas sp., assembly GCA_036515815.1. Lineage (GTDB taxonomy): Bacteria > Pseudomonadota > Gammaproteobacteria > Xanthomonadales > Xanthomonadaceae > Luteimonas. The sequence continues at coordinate 15,162 of DATBUS010000040.1, forward strand.
TCCTGGCAGGCACGCGGCCACGCACGGCCGCAGGACTCATCGCGGCCCCGCGGGCACGTCGGCGGAGCGGGTCACCGGCGCGCCGGCCTCGCGCAGCGGCAGTTCCATGTTGGCCACCTCGAGGCGGAAGCGCGCATCGGGGTCATCCCGGTCGATCGCGTATGCGGTCACCGAACAGTTGGGCACGTCGGCCCGGCGGTCGATTGCCAGGATCTCGGCCTCGTCCATGCATTCCAGCAGGTAGCGGAAGCAGTTGACGATCACCTGGTGGGCCACGATCAGCACGCGCTCGCCCACGTAGTCGCGCCGCAGCACCTCGGTCAGGCTGCGCAGGCGCAGGATCACGTCGCACCAGCTCTCGCCGCCGGGCGGCCGGAAATAGAACTTGCCAACGCTTGCCCGCTGCGCGGCGAGTTCCGGGAATGTCGCTCGGATACCGGCGGTGGTGTAGCCGTCCAGCACGCCGAACTCCTTTTCGCGCAGGCGCTCGTCCACCAGCACGTCGTCGTCGGGCGTGCCGAGCGCCCGGGCCACGGCATCCATGGTCTGCCGCGAACGCACGAAGGGCGAGCTCATCAGCACGGTTGGCCGCATGTGTCGGGGAAGGCCCGCAAACCACTGGCCCAGTGCCCTCGCCTGCTCGTGGCCGAGCGCGGAGAGCGGCGTGTCGGCATCGCGGGTCTCGAGGTCGATCAGGTGATGTGCGGCAAGCTCGGCCTCGTCGCGCGCCACGTTGCCCGCGCTCTGCCCATGGCGGACGATCCAGAGGCGGTCGGGCCAGTCGGTGTGTCGCAGGCGTGCCATGCCGGGCTCAGGGCGTGCGCAGCAGCGCGTCGCGGATGGGTTCGAGGTCCGCGTCCGACACCGGCCTCACGACCCGCGCGAGTTCCATGCCCGAGCGCAGCAGCACCAGCGTCGGCCACAGCTTGACGCGGAAGGAGCGCCCGAGCGGGCGCCCCCGGCCATCCTCGACCTTGATGTGCCGCACGTTGCCGCGCTCGGCCATCAGCGCGCGGATTGCCGGCTGTGCGACCTGGCAATGACCGCACCACGAGGTCCCGAATTCGAGCAGGAAGGTGCCTTCGGCGGCATCCAGTTCGCTGCGCACGGGCTCGGGTGCGCCGTAGTTGGACTCGAAACTTCCGGCCGTTGCGCTCATCGCTCGGCCTCAGTGCGCGCGCAGCGCCGCCTCGATATCCGGCAGCGGCGCGTTCGTCAGGGTCTTGGGCACCTCGAGGACCAGGCGCTGCTGCACTTCCTTGTGCAACAGCGGCCGCATGCGGCCCAGCGTGGTGGGATCGGCCATCAGCACCAGGTGCTCGTAACCCTGCTTCAGCGCATCGGCATTGAGTGCAAGCGCAAGCTGCTTGGCGAAGGTGGCCTCGTCGATCTGCGCACCCGTGGACTCGTGCGGCATGCTGCCGGACGGGCCGTCGTCGTCCATGTTCATCAGCTCGCGCAGCTCCACCTGGTGCAGCGCCAGTTCCTGGCCTTCGCCATGGTTGCGGAACAGGCGTGCGCCACCGCCGTCGGCGACCACCACCAGTGCATCGGAAGGAACGAGGGCCATGCGGGACTCCGTTGATCGGGGGGCCACCACCTTCACCGAAACAGGATCAATACGGCGTGACCCGCTGCGCGCCGGATGCGCTTACTTCTTCTGGTCGCCGCGGTCGCCCTGGCCCGACTTGACGGTGGTCTCCGCCTTCTTCGCGCGGTCCTGCTTCTGCGAACGGCCGACATCGTCGGACTCCTTGAAGCGGCCCTGGTCGTCGCGGCGGACATAGCGGCTGTCGCCCTCGTGCGGAGTGATGAGTTCGCGCTTGGACATGGTGCACCTTCGGCGTGGGTAGAGGCCCCAGCGTCCCGCCGCTGGCGTCAAGGCGCCGCGATGGTCGGTGCGTCCGGGGGACCGCCCCCCAACCGCCCGGCGAGTGCGAGTGCATCGAAGGGGGCGTGGACCTTGGCGTCGTTGTCGAAATAGCAGTACACGTCGCGTGGCGCCTTCGGAACCCGCGCGCGCAGTGCACGCCGTGCGTCCGCTGGCTGGCCGCCGCCCTGCCAGGCCCGGATTCGCCCGGCCCAGTCGTCCAGCACGTCGCTCCCATAGCCGCTGGCGTACAGCTCGGCATCGCCGTGCAGGCGGATGTACATGAAGTCGGCGGTCACCTCCTCCACGAAAGGCCAACGCCCTGCGGTGTCGGCCACCACCAGGGCCATCCCGCGCTCGCGCAGCATGTCGAAGAAGGCCTGGTCGATGAAGCTGTCGTGGCGGACCTCGAAGGCATGGCGGAGCGGGCCGGGCTCGCGCGGCGCCAGGATCGCACGCGCCTTGAGCTTCGTGGCGTCACGGCGGCGCGCCAGCCGCGACGCCGCGTCCGTATCCGCCGGCAGCAGGTCGATGAAGGCGCGCATCCGCTCCGCATCGAAACGCATGCGCTCGGGGAACTGCCACAACAGCGGACCGAGCTTGCCGCCAAGGGCAAGCAAGCCCTGCGCGAAGAACGTCGCCAGCGCCTCCTCCACGCCCTTCAGCTTCAGCATGTGCGTGATATAGCGGCTGCCCTTGATCGCGAACACGAAGTCGTCCGGGGTCTCGTCATGCCAGCGGCGGAAGCTGTCCGGGTGTTGCAGCGAATAGAAGCTGCCGTTGAGCTCGACCGTGGAGAAGCAGCGCGAGGCGTATTCCAGTTCGCGCCGCTGCGCCAGGCCCTCCGGATAGAAGCGGCCACGCCAGCGCGGATAGCGCCAGCCGGAGATCCCGATGCGCGCGACGCCACGGCGCCTGTCAGCGGCCATGGCATCGCCCGCTTCGCGCGCGTGCAGCGCGCATCGCGGCCGACTCAGCCGCCAGCGAGTCCGCCGCCAGCGCGACCAGGCAGCGCGCCATTGTCTTCCGCATCCGGATCCTCGAGGTCACCGACCTCGCGCGCGATGCCCGCTTCGGGGTCCGGTGCCGGCTCGTCGCGTCGTCCGTCACGATCGGTCTGCCCTTCGCGTCCGTCCTGCCTTTCCTTCGGGTCGGCCATGTGCATGCTCCTGGGGTCGGGTGGCAATCAAGGCTAGTGCGGCTCCGGTGAAGCCCGCGGCGAGGCTGTGCGCCTCGACCCGGCATGCACGCAGGGGCCCGCATTCTCCGCGCATGGACGCCGATAGCCATCCCATGCGCCTTCGCGCGCTCGCCGCCCCCTCGACCGCGATTGCGGTCGCCCTCCTCCTCGCTGCCTGTACCGGCGACGGCGAAGTCCCGTCGCCCGAGCCGGCCGGCGCCCCCAAGGCGCCAGCGACCGCGGCGCTGGAAGTCGGCGCGCGGGCGCTCCAGGACACCGCCCCGGTCGAAGGCCTCGACATGCACCTTGTCGGCTTCCACCCGATGAAGGACGACCCGCACATGCAGATGGAGGCGCACCACTTCTGCAGGCAGGTCAACGAGGATTTCGCCCAGTGCGCGCTGTTCGACGGGACTGGTGCCGACGCCAACCTCAACGGCGTGGAGTACATCATTTCCGAAGCGGCCTTCGAGAAGCTCCCCGCGGAAGAGCGCGCGTACTGGCATCCGCACAATGCCGAGATCCTCAGTGGCCAACTGGTGGCGCCCGGCATCCCGGAAGCCGCGGAGAAGGCGCTGATGCGGCAGAAGATCAACAGCTACGGCAAGACCTGGCACACCTGGCACACCAAGCGTGGTCTGGAGCCGGGCGACAGCATGCCGATGGGACCGGCCATGCTGGCCTGGTCGTTCAACCGCGACGGCGAAGCCGACCCTGCGCTCGTGGCCGAACGCGACCGGCGCATGGACATCGACACTGCCGAGCGGCGTGCCGCTCGGCAGGACCTCCGCGAGCTGGCGCGGCCGCAGTGGGGCGTCGACGCCCTGCGCGAACACTTCCCCGACGCGACTCCGATCGATGGCGTCGTCCCGGCACAGGCCGACCCCGCACACCAGGGCGAAACTGCCAATGCTGGGGGCGGCATCCGCGGCACGATCGGCGCGGGGAGCGATGCCGCACACGCAAACCGCGCGGGCGATGCCGCCGGACCGCACGCGACCCCGGCGGCCTCCGCGACGCGACGCGAGGCGGCGGCAGGCGCACCCACGGGACGACAGGACGCCCCTATCCGCTGACGCCCGCGTTCCTGCGGGACGCCAGGAGTTCCCGCTGCATGCGCAGGTAGGGCGGCCAAAGCGCTGCGGCGCGAGCCACCACATAGAGGACGAATGCGGCCCACAGGCCGTGGTTGCCCCGGAGGGCCGTGGCCGGCCAGGCCACGAGCAGGAATGCGGCAGCCGACAGCAACGCGGCATTGCGCATGTCGCGCGTGCGCGTGGCGCCGATGAACACGCCATCGAGCTGGAACGCGGCCACCGACAGCAGCACGTAGCTCGCGGCCCACGGCAGGTGCAGCAGGGCGGAGGTGCGCACATCCGGCAAGCTGGTCAACGCATCTACGGCCACCCCGCCGGCCAGCAGCATCGCAAGGGCCAGCAGCAATCCGGTGGCAGCCGCCAGCTCGCTCGTCAAGCGCACCGACCTCCGGAACGCCGCGCGGCTGCGCGCACCCCAGGCGGCCCCGACGTGGGCTTCCGCGACGAAGGCGAAGCCGTCGAGGAAGAACGCACTGAAGGACACCAGCTGCAGCAGGATGTGGTTGGCGGCCAGGGTCACGTCGCCGAAGCGCGCGCCGGCATTGGCGAACCAGCCGAAGGCGAACAGCAGGCACAGCGTGCGGACGAGGATGTCTCCGTTCGCCGCGAGTGCCGGACGGATGCGCGCGAGGTCGGTGACGCGCCCCCACTCGAAGAGCCGCGCGCCGCCGCCGCGGGCACGCAGGACACGCAAGGCCACCACCAGGGCGACCGCGCAGGTCGCCCACTCCGCGACCGCCGTGCCAAGGCCGATCCCACGCGCGCCCATGCCGAGCACGCCGGCAAACCAGACGTCCAGGCCGGCGTTGAGGCCATTGAGCAGCAGTTGCACGAGCAGGAGTTCACGGCTGCGCCCCAGCCCCACCAGCAGCCCGCTGACCGCAAACAGCGCCAGGGCGGCCGGTGCGCCCCAGATACGCGCCCGGAAATACTCGCCGGCCAGCGACTCGACGGCGGCGCTGCCATCCATCACGCCGAAGTAGACCAGCCCCACCGGCCAGTGCAGCAACCACAGCGCGAGGCCGATGGCACCGGCCAGCAACAGCGCGCGCAGGAAGGCCGCCCGCACCTCGGCCTCGTCGCCGGCACCACGCGCCTGCGCCACGAAGCCGGTCGTTCCCATGCGCAGGAAGCCGAAGCTCCAGTAGACGAAGTTGAAAAGCAGTGCCCCCAGGGCCAGCGCGCCGAGTTCCGTCGCGTTGCCGTAGTGGCCGATCACGGCGGTGTCGACCAGGCCGAGCGTGGGCACGGCGGCGTTGGCCAGGATGATCGGCCAGGCCTGGCGGATGATGTCGGCGCGGCTCGGATGGCCGGGGGGCGGTGCCGGGATGCTGGCCAAGGGGCGACTGTGGACAGGGGATGCTGCAGTCTAGGAGGCCACCGACCGCAAAGGGAGCCCGCCATGACCCCGCTGGACAAACCGCTGAAGCGCGAACTGCAGGTGGACGACGCGCTTTATACCCTGACCATCGACGTGGACGGATTGAAGCTGGTCCCCAAGGGCCGTCGCAAGGGCCTGGAGCTCGCGTGGCGCGATCTGGTCAGCGGCGACGCGGCACTCGCCACTGCCCTGCAGGCCTCGCTGGAAGCGCGCTGACGGAGGCTACAGCCGCTCCACGGCGGTGGCGCGGATCAGCACTTCGTCCTGGCGGAAGCGCTGCTCCAGCGCCTGGCGGAATGCGCGCCACCAGGCGTGGTCGAGCCGCTCCGCCATCACTTCGAACAGCACGACATCGTCGCGCTGCACGTCACCCTCTTCGTCTTCCCATAGGCCGGTCGCAGGCGCACGGGTGAACGCGGTGACGCCGCCGAACATCTCCGCCAGGTCCGCGCGGACGCCCTCGTACAGCGCCCGGGGAAAGGCGCTGCCCTCGTTGTCGCGCAGCGGCAGGAACAGTTGGACCAGATGCATGGCGGGGGCCGGCGGCGCTGCCGCGCGTCAGGCCTGGTCCCCGCGTCCGGTCAGCACCTCGCCATCCTTGCCCAGGCCATGGATGCGGCCGGTCTCGCCCGGCGCGTACAGCGTGCCGCGCGGGTCGCGGGGTGGCATCGGATGTTCCTGGCGCCCCGCCTGCATCGCGGCCATGCGGTCGGCGAACTTCGGCAGCCACTTGCTCATCGCGGTGTCGACGTGGGCCATGGCGCCCACCTTGACGTCGCGGCCGCCCGATTGCGCGGCCTGGAGGATGGCCTCGGCCACCCGATAGGGGTCGATCAGCGGACCGGGCAGCTTCGGCTCATGCTCGAGGTAATTGCGTGCGTGCTGCGGGTACGGCGTGTTCACCGCACCCGGCTGGACCAGCACGATGGAAAGCGGCCCGCCATCGACATGCACCTGCTCGACCCGTAGCGCGTCGGTGAAGCCCTTCACCGCATGCTTGGATGCCGCGTACATGCCCTGCAGGCCGATGACCGCGTCGGAGACCTCGCTGCCGATGTTCACCAGCACGCCGCCGGCGGACTTCAGGGCCGGAAGTGCGGCAAGCGAACCGTTCACCATTCCCCAGAAGTTGACGTCGAAGAGCCGCCGGCTGTCGGCCTCCACCACCTCGTCCAGGCGCCCGTAGATGGACACGCCGGCGTTGTTCACCCAGGTGTCGATGCGGCCGTGCGCGGCCAGCACCCCGGTGACGGCGCGCTCCACGTCGTCGCGGTCGGAGACGTCGCAGGTCCAGGCTTCGGCCTTGCCGCCATCGGCGGTCACCACATCCACCACGGCATCGAGCGTCGCCTTGCTGCGTGCGAGCATCACCACGGTCGCACCGCGCTCGGCGGCGAGCAGCGCCGTGCAGAGGCCGATGCCGCTGCTGGCGCCGGTGACGACGATCACCTGCTGGTCGATCGGCTTGTGCTTCATGGCGACGCTCCCGCTGCGGAAGCATCGGAGGCTCCCAGACCTGGCGTGAAGCGCCGGCCAAGGCGCCGGCCCGGGGCCGGCGCCGAAGCGGTCAGTAATGGCCCGCCAGGTTGAACCAGGGTTGGCAAGCGCCACCAGGCGCCAGTCATCGTTGATTGCCTGGCCGGGCGATCCGCGGTCACCCAAGAAGGCAGCGTCTGCGAAGTCTCGTAGCTGCCCCGATCCAGTCCTCCAGGCGCCGAAAACGCGCTATTTCCCAGCGATCCTGGCGTGGAATGGCCACAGCCGGCGCAAGGCCCCCGGGCGCAGCGCCAGCAGGACCGCGGTCGCGAGCGCCGCTGCCGAAAGAAGCATCACCCAGACCAGCACGGCCATGCTCGGGTGGCTGCTCATGAGGCTGCAGCCGAGCGAGGCGACCAGGCACACCGCGCCTCCGGTCCGGAGGCTGCGGCGGCACCCCGGCCGCAGGGGGCGGCCAAAAACCTGCAGCGAATGCACCGGCATGGCGAGGGCCAGCCAGGCCATGCCTGCGAGCGCACAGCCCGCGGCACCCGCCAGCCACAGTGCACCAACGTCATGCATGGTGCCTCCCCGTATCCGGGCCCAATCCCTGGACGGTCCGGGCGGACGCCGGCGGGGTTCGCACCGGCGGGATTGGCGGCGGAACTGGGACACCCAGCCTGCGTGCCACCAGCACGGCGAGCGCCGCGACGGCCAGCAACGCCAGGTCCACGCCGGCCACTGGCCAGTACCCTTCACCGAGGGTGCGAAGCAGATGGTCACCTGTCGTCACCCAGTTGAGCAGCGCCGCCAGGGCTGCGAGGGCGGCAATGCCCCATGCCTGCTCACGCCAGGCCGGGTTCGGTAGTCCCCGGGCCACGGGTCCACTGCGCCAGGCGGCATGTAGCAGCGCCAGCACCCAGGTGGCCCAGAACGCGCGCTGCTCCCAGTCCCCGCGCGCCGGCAGGTCGGCCGGCAGCGCCCGATTGGCGACAAGGATGCCCAGCGTCGCCAGGACCATCCCTGTGACCGCGGCCACCGCGAGCGTGTCCACGACGCGCGCGCCCTGCAACCCGCGCGCCGCGTGCTGTCGCTTGCGCTTTTCCACGAAGAACACGAACCCGGTGGCGATGCAGACCGCACCGGCCAGGCCACCGAATACGTACAGCCAGCGCAGCAGCCAGTGACGGAAATGCTGCAGGTGCAGTCCGGTGAGGAACTCCGCCACCCGGGCCACCGCCCCCGGCGCCGGGTCCTCGCGGATGAATGCACCACTCGAGGCCCGGTAATGGATGCCATCGCCCACCAGCGCGATGCGGTCGGTCCCCGCGCGATACACGCTGACATAGCCGTTCGCGTCGCCCGGGTGCATCAGGAGCAGGAAGCCGACGTCGCCCGCCTTGCCTGCGGCCTGCCAGCGTGCGCGCGCATCGGCCACCATCGCGTCGACGTCGGCGAGTTCCGCCGGGATGCCGGCGCGCAGGTGCGGGAGTCCCGTGCGCGATGCCTCCTCCGCCGCGGAACGGTCGTGCAACGCGTGCAGTTGCGTGTGCCCGACCGGGAAGTAGTACGTCGCCGCGAAGATCAGCAGGCCGGTCAGGGCGAAGAAGAAGTGGAAGGGCAGCGCCACCACGCCGGTCAGGTTGTGCAGGTCGAGCACGCCGCGCAGGCGCTGCCGGTCCGGCCGGACGGTAAAGAACTCGCGGAACAGCTTGCGGTGCATCACCACGCCACTGACCAGGGCCGCCAGCATCACCAGTGCCGAGAAGCCGACGATGAAGATCCCGAGGTCCTTCCAGTCCAGCGTCAGGCCGTAGTGCATCGGATAGAAGAAGCCGCTGCCCAACTTCAGCCGGTCGTCCGGCAGCAGGCGGCCGTCGCGGGGGTCGATCGTCGCTTCGGCATGGATCTGTTCGCCGGCGTGCTTCGCGTTGGGCACTTCGAAGCCCGCGAAGAGCGCCACCACCGGGTCGCGGTGCGTGGTGTAGGCACTCCAGTAGGCGATGGTGTCGAAATGCCCCGGCATCGCGCCCTCGACCTGCGGACGCATGGCCTCGATGGCACTGCGCGCCGGCTGCATGCGCTCGAACGCCGGCCGCAGCACGGCCTCGAACGACGGTATCGGCTGCGGCTCGAATCGGGTCGCCGGGATCGCCCAGCGGTCGAACTCGCGGTCGAACACCGACAGCGCGCCGAAGAAGAACGCGGCCATCAGCACGAAGCCGAGCACCAGCCCGAACCAGGTGTGCAGCCAGGCCATCGCCTGGCGGAAGGTGGCGAACATCGGGCGACTCCTCAGGTCAGCGCGGCCTGCACCGCGGATGCCGCGCCCGCCAGCAGCGCGCCGCCACCGGCCAGCACCGGCCACGCCGGCCAGAGCCGCCGTGCCGCGATCGCCCACAGGAACGCCGCCAGATACGCGAACACGCCAAGGAGGCTCGACAGGAACTCGGCATCGTGGAAGCCCATGCCCGAGGCCACGCACAGGCTGGTGGCGAGTGCCACGATGCCCCAGGCGAAGGCATAGCCACCGAGGATGGCGGCGCTGACGCGAAGCAGCACGGCCTGCCGCCGGGTGATCGATCGCGCGCCGGATGACCCGCGCGTGCCGGGCGCGGCAGGCGCCCGGGGATCGGCGGCGGTGGCGGTGCCGCGGCCTGCCGCGGCGGATGGGAAGGCACCCATCAGAACCTCCAGTCGAAGCTGAGCGTGTAGTTGGTCGGTGCGCCGTAGTAGCCGCTGTAGCGCAGGGTGTTGATGTACTTCTCGCCGGTGATGTTGTTGGCGTTGAGCCGCAGCGTGGCCTCCGGCGCGACGTCCCAGGCGAGGTAGGCGTGCAGCACCGCGTAGCTGTCCTGCTGGACGCGGAAGCCACTGGCCTCGGTATTGAAGATCCCGCCCTGCCAGCGCCCGCCCAGGCCCCAGGACAGCGCCGGCACCGCCATCAGCCGCCCGCTCAGCAACAGGTTGGCCGTGTGCCGCGGCACCCACGGATAGGTGTCGCGGCCATTGAGTCCGTCGAGCCGCAGCGCCGTATAGCCGGCCACCAGTTCGAGGTTGTCGGCGATACGCCCGACGGCCTCCAGTTCCACGCCCTTCGAGCGCACGTCCACCGGCGCATAGATGGCCATGCCGAATTCGTTGTAGCGGCCGGTGGGCGTGGCGAGTCCCTCCTGGTCGGCCTTGAACACCGCGAGCGTCGTCAGCAGGCGGCCGTCGAGCCATTCCGCCTTGAGGCCGGCCTCGTAGTTCACGCCCTGGCTGGCATCGAGGTAGCGGTCATCCTCGTCCACCTGGTCCTGCGGCTGGTAGATGTCGGAATAACTGACATAGCCCAGGACGCGCTCGCTGAAGTCGAAGGTGAGCCCGCCGTAGGGACTCGTGTGGCGCGTGGGCTGGTCGAAGGCGAGATCGTAGGAGCGTCCGCGGCGCCGGTAGCGCGCGTGGTTCGCGCCCAGGATCACCTTGAAGCGATCAGTGAACGCGATGCGCGTGGCCGCGAAGGCCCGCGTGAGCTCCTGGTCCAGCTCCGAGTACAGCACCGCATCGCCCCAGGTGGGCTCGGCAATGGCGTCGGTGGGGTACGGGAAGGGGGGCAGCGGACCCCAGGCCGGCGAGGCCGGATCCGCGGTGCGCTCGCGGTTGTCGGTTTCGCTGCGCGCCCGGCTCAGCCCCACCATCGCCTCGTGCTCGCGCCCGAACAGGCTGAAACCGCCGTTGAGCGTGGCCGTCCCCAGGTGCGCGCTGGCCGTGTCGTCGCCACCCCACGGAAAGCCGGCCAATCCCAGCCCCGTGTCCGGGTCGAGCCCCGTGCCCAGGGCGTCGAAGGCATAGAACATGCGCTCGTCGCCGGTATTGCGACGCCAGTTGTAGGACAGGCGCAGCTCCCAGTCGTCGCCCACGTCATGGGTGTACTCGGCGAAGGCGGTGTGCGCGGTGGTGTCCCAGTAGGTCCAGTCCTGGGTGGTGGTGGCACTGCGGGGCCATTCGCGCTGCGTCCCGTCGCTGCCGGTGAAGGCCAGCGCGCCCCACATGATCCCGTCGGACGTCGCACGCTGGTAGGAATAGCCGAGCGCCAGCGTGCCCCGATCGCCCACCTGGCCATCCACCACGCCATAGACGAAATCGCGCGCGTTCGCGTTGGTGCGCAGCCACGAGTCGCCATGCTCGTGCGCCGCCACCACGCGGCCGGCCCAGGTCCCGTCGGCGGTGAAGGGCGTGGAGACGTCCACCTCGGCGCGCAGCGTGTCCCAGGAGCCGTACGACAGCCCCACCCTGCCGTCGCGGGCATTGGTCGGGCGCTTGCGCACGTAGTTGATCGTCCCCGAGGCATTGCCCACCCCCGTCAGCAGGCCATTGGCTCCGCGGATCACCTCCACTTTCTCGTAGCCCGCGGCATCCACCGCCCCCGTGGTCACGCCCCAGCCGTTGGGCAGGCCGACGCCATCGACCTGGGTGTTGAGGATGTCGAAGCCACGTGCGCTGTAGCTGGTGCGGTTGGTTTCCCACTCGTCCACGCGCACGCCCGTGGCCAGGCGCAGCACCTCGTTGACGCTGTCTGCGCCGAACTGCTGCATCTGCGTGGACGTCACCACCGAGATCGACTGCGGCGTCTCCCGGATCGAGAGGTCGAGGTTGGTGGCACCGTTGCTGACGCGGTTGGCGCGTTGCCCGACGACGCGGATGGCGTCGAGGTCGGTGGCCGAGGTGGCGACCCCGGACGCCTGGGCGGATGCCAGGCCCGGTGTGCCCGCGGCAAGGCCGAGCGCGAGGGCCGCGCAGAGACGGGAGGCACGCATGCCGGGTGCGGCCGCGCCATGGTCGGGGGCCAGTGGAGTGAACAGTCGATTGGAAGGCATCGGGTCGCGGATCGGAGGACAGAGGGATGGATCCCCGTGTCCGCTGGCGACCTCGGCTGGCGGGACAGATCAAGGCTGGCTCGTCGCGGTGCGGCTGCAGCGGACGATCGCCACCATTAGATGCGAACGATTCCTATTTTGCAACGGATCTGCACGATCCTGCGATGGCGTTCCGTCGTCAAACGACGCCATCACGCCATGTGCACATAGACGACTGCGGGCTGAAGCCGCGACAGGCGACTGCCTCCAACGTCGCTATATTCGGCCTCCCCCCAAAACGAAGGAGTTGGCCATGTTCCCGAACACTCAACAGCGCAGGCTCGCACGCACGCTTGGCGTGGCGCTTATCGCCGGCGTGGGCCTGTCCGCCTGCGCCACCTATGACGACGAGTTCGCGGGTATCAACTCGCGCCTCGACCGCCTCGACACCCAGGTGCAGGGCGCGGCGCAGAGCGCGGAATCGGCGAACCAGGGCGCGCAGCGCGCTAACCAGCGCCTGGACCAGGTGGAAAGCCGCATCCAGCAGCTCGAGTCGTCGCCGCGCCGCGTACCGCGCGGCTGACGCCGGCGCCGCACAGGCGACGCGGGGGGTCCGATGCCGGACCGGCACGGATCCCCCGCCTTCGATGGTTGATGTCCGCCCCCCAGGAGCCTCCCATCCGTACTTGCACTCTCCCCCTGTTCCAGCCGGCCCGGCGCACCCTGGCACTGGCGCTGGTACTTGCACTCGCGGGCGTCGGCGGAACCGCTGCCGCCCGCGAGGACGTTGCGCCGGTCGCGACCTCGCTCGACGAACTTCCGTCCGGCCAGGACGTGTCCGACACGGTGATCGAACTGGCCGGCTGGGTCGTCGCGTCGGGCGACAACCAGGGCTACCCCTTCGCCATCATGGACAAGGCCGCCGCGCAGATCCTCGTGTTCGGCGGCGATGGCCGCCTGCGTGGTGCCGCGCCCGGACTGTTCGGCTCGGCCGTGGGCGACCACACCGCGCCCGGCATCGCAGGCCTGGCCCTGCGCGAGATTCCCGGCCGTGACCGCACCACGCCCGCGGGCCGCTTCGTGGGCGGCTATGGCCCGTCCATCGATGCCGGCCGCGTGCTGTGGGTCGATTACGACTCCGCGGTGTCCATCCACCCCACCGCGACCGGCGTACCGGACGAGAAGCGCCCCGAGCGCCTGGCCTCGCCCACGCCGGACGACAACCGAGTCACCCACGGCTGCATCAACGTATCGCCCACGTTCTACGAGCAGCTGGTCCGTCCCACCTTCGAGCGTGGCGGGGTGTTCTACATCCTCCCCGACGACGCCTCGCTGGAGGAGACCTTCCCGGACTTCGCGCAGGGTCGCGCCGCGAACGGCAAGCGTGCCAAGCGCCCGCGACGCGATCGCGACTAAGGCACCGCGGACGCGCCACGCCGTGCTCAGATATTGCTGACCTCGGCCGGCAGCATCGTGCCCAGCTCGGCAGCCTCGGGCTTGGCATCCGAACGCGGCGGGCAATCCGCGCCCACAGCGTAGCTGGTCATCGACAGCGAACCGTAGGCCCGGCCTTCCACCAGCACATCCGCGCCGCGCCCGGTGGCGGCCGCGAAGCCGGCCAGGTACATCAGCGGCAGGAAGTGCTCCGCCGTGGGCGCGGACAGCGCGTAGTCGCGATGGTCCACCAGTGCCGCCGCGTCACCCGGGCGCTCGGCCAGCACCTGCTTCGCGGCCTCGTCGAAGCGCGTGTTCCAGTCGAAGGCCGCGCCCGGCTGCTTCCAGTCCATCGCGCGCAGGTTGTGCACCACGTTGCCGCTGCCCACCAGCAACACCCCGCGCTCGCGCAGCGCGGCCAGCTTCGCACCCATCGCCACGTGCCACGCGGGCGGCTTCTGCGCATTGATCGAGAGCTGCACCACCGGGATGTCGGCCTCCGGGAAGGCATGCACGAGTACCGACCAGGTGCCGTGGTCGAGCCCCCAGCCATCATGGTCGGCGCCGACGGAATCCGGCTTCACCACCTCGGCCACCTCGTCGGCCAGTTCCGGCAGCCCCGGCGCCGGGTACTGCACCTCGAACAGCGGCTGCGGAAAGCCGTAGAAGTCGTGGATGGTGCGCGGCCGCGACATCGCCGTGACCGCGGTGGCGTTGATGTACCAGTGCGCCGACACCACCAGGATCGCCCGCGGCCGCGGCACCGATGCGCCGAAGGCGCGCCAGGCATCGGTGAAACGATTGCGCTCCAGCGCGTTCATGGGCGAGCCGTGGCCGAGGAAGGCCGCGGGCATCGAAGGGACATGGGCCATGCGCGTGCTCCGGCGTGACGGAGCCCGCAGTCTAGGCCGCACGGGGTTCGCGTCGCGCGAGCACAGCGGCCCGCGACGCCGCGCGATCAGTTGCGCAGTTTCAGCGTGGGCTGCTCGTCCAGCGTGCCGTCGTCGCGGATCACCACGTGGCGGGTGCCGCCCTGGTCGAACAGTACCGGCACCGGTGCCTGGAACAGCGGGCGGCGCACGAACGCCAGCCGCCAGCCGAAGATCTCCAGCGCTTCCAGGGTGACGCGCTGCGCCGGCGCCAGGCCGTTGCGCAGCTGCGCGGCATCAGCCGCCGCGGCGGCCCGGCGGCGCTCCGGC
>DATBUS010000041.1:0-13111 GCA_036515815.1 Luteimonas sp.
CCGCCCCCGACCGCGCCGCCGCCGTCGAACCCGCCCCCGGCCGAGCCGCCGCCGAGCGAACCGCCGCCGTCGGGCCCCGCCGCGTCCTGCCCGGAAGGCTTCCGCAACATCGGCACCATCGCAGACTTCCGCGCCTGCGAACTGCCCGAGCGCATCATCGGCGAGCTCACCGTGCCCAAGGCCGCCGGCACCGTCTACGCCATCAATGGCGCGGTGCACGTCGGCGAGGACATGGGTGGCGACGCCGCCGCGCCGCGCGCCGGTGCCCGTGAAGGCATCCTCAACATCGAGGCCGGCGTGACGCTGTACGCCTCGGCCGGTCCCGACGCGCTCGTCGTCAACCGCGGTTCGAAGATCTACGCGCTTGGCACCGCCGAGGAGCCGATCATCATGACCGCGAAGATCGACGTCGAAGGCGGCGCCACCGCCGAGACCGAAGGTCGCTGGGGCGGCCTGGTGCTGGCCGGCCGCGCGCCCGTCAACACCTGCATCGGCGACTTCCAGCCTGGCACCGCGCAGTGCGAGACCCGCATCGAGGGCGGCGACCTGGGCATGTACGGCGGCAACTCGGCCACCGACAACTCCGGCACCGTGCAGTACATGCAGATCCGCTACTCGGGCTTCGCCTTCTCCGGCGGCAACGAGCTCCAGGGCCTGACCATGGGCGGCGTCGGCAGCGGCACCACCATCGAGTACGTGCAGGTCCACAACAGCTCGGACGACGGCATCGAGATCTTCGGCGGCACGGTCAACGGCCGTCGCATCGTGGTCACCGGCGCCAGCGACGACAGCCTCGACATCGACTCCATGTGGAGCGGTGCGGTGCAGTTCGGCATCGTCGTCCAGCGCGACAGCACCGGCGACAACATGAACGAGTGGTCGGGCACCAACAGCAGCAACACGATCCCGCTCACCGCCGGGCAGTACTCGAACCCGCACGTCGCCAACTTCACCTACGTCGGCCGCGCCGGCGGCAGCAGCGGCAATGGCTCGGGCTTCACCGTGAACCTCGGTTCGCGCGCGGAGATCTACAACACCGTGGTGACCCGCAAGCCCGGTGGCACCGGCAAGGGCCTGACCTGCCTCAGCGTCGAGACCCCCGAGCGCGGCAGCACCGCCACCCTCGAGTCGGTGTTCTTCGCCTGCCCGAACAACTTCAACAACGAAGCCGCCGAGGCCGCCTTCACCGCGGGCGTCAACACCGTGGCCGGCAACTCGACCCTGACCAGCGTGTTCGTCAACGGCGCCAACGAAACCGCCGTGCCGGCGGCCGCCAACCTGCCGGGCAAGCATCCCTTCCTGCAGCAGGTGGACTACATCGGCGGCGTGAAGGATGCGAACGACACCTGGTGGCAGGGCTGGACCTGCGGCCTGACCGCCGACACGCCCTGCTGACCGGGCCTGACGCTCCAGCAAGGGGCGGCCCACCGGGCCGCCCCTCCCTATATGCACGGCCCCGTTCCCGCACAGCCCAAGGTCCCACTATGAAGCGCACCCCGACACGCAGCGGCCTGTCCGTCGCGATCACCACCCTCCTCGCCTGCCAGGGCGCCTGGGCCCAGCAGCACGACGTGCCCGGCGGCCAGGCCACGGTGCCGTCCCAGGCCACGATCGTGCACGCCACGATCGCGCAGTCCGCGGCCACCGCCGCGCAGCCGGCGGCCGATACGGAACAGGCCGTCCAGCTCGACGCCGTCGAGGTGCGCGGCGAGTACATCCCCGAGCCGATGCTGCAGACCGCCGAGGTGGCCTCGTTCGTGACCCGCGAGGACTTCGTGCGCACCGGCGACTCCGATGCCGCCGACGCCCTGCAGCGCGTGTCCGGCGTGAGCATCGTCGGCGACAAGTTCGTGTACGTCCGCGGCCTCGGCGAGCGCTATTCCTCGGCGCTGCTCAACGGCTCGCCCCTGCCCAGCCCGGAGCCGATGCAGCGCGTGGTGCCGCTGGACCTGTTCCCGGCCGAGGCGCTGCAGGGCATGACCGTGCAGAAGACCTACTCGGCGCGCTACCCCGGCGAGTTCGGCGGCGGCGTGGTCGACCTGCAGACGCTCAACATCCCCGCCGAGCCCTTCCTCAAGCTGAGCGTGGGCGGCGGCGGCAACAGCGCCACCACCGGCGAGAAGGGCCTGACCTACTACGGCGGCGACGACGACTTCTGGGGCTACGACGACGGCACCCGCAAGATGCCGCGCGCGCTCCAGGACGCGATGGCCACCGGCAAGCGCATCGACCGCAGCAACTTCAGCAACGAAGAGCTCGCGCATATCGGCCGCAGCTTCGAGAACGCCAACCTGAACCTGCTGCAGGAAAACGACAGCATCGATCCCGACGTCAACTTCGGCATCAGCGCCGGTTGGTCCGGCGACATGGGCGACGACGCGCGCATCGGCTTCATCGCCGTGGCCGGCTTCGACAATGAGTGGCGGACCCTCTTCGGCGACCAGGAACAGGGCGTGTTCCTCGGCGACAACGACGAAACCCTGTCCTACGCCAAGGACTACGAGTTCCTGACCACGCGCAACAACGCGCGCGTCAACGGCCTGTTCGGCGTCGGCTACGAGTGGGGCACCCACCGCATCGACCTGACCACCCTGTACGTGCACGACACGATCAAGGAAGCGCGCAGCCGCGCCGGCATGGACTACGTCTCCGGCTACGGCTATCGCGAGGACGACACCCGCTGGTTCGAGCGCGAGATGGTCAACCACCAGGTCAGCGGCAAGCACGAGTTCGGCGAGTACGGCGACGTCAAGGTCGAATGGCGCGCCGCCTGGGCGCGCGCGACCCGCGACGTGCCCTACGAGAAGCAGATCGGCTTCCGCGACGAGGGCGACGGCTACTGGGCCTACTCGGTCCGGAACCAGGAGAACTACACCCGCTTCAGCGGCGTCGAGGACGAGGTCGCCAGCGGCGGCGTCGACCTGAGCTGGCGCCTGCCGGTCGAACGCGACCTCACCGTGCTCGCCGGTGTGTCCTACATGGACAACGACCGCAACGCCTGGTCGCGCGAGTTCCGTTTCTTCGCCGGCGACGGCCCCGGCAACGGCGCCGAGCTGCCCTTCTATTTTCCGTACCAGCGCCCCGACTACCTGTTCTCCGACTACAACCTGAGCCAGGGCTGGCTGCGCCTGGAGGAGACCACCGGCCTCGGCGGCCAGGCGGCCTACGACGCCACGCTCAAGGTGCTGGGCACCTACGTACAGGTGGAGGGCGAGATCACGCCGAACCTGCGCGGCACCTTCGGCCTGCGCTACGAGGACGCCACCCAGGCGGTGCATCCGTACGACATCTACACCGGTGCCCGCGCGGGCGCGATCGCGCCGCTGGAGAACGACTACATCCTGCCCGCGCTGACCCTGACCTGGAACCTGGCCGACAACCGCCAGCTCCGCTTCGGCGCCTCGCAGACCATCGCGCGACCGCAGTTCCGCGAACTGTCGCCACAGCTCTACACCGACCCCGACAAGGACCGCCAGCTCTACGGCAACCCGTACCTGGTCGACAGCGAGCTGACCAACCTCGACGCGCGCTACGAGTGGTTCTTCGGCTCGGGCGAGTACTTCACCGCCGGCCTGTTCCACAAGCAGATCGACAAGCCGATCGAGGCGATCATGTTCACCGGCGGCGGCGACGCCCTGTGGCAGACCTTCGTCAACGCGCCGGAGGCCACGGTCTACGGCGCGGAGCTGGAGTTCAAGAAGTACTTCGACCCGGCGTTCGCGGCCGACTGGTGGGACGGCAACCGTCTCTACCTGGCCACGAACTACACCTGGACGCAGTCCGAGGTGAACGCCAACGAGGGCGACACCGTGGCGCTCGACAGCGGCACCGGCATTACCCAGCCGGCGCGCAGCCTGATCCTGGACGGCAGCGCGCTGCAGGGCCAGTCGGAGCACATCGCCAACCTGCAGTTCGGCGTCGAGAACACAGACAAGGACCTGCAGGCGACGCTGATCGCCAACTACGTCAGCGAGCGCATCTCGGCCCGCGGCAACAACCTGCGCCAGGACCTGATGGAGGAGCCGGGCCTGACCCTGGACTTCGTGCTGCGCAAGACCATGCACTTCGGCGAAACCCCGGTGACGCTGGGCTTCGCGGCCCGCAACATCCTGGACACCGAAGTCGACGAGTACATCGAGGGCGGCGGCGGCCAGAAGATCCACGTGCTGCGCTACGACCCGGGCGTCTCGTACTCGTTCAGCATCTCCACCGAGTTCTGACCGCGTTCGCCCCGGGGTGGGGACAGGGGCGTCCGTTCGCGGGCGCCCCTTTTTTTGGTTCTTCTCCCAAGTGAGGGGAAGATGCTTGCGGTCGAGCTGGCTGTGGTGATGTTGGATCGGCGTCTGCTATGGCCAGAGATGCTTGCGGAGTCGGGTCGTGATGCAAGTCGGCTCCGTGGTGGCGTACGCGGCCCGTCGCGCACACAGGGGGTGTGCTCCCCCGGCATCTCCGCGTCCTGCTCCCACTGCCGGCCGCCGGCCATCCATGGCCGGCTGTCCGCACACCCCCTGTGCGCGCGACGGGCTGTGGCGAGGTCCGGCCTCGGGAAAGATCGAGGGCAACAGCAACAGCAACAAGGGCGACAGCGATCGCGGCGGCAGCCGCGACAGGGAGTGGCGAGACCGGGTCGGGAAGGAATCGCGCAGTCAGGGTTCAATGTCTTTCCAGACCGCGGGAAAGGTGGTGCCCGGTGCGGGCGCAGGGCCGCCGCAGCCCGAAAACACCAACGCGAACATTCCCCCCGATTGGGCGAAGAACCCTTTTCTTCCGGTTCTGCGACCGGAATGTGTCAGCTGAAACAGGTCTGTCACGAAACCTTCGCATGCTGTCGCGGCGGCGCACCTCCTGCGCCTGGACGACCTGCCCGTGCCCATGCTCGACGCCTTCCGGGATCCCCGCTTGCTGCTGGCCAGGCCCGGTGGCGTGGACGGGCTGCGGCGCGCCGCCGAGCTGGCCATCGTGCTGCTGCTCGGCGTCCAGGCGGCGCGCCTGGCCTGGCTGCTGCTGCCGCCCGCGAGCCTGGGCACCCTGCCTTTCGATGCGGCGCTGGACCTGCCGGTGCAGCCCGCGCGCCTCGCCATCGACGCCTTCCATCCGCAGCGCGGCCCCGTCGCCAGCGCCGACGCATCGGGCCTGCGCCTGTTCGCGGTCCGGCCCGCCACGGGCGGTGGCAGCGCCATCGTTGCCACCGCCGACGGCCCGCAGCGCTCCGTCGCCGCCGGCACGGAGGTGGCGCCAGGCGTGGTGCTGGCGGAGGTGTGGCCGGACCACGTCGTGCTCGACAGCGGCGGGCGTCGCAGCGAGCTGCGCTTCAGCCGACCCGACGCGGCACCGGTGGCGAAGACCGCCACGCGCGCACCGGCCGCGGCAGCCGCATCGGCGGCGGCACCTTCCGCAGCGGCCCCCAGCGCGGACGTCCCGGTGGTCGACCCCGCAAGGCTCCTCGCCAGCATGGGCCTGGCGCCCGAAGAGGCCAATGGCCGGATCACCGGCTACACCGTCATTTCCCGCGGCAACGACGCCGTCCTGCGCCAGGCCGGGCTGCAGGCCGGCGACGTGCTGCTGTCGGTGAACAACGAGGCGCTGGATCCGGAGCGCCATGCCGCCCTCGCCCAGACGCTCGCAGGGGCCGACACCATCACCTTCACCTTCCGCCGCGACGGCCAGATCCGCAGCGCGACCCTGCAGGCCAAGACACCGTGAACCAGCGACTCCTCGCCGCCGCCCTCGTCCTCGCGCTCGCGGCCCAGCCCGCGCCCTTCGCGTTCGCCCAGTCCGGCGCCGGCGTGACCGCGCAGGACGCCGACATCCGCGCCTTCATCCAGGACGTGGCGCGCGCCACCGGCACCACCTTCATCATCGACCCGGCCGTGCAGGGCAGCGTCAGCATCACCCGCGACGTCGCCATGGACGAGTCCGAACTGCTGGGCGTGCTGCTGGCGGTGCTGCGCGCGAACGGCCTGGTGGCGGTGAGCGCCGGGCCCGGCGCCTATCGCGTGGTGCCCGACGCCCAGGCCGTGCAGTCGCCCGGCGGCGGTTACGGCGCTTCGGCCTTCACCACCCAGGTGCTGCCGCTGTCGACGGTGGATGCGCGCATCGCCGCGGAAACGCTCAAGCCGCTGGTCGGCCGCGGCGGCGTGGTGATCCCGACGCCGCAGGGCAACGCGCTGCTGGTCGCCGACTACGCCGACAACATCCGCCGCATCCGCGGCCTGGTCGCACAGATCGACAGCGACACCGCCGGCATCGACACCGTGACGCTGCGCAACAGCTCGGCGCGCGAGGTCGCGGCGACGGTCAACCAGCTGTTCGGCGGCGGCGAAGGCCGCGGCGGGCAGCTCTCGATCCAGGCCGTGGAAGGCAGCAACTCGATCGTCGTGCGCGGCGCGCCCAGCGCGGTGCAGCGCGTGGTGCAGACCATCCTCGAGCTCGACCGCCGCGCCGAACGCACCGGCGGCGTGCGCGTGGTGCGCCTGCAGCACGCCAGCGCCGAGCAGCTGCTGCCGGTGCTGCAGCAGCTGGTCGGACAGACGCCCGGTGGCGAGGACGCCGGCGGCTCCGTGGCCGCCAGCGCGGCCGGTGCCGCCGAGGCCACCACCGCGCAGGTGATCAGCGCGGTGCCGGGCAAGCGGCCCACGATCGTGCGCTACCCCGGTGCCAACTCGCTGATCATCAACGCCGATCCCGAGACCCAGCGCCTGCTGGTCGACGTCATCACCCAGCTCGACACCCGCCGCGAGCAGGTGCTGGTGGAGGCGATCGTGGTCGAGATCTCCGACAATGCCGCCAGGCGTCTTGGCGCGCAGCTGCTGGTGGCCGGCAAGGAAGGCAGCAACGTGCCCTTCCTCGCCACCCAGCATCCCGGCGCGGGCACCGGGATCATGCCGATCGCCGGCGGCTGGTACGCCGAACAGCAGCGCCGCGAGGGCGACGACGACGATGACGGCGTGCTCGACCTCGCGCGCCGGGCGGCCGTGCAGTCGCTGCTGGGCATCAACGGCGCGCTCGGCGGCATCGCCGGCAGCAACGACAACGCGACCTTCGGCCTGATCATCGACGCGGTGAACAGCGACACCGCGTCCAACCTGCTGTCCACGCCCTCGATCCTGACGCTGGACAACGAGGAAGCGCGGATCCTGGTCGGCCAGGAAGTGCCGACCACCAGCGGCGAGGTGCTGGGCGACAACAACAGCAACCCCTTCCGCACCATCGAGCGCCAGGACGTCGGCATCCAGCTCGAGGTCACGCCGCAGATCAACGCCGGCGGCGGCATCACGCTCACCCTGCGCCAGGAGGTGTCGTCGATCGCCGGGCCGGTGAGCGAGGACTTCTCGGAGCTGGTGCTGAACAAGCGCGAGGTCGAGACCCGGGTGCTGGTGGACGACGGCGAGATCGTCGCGCTCGGCGGCCTGCTCGACCAGAGCGACCGCAACACGCTGTCCAAGGTGCCGCTGCTGGGCGACATCCCGATCGTCGGCCAGCTGTTCAAGCACCGCTCGCGCTCGCGCGACAAGACCAACCTGATGGTGTTCATCCGTCCGACCATCGTGCGCAGCACCGCCGACGCGCAGGCGATGAGCGCCGGGCGCTGGGACTACATGCGCGGCCGGCTGCCGGTCATGGGCGAGCGCGAGACCGCGCTCGACGAGCTGGTGCGCGAGTACCTGCGCACGGCGCCGCCGGCGATGCCGGCGCCCGGCGCGGCGTCACCGGCCTCCACCCCGGCAGGCAGCGGCGACGCACGGCCGTGAGCGCGTCCCCGCCCGCCTTCGCCTACGGCTTCGCCAAGCATCACGGCGTGGTGCTGCTGGGAATGGACGACGCGGCCGCGCGCGCGCGCGTCGGCCTGCGCGAGGATGCCGATCCGGTGGCCCTGCTCGAAGCCCGCCGCAGCCTCGGCATGGAGCTCGAGGTCGAAGATCTGGCACGCAGCGCCTTCGACCGCCGCCTGTCCGAGCTCTACGCCGACGCCGCGCTGGCCGGCGGCGCCGACGATTTCGAGCTGTCCGGCGACCTCGACGCCCTGGCCGGCGACCTCCCGGCCACCGCCGACCTGCTCGACGCGCAGGACGATGCGCCCGTCATCCGGCTGATCAACGGCCTGATCGCCGAGGCCGCGCGCATCGGCGCCTCCGACGTGCACATCGAGCCCTTCGAGTCCGCGCTGGTGGTGCGCATGCGCGTGGACGGCGTGATGCGCGAGGCGCTGCGCCTGCCCGGGCGCATCGCGCCGCTGCTGGTGTCACGGATCAAGGTCATGGCGCGCCTGGACATCGCCGAGAAGCGCCTGCCGCAGGACGGCCGCATCGGCCTGACGATGGGCAGCAAGGCCCTGGACGTGCGCGTCTCCACCCTGCCCGCGCGCGGCGGCGAGCGCGTGGTGCTGCGAATCCTCGACAAGGACCAGGGCACGCTGTCGCTCGAAGGCCTGGGCATGCAGCCACGCGTGCTGGACGCGCTGCAGCGTGCCCTGCGCGTGCCCAACGGCATCGTGCTGGTCACCGGACCCACCGGCGCCGGCAAGACCACCACGCTCTACGCCGCGCTGGCCGCGCTCAACGACGGCCGCCGCAACATCCTCACCGTCGAGGACCCGGTGGAGTACGCCATCGACGGCGTCGGCCAGACCCAGGTCAACGCGCGCGTGGGGCTCAGCTTCGCCGCCGGCCTGCGCGCGATCCTGCGCCAGGACCCGGACGTGGTGATGGTGGGCGAGGTGCGCGACCCGGAGACCGCGCAGATCGCGGTCCAGGCCAGCCTCACCGGCCACCTGGTGCTGTCTACGGTGCACACCAACGACGCGCCGGGCGCCGTCACGCGCCTGCGCGACATGGGCATCGAGTCCTTCCTGCTGGCCTCGAGCCTGCGCCTGGTGCTGGCGCAGCGCCTGCTGCGGCGGCTGTGCACGGCCTGCCGCGAGCCAATGGCTAGCGACAGCCTCCGCTCCGCGCTGGCGCTGCTGGGGCAGGTCGCGGACGGTGCCGCCGGCCATGCCGGAACGGCGGCCGGTGGCGGCGCCACGGCCACCGCTGCAGCGACGGCCGCCACGCTGTACCGCGCCACCGGCTGCGCGCAGTGCAGCCATACCGGCTATGCCGGCCGCCTCGGCATCCACGAGGCGCTGGAAGTCGACGAGCGCGTGCGCCAGCTGATCGGTACCGGCGCCGACGAGGACGCGCTGGCCGATGCCGCCTTCGCCCGCAGCGGCCGCCTCGGCGACGCCGCGCGCGCGGCCGTGCTGCGCGGCGAGACCACGCTCGAGGAAGCCATGCGCGTCACCCGCCAGGAGCTGCAGGACCATGGCGGCGTTTGAGTACTCGGCGCTCGACGTCCAGGGCCGCAGCCGCGACGGCGTGATCGATGCCGGCAGTGCCGCCGATGCGCGCCGCCTGCTGGAAGGCCGCCGCCTGCTGCCGGTGCGCGTGGAGCCGGCCACCGGACGCAGCGCGCAGTCGGTCCGCAGCCGCGGCCGCTTCGGCGCCAAGGACCTGACCCTGCTCACCCGCCAGCTCGCCACCCTGGTCGCGGTCGCGCCGCTGGAGGAAGCCCTGCGCACCATCGGCAGCCAGTCCGAGCGCGCGCCGGTGCGGCGCGTGGTCATGGCCACCCACGCACGCGTGGTCGAAGGCTTCCGGCTGTCGGACGCGATGGCGCGCGAGCCGCGCGCCTTCCCGCCGCTGTACCGCGCCATGGTCGCCGCCGGCGAAGGCACCGGCGCCCTGCCACAGATCCTCCAGCGCCTGGCCGACCTGCACGAGCGCGACCAGCAGGTGCGCGGCAAGCTGGTCTCGGCGCTGGTGTATCCGGCCGCGCTCGCGGTCACCGCGGTGCTGGTGGTGATCGCGCTGATGGTGTTCGTGGTGCCGAAGGTGGTCGAGCAGTTCGAGTCCATGGGCCGCGAGCTGCCGCTGCTCACCCGCATCGTCATCGGCATCTCCGACGCGCTGGTGGCGTGGTGGCTGCCGATCCTCGTGCTGCTGGCCGCCGCCGGCTTCGCCATCAGCCGCCTGCTGCGCCGCCCCGGCCCGCGCCGCCGCTTCGACGCCGCCCTGCTGCGCCTGCCCCTGCTGGGCCGGCTGCTGCGCGACGTCCACGCCGCGCGCATGGCCCGCACGCTCGCGACCATGTCCGACAGCGGCCTGCCGCTGATCGAGGGCCTGGCGATCACCGCGCGCACGGTCGGCAACACCGTGCTGCGCGAGGCCACGGAGTCGATGGTCGAAGTCATCCGCGAGGGCGGCAGCCTGTCCAGCGCGATGAAGCGCGCCGCGGTGTTCCCGCCGACCCTGCTCTACATGGCGACCAGCGGCGAGGACAGCGGGCGCCTGGCGCCGATGCTCGACCGCGCGGCCGACTACCTCGAACGCGAGTTCAACACCTTCACCACGGCGGCGATGAGCCTGCTCGAACCCCTGATCATCATCGTGCTGGGCGCGATGGTGGCGGTGATCGTGCTCGCCATCCTGCTGCCGATCCTGCAGTTCAACGCCCTCGTGGCCGGCTGATGGAGGCCGACATGCAACGCGACACCCACCACACCGCCCCGTCCACCCATCGATCGCACCGTATCTCCGCGGCCCCCGCAGGTCGCCGCCGCCACGCCCGCGGCTTCACCCTGGTGGAACTGATGGTCGCGATCGTGATCATCGGCCTGCTGTCGACGGTGGTGATGATCAACGTCATGCCCAGCCAGGACCGCGCCATGACCGAGAAGGCGCGCGCCGACATCTCGGTGCTGGAGCAGGCGCTCGAGACCTACCGCCTGGACAACCTGGCCTATCCGACGACGGCACAGGGCCTCGACGCGCTGCTTGAAGCGCCGTCCGGCCTCGCGCGCCCCGATCGCTACCGCAAGGGCGGCTACATCCGCCGCCTGCCCGAGGACCCGTGGGGCCAGGCCTACCAGTACCGCCAGCCGGGCCGCAGCGGCGGGTTCGACGTGTTCTCCTTCGGCGCCGACGGTGCCGAGGGCGGCGACGGCGACAACGCCGACATCGGCAACTGGCGCTGAGCCACGGCCATGCGGCGCGCGCGCGGGTTCACCCTGGTCGAGCTGATGGTGGCGCTGGCCGTCATCGGCCTGGCGGGTGCGGCCGTGGCGCTGACATTGCCGTCCACGGATGACGTGCTGGTCAAGGAAACAGAGACGTTCGCGGCCCGGCTGGCGCACGCGCGCGACGAGGCCATCATCGGCATGCGCACGGTCGAGGTGGCGGTGACGTCGCGCGGCTACGGGTTTTCGCGCCGGCGCTTCGATGGCTGGCAGCCCCTGAATGGCCGCGCCTTCGCCGCCGTCGACTGGCAGCCCGGCACGCAGCCGCAGCTGCCGCGTCGCGACGCGCGGATGGCGTTCCGCTTCGATCCCACCGGTGCGACCGAGCCTGCCGCCCTCGTGCTGCTGCGTGAAGGCCGCTACGCCCGCATCGAAGTGGATGGCGGCGGCGGGGTGACGGTCGATGTCGCGACGCGCTGAGATCATGGTCGTCCCACGCGGCAGCGGCTTCTCCCTGATCGAGATGCTGGTGGCGCTGGCCGTGTTCGCGCTCGCCGTGCTCGGCCTGCTGAACCTGGCGGGTGAGAGCACCCGCACCGCGGTGACGATCGAGGAGCGCGTGCTCGCGGCGGTGGTGGCCGACGGCGTCGCGGTCGAGGCCGCCGTGGTCGACGTGCGCGAACTCGCCGCCGAGGCCCAGGGCCGCGAGGAGGCCGGCGGCCGCAGCTGGCGATGGACCCGCACCACCGCCGCCACCGCGGACCCGGGGCTGCTGCGCGTGGACATCCGCGTGTCGCCGCCGGACGAGGCGCGCGTGGCCGCCGAGGTCTCGCTGTTCCGGAGCCTGCCGCGATGACGGCGCCACACCCGCAGGTCCACCGCCGTGCCGGCGCATGTGTCCGACGCCCTGCCCGCGGCTTCACCCTGCTGGAAGTGATGGCCTCGCTGGCGATCTTCGGCCTGATCGCCGCCGCCGGCGTGGCGGTGATGGGCTACGCGGCCGACAGCCAGGGCGTGCTGCGCGAGCGCATGGACCGCCTGGGCGAGTTCCAGCGCGCCCGCGCCCTGCTCCGCGCCGACCTGTCGCAGGCCGCGGTGCGTTTGGTGCGGCGCGCCGACGGCAGCAGCAGCCGCCACGCCTTCACCGGTGGCCGACCCGGCGAGGCCGGGCCGCTGTTCGCCCTGGTCCGGCGCGGCCATGAAAACCCCGAGGCCGCCGCGCGCGCCTCGCTGGAATACGTGGAGTACCGCATCGTCGACGGCCGCCTGGAGCGCAGCGCGCGCAGCGCGGTCGACGGCGCCGCACCGCCACCGGCGCGCGTGCTGCTCGCCGGCATCCGCGACGCCCGCGTGGCCTATTTCACCGACGGCGCCTGGAACGACGGCTGGCGCGGCGGCGCGACGGCGATGCCCGACGCGATCGAGCTGGAGCTGGACCTCGACGCGATCGGCCGCGTGCGCCAGCGCTTCCTGCTGCCGGGTGTGGCGCCGTGACCGCCGCGGCCACCACCCGCCAGGCCGGCGCCGCCCTGCTCACCGTGCTGCTGCTGGTCGCGGTGATGACGGTGCTGCTGGTCGCGGTGCTGGACGACATCCGCTTCGGCCTGCGCCGCACCGGCAACGCCCAGGCGCTGGCGCAGGCGCAGTGGTACGCGCTGGGCAGCGAGGAGCTGGCGCGCGCGCGCATCCACCAGCTCGACCGCGGCGATGGCCGCACGACCCTCGAGGGCGGCTGGAACGGCCGTCCCTTCCTGTTCCCCATCGACGGCGGCGCCATGCAGGTGCGCCTGGACGACGCTAGCGCCTGCTTCAACCTCAACAGCGTGGTCGAAGGCGCGCCGGGGCAGTGGCGGCGGCGCGAGGCCGGCGTGCAGCAGTACCTGGCCCTGCTGCATGCGCTGTCGTTCACGCCGGCGCAGGCCGCGGCGATGGCCGACACGCTGGTCGACTGGATCGACGCCGACCAGCAGCCCGGCCCCGCCGGCGCCGAGGACGCGGCCTATGCCGCGCGCGGCCCCGGCTACCGCAACTCCGGCGCGCTGCTGGCCGAGGCGAGCGAACTGCGCGCCATCGCCGCCCACGACGCGGCCGCCTATGCGCGCCTGCGCCCGCACGTCT
>DATBUS010000042.1:0-13457 GCA_036515815.1 Luteimonas sp.
CGCGGCGGCATAGCGCTCGGGCTTGAGGTGGCGCAGCAGGAACATGAGCAGGCGGTCGAAGGGCCCGCGGCCGCGGCCACCGCCACTGCGGCGCGGCGGCCAGGGATTCTGGCGGCGGCCACCGCCGCCGTCGCGGCCCGAACCGCGGTCGTCGTTGTTCTTGCCGGGGATGTTCCAGGCCATGCTGGCTCCAGTCTGGGGATCCCGCCGCCGGGATGCCGGTGGCGAACGGGCATTCTACAAGGTGCGGGCCCCGCGGTCCGGCCGCGGTGCGCCGGGCTCAGTCGGTGGCGGGCAGCAGCATGCGCAGCGGGCCACCGTCGTCCCGCGCGGCGAGCCGGCGCGCATCGCTCAGCGGCAGGTCGATCTCGAGCGTCCAGCCGTGCTCGTCATGTTGCTCGCCACGGATCGCGTCGACCTCGTGCAGCTGCGCCCGCAGGCGGCCGGCATCGGGCGGCAGGCGCAGTTCGGCCTGGAACCGGCGCAGGCCGAGCCGGCGACCCAGGGCCTCGCGCAGCAGGTCCATGCCCTCGCGTTCCTGCGCGGAGATCCACACCCGCTCGCGCGCGGCCGCCTCGTCGGCATGGTGTTCGCCGGCATTCGGCTGGTCGTGGCGCGCAGGCACGCCCAGGCGGTCGATCTTGTTGTAGACCAGGAGCTGCGGGATGTCCCCGGCGCCGATCTCGGCCAGCACCTCGTCGACCTGGGCCACGCGCTCGTCGCGCAGCGGGTCGGAGGCATCGATCAGGTGCACCAGCAGGTCGGCCTCGCGGGCCTCGCTCAGGGTGGAGCGGAACGCGGCCACCAGTTCGTGCGGCAGGTCGCGCACGAAGCCGACGGTATCGGCCAGCACGACGTGGCCGCCGGGCAGCGTGATCCTGCGCACCGTGGGGTCGAGGGTGGCGAACAGCTGGTCGGCCGCATAGGCGTCGGCGCCGGTCAGGGCATTGAACAGGGTCGACTTGCCGGCATTGGTGTAGCCGACGAGCGCGACCCGCGGCAGCTCGCTGCGCACCCGGGCGCGGCGCATCTGGGTGCGCTGCACTTCCACCTTCTCCAGGCGTGCCTGGAGCTGCTCGACGCGCTTCTGCAGCAGGCGGCGGTCGGTTTCGAGCTGGGTCTCGCCCGGACCGCGCAGGCCGATCGAACCGCCACGCTGGCGCTCGAGATGCGTCCAGCCGCGCACCAGGCGCGTGGCCATGTGCTTCAGCTGGGCGAGTTCCACCTGCAGCTTGCCTTCGTGGCTGCGCGCACGCTGGGCGAAGATGTCGAGGATCAGCCCGGTGCGGTCGACCACGCGACGCTCAAGGAACTTCTCGAGGTTGCGCTCCTGGCCGGGCGACAACGGGTGGTTCACCAGCACCAGGTCGGCGCCGGTGGCATCGGCCGCGGCCTTGATCTCGTCGAGCTTTCCGCTGCCCAGCAGGGTGGCCGGGTTGGGACGGTCGATGCGTGCCGGCATCACGTGCGCAACGGTCGCGCCGGCCGAGCGCGCGAGTTCGGCGAATTCCTCCAGCGCGCCCTCGTCGGGCGGGCCGCCGGCATGGGGCTGGATCAGCAGCGCATGCTCACCCTTGCGGGAGCGTTCAAACAGCTGGGTCGGCATTCGGTCGGCGGTCTCGGGTCATGCCCCCGACATGGGGGCATCCACCGGCCACGCAAGCGTCACTCGGCCTCGTCGGCACCCGCACCCGCGGCCTGCGGTTCATCCGCGGCCTGGACCACCCCGCCACCCGGACCCACGCGCACGTTGCGCGCCGGGACCACGGTGGAGATGGCGTGCTTGTAGACCATCTGGCTGACCGTATTGCGCAGCAGCACCACGAACTGGTCGAAGGATTCGATCGTGCCCTGGAGCTTGATGCCGTTGACGAGGTAGATCGACACCGGCACGCGCTCGCGGCGCAGGGCGTTCAGGAAAGGATCCTGCAAGGACTGTCCCTTGGACATCAATATTTCCCCAGCTGTTTGTTGTTGTTATGGATGCGCCCTTCGCCGCGCCGCCATGCCACTCCCCGTGGCGGCTCCGGCGATCTTATACGACCGGCGCGCGCATGGCCCGCGGTGGACCCTCGCCAACGAAGTCACCCACCGCCTGTTCGAGCCCACGGCCGCCGGCCACCGGGTCGAACCAGCGCGCATCCAGCTCGCCGCGCAGCCACGTGAGTTGCCGCTTGGCCAGCTGGCGCGTGGCGGCGATCCCGCGTTCGCGCAGCATGTCCATGTCACCCTGCCCGTCCAGGTATTCCCAGGCCTGGCGGTAGCCCACGGCGCGGATCGCCGGGAGGTCGAGCGGGGCCGGATGGCCGCGCAGCTGCGGCAGGGCACGCAGCGCCCGGACCTCGTCGAGGAACCCGGACGCCAGCATGGCGTCGAAGCGCCGCGCGATGCGCGCGTGCAGCACGTCGCGGTCCGGCGGCGCGATCACCAGCTTCAACACCCGCAGCGGCAGGCGCGTCCGGCCCGTGGCCGACGCCGCCTGCCATGCACTGATCGCCCGCCCGCTGATCCGCCAGACCTCGAGGGCGCGCTGGATGCGCTGCGGGTCGTTGCGTCCGATGCGCGCGGCCGCTGCAGGGTCGACACCTGCAAGCTCGTCGTGCAGCGCGGGCCAGCCTCGCGACCGCGCCTCGGCCTCGATCCGCGCGCGCACGCCGGCATCGGCCGCCGGCATCTCCGCCAGGCCGCGCAGCAGGGCACGGAAGTAAAGCCCGGTCCCGCCGGCAAGGATCGGCAGGCGTCCACGCGCGACGATGTCGTCGATGGCGGCGCGCGCGTCCTGTGCGAATTCCGCCGCCGAGTACGTCTCCCACGGATCGCACAGGTCGAGCATGTGGTGGCGCACCCGTGCCTGCTCGGCGGCATCCGGCTTGGCGGCGCCCATGTCGAGGCCGCGATAGACCAGCGCCGAGTCGACGCTGACCACTTCGCCGCCGAAGCGCTCCGCCCAGTCCAGCGCCAGCGCCGTCTTGCCCGACGCGGTCGGGCCCATCAGCGCGATGGCGCGCGGGCGGCGATCCTCAGTAGCCATGTTCCTTCAGCTCGCGGCGCACCTCGCGGTGCGTGGCCTGCACCGTCTCCGCCGGCGCGCGGCCCAGCAGGCTCACCGCCACGATGGCGACGGTGGCGGCGAAGAAGCCCGGCACGATCTCATACAGCGCACTGCCCGTGTGGCGCCAGAGCACCACGGTCACCGCACCGACCAGGACGCCCGCCAGTGCCCCGTTGCGCGTCATCCGGGCCCAACCGAGCGACAGCAGCACCACCGGCCCGAACGCGGCGCCGAAGCCGGCCCAGGCGTAGGCCACCAGTCCAAGCACGCGGCTGTCGGGATCGCGTGCGATCCAGATCGCCAGCAGGGCGACTGCCAGCACCGATGCGCGGCCGAACCAGACCAGTTCGCGCTGCCCGGCACGTGGCCGCACGAAGCCACGGTAGAAGTCCTCGGTCAGCGCGCTCGAACACACCAGCAACTGCGCCGACAGCGTGCTCATGATCGCGGCCAGGATGGCCGAAAGCAGGATCCCGGCGATCCATGGATTGAACAGCTGCTGCGACAGGTTCACGAACACGCGCTCGGGATCGGCCAGCCCGGTGCCCGGTTCGACCGCATACCAGGCGATCCCCAGGAGACCCACGGACACCGAACCTGCCAGGCACAGCACCATCCACGTCATGCCGATGCGGCGTGCGTTCGGGATCGCCGCCAGCGATTCGGCGGCCATGAAGCGCGCCAGGATATGCGGCTGTCCGAAGTAGCCCAGGCCCCAGGCCAGCGCCGACACCACCGCGAGCACGCCGCCGGTGCCGACCCAGTCCAGGCGCGCGGGATCCACCTGCTCCACCAGCGCCAGGCTCTCACCCGGTCCGCCGACACCGACCACCACCATCACCGGCACCAGCAGCAGCGCGAAGATCATCAGCGTCGCCTGCACCGTGTCGGTCCAGCTGACCGCAAGGAAGCCGCCAATGAAGGTGTAGGCCACCGTGACCGCCGCGCCCCACCACAGTGCCTGCGCATAGGGCAGCCCGAACACTTCCTCGAACAGCTTGGCCCCGGCGACGATGCCCGAGGCGCAGTACACCGCGAAGAACACGAGGATGACGAAGGCCGAGACCACGCGCAGCACGCGGGCACGATCGTCGAAGCGGTGGGTGAAGTAGTCCGGCAGCGTCAGCGCGTTCCGCGTGCGCTCGGTGTAGACGCGCAGCGGGCCCGCGACCAGGTGCCAGTTCGCCCAGGCGCCCAGCACCAACCCCACGGCGATCCAGCCTTCCGACAGTCCGCCCAGGTAGGCGGCGCCGGGAAGCCCCATCAGCAGCCAGCCGCTCATGTCGGACGCACCGGCCGACAGTGCGGTCACGAAGCTTCCCAGCGAACGGCCACCGAGGATGTAGTCGTCGAAGGTCTTCGTTCGCCAGTAGGCCCACAGCCCGATGCCGATCATCAGCACCAGGTAGCCGGCGAAGGTGGCGATCAGCGGCAGGCTTGCGGTCATGCGGTGCTCCCCGGGCCCCGGCGCGGGGCGTGCACCGCCGGGACTTTACGCGAGCGCGCGCTCAGCCGGGCCAGTCGATGGTCATGGCCGGCGCGGGAGCAGCCACGCGCGGCGCCGGCACCGCGTCAACCGCCGCCAGCACCTTCAGCGAATCCACCGTGGCCGCCACGTCGTGCACGCGCAGCAGCGTCGCGCCGCGCTGCGCCGCGATCATGTGCGCGGCCACCGAGCCGTGCACGCGTGCCTTCGCCCCCTCCCGGCCGGTGATCTCGCCGATGCTGCGCTTGCGCGACAGCCCCGCCAGCACCGGCACGCCAAGCTCGACGAAGCGCTCCAGCCGCGCGAGCAGGGTGATGTTGTGCTGCGTGGTCTTGCCGAAGCCGAAGCCCGGGTCGGCCACCAGCTGCTTGCGCGGGATGCCGGCCATCTCGGCGGCGAAGATCCGCTCGGCTAGGAAGCGGTGCACGTCACCCACCACATCGTCGTATTCCGGCGCCTCCTGCATCGAGCGCGGCTCCCCCAGCATATGCATCAGCACCACGGGCACGCCCAGCTCCGCCGCCGCGTCCAGCGCACCTTCGGCGCGCAGCGCGCGGATGTCGTTGATCATCCCGGCGCCGGCCGCGACCGCCGCGCGCATCACCTCCGGCCGCCAGGTGTCGATGCTGACCGGCAGCGACGTCGCGCCCACCAGGCCCTCGATCACCGGCACCACGCGGCGGATCTCCTCTTCGGCGCCGACGCCCTCCGAACCCGGCCGCGTCGATTCGCCGCCGACGTCGAGGATGTCGGCACCCTCTTCGGCCAGCTTCAGGCCATGGGCGATCGCTGCTCCGGCATCGAAATGATCGCCACCGTCGGAGAAGGAATCCGGCGTGACATTCACGATGCCCATGACCCGCGGACGGTCCAACCGTAGCGCGCGACCCGCGCAGTCGAGTGTGGGGACGGTGTCGAACATGGTGGCTCTCCGCGGGCAGGACGGCTGATTATCGCCCGGGAGGACGATGGGACTACCGGCACCGGCTTCGGCCTTTCCGGGGGCTCCGTGGGAGTCCGCGCTGCCCGTCGCGTGCACAGGGGGTGTGCTGCGCCGTCCGTTTCCGCGTCCTGCTCCCAGCGGACGGGCGCCGGCCATCCATGGCCGGCTCTCCGCACACCCCCTGTACACGCGACGGGCTCCCACGTCAGCCGGCTTCGGATCGAAGGACAAGAGCGCCGCAATGGCGGAGCTCTCCGGCTTCGCGCGCAATGCTCTTCTCCCTCAAGCCGCCACAGAGGTCGCGTCCGCCCCCACACCACATGCCAAACAGCAGAAGGGGCGCTTCCGCGCCCCTTCCGGTCCAACTCAGGCCTGTGGCGCCGGATCCGGCGCGATCGGGATCGGCCGCTTCCCGCTGCCGTCCCCGTCGTCGTCGCCCTTGGGCAGCGGCTTGCTCCAGCCCATTGGCGGCGGCGGCTCGCGGCCTTCCATGATCGCGTCGATCTGCGGCACGTCGATGGTCTCGTACTCCAGCAGCAGCTTCGCCATCGCATGCAGCTTGTCGACGTTCTCGTTGAGGATCTGCGAGGTACGCGCGTAGGCACGGTCGAGGATGGAGCGGACCACCTCGTCGATGCGACGCGCCGTGTCATCGGACACGCTCTTGTGCTGGGTGACCGAACGGCCGAGGAACACCTCGTCGTCCTCCTCGCCATAGGCGATCGGGCCGAGCTCGTCCGACAGGCCCCACTTGGTGACCATGTTGCGGGCGATCTTGGTTGCGCGCTCGATGTCGTTGGACGCGCCGGTGGTGACCTTGTCCTCGCCGAAGATCAGCTCCTCGGCGACGCGGCCGCCGTAGAGCGAGCACAGCTGCGACTCGATCGCGACCCTGTTCATCGAGTACTTGTCGCCTTCGGGCAGATACATGGTCACGCCAAGCGCGCGCCCGCGCGGAATGATCGTGACCTTGTAGACCGGGTCGTGCTCGGGTACCAGGCGGCCGACGATGGCGTGCCCGGCCTCGTGGTAGGCCGTCAGCGTCTTCTCGTCCTCGCTCATCGCCATCGAGCGGCGTTCGGCACCCATCAGGATCTTGTCGCGCGCGCGGTCGAAGTGGTCCATGCGGACATCCTTCGAGTTGCCGCGTGCGGCGAACAGGGCCGCCTCGTTCACGAGGTTGGCCAGGTCCGCGCCCGAGAAGCCCGGCGTTCCGCGCGCGACCACCATCGCGTCGACGTCGTCGGCCAGCGGCACCTTGCGCATATGCACCTTGAGGATCTGCTCGCGGCCCTTCACGTCGGGCAGGCCCACCACCACCTGGCGGTCGAAACGGCCGGGGCGCAGCAGCGCGGGGTCGAGCACGTCGGGGCGGTTCGTGGCCGCGATCACGATCACGCCCTCGCCACCCTCGAAGCCGTCCATCTCGACCAGCAGCTGGTTCAGCGTCTGCTCGCGCTCGTCATGACCGCCGCCCAGGCCGGCACCGCGGTGGCGGCCGACGGCGTCGATTTCGTCGATGAAGATGATGCACGGGGCGTGCTTCTTGGCCTGCTCGAACATGTCGCGCACGCGGCTGGCGCCGACGCCGACGAACATCTCGACGAAGTCGGAACCCGAGATCGAGAAGAACGGCACCTTGGCCTCGCCGGCGATGGCCTTGGCCAGCAGCGTCTTGCCGGTGCCCGGCGGGCCCACCATCAGCACGCCGCGCGGGATCTTGCCGCCCAGCTTCTGGAAGCGCGAGGGATCGCGCAGGAACTCGACCAGTTCGCCGACTTCTTCCTTGGCCTCGTCGCAGCCGGCCACGTCGGCGAAGGTCACCTTGACCTGGTCGTCGCCCAGCAGCTTGGCGCGCGAGCGGCCAAAGGACATCGCGCCCTTGCTGCCGCCCTGCTGCATCTGCCGCATCATGAAGAACCAGAAGCCGATGATCAGCAGCACCGGCAGGAAATTGAGCAGCAGCGACCACAGCGTCACCCCCGACTCCGGCGGCGCCTGCTTGATCTCCACGTTGTGGTTCATCAGGTCGTCGACCATCCGGTCGTCGCGGCGCGGCGCCGTGGTGATGCCGGTGGTGCCGTCCTTGCGCTGGAACTGCACCGAGCGCTCGTCGCTGGCGATGTCGACCGCCTTGATGCGGTCGGTCCGCACCTCGGTCATGAACTGTGAATACATGACCTCCTGGCTGCCGGGTGCCTTGGGGCTGAAGCTGTTGAAGACCGCCATCAGGACGACGGCGACCACCACCCACAGCATCAGATTCTTGAACAGGTCGTTCATTCCACTCTCCGCGGCGATGCCGCCAATTTACTTCATCCGGGCCAGCTTGCCCTGCGCCAGCGCATAGACCTCCGGCGAACGCTGGCGCGAGGCCGCCGGCTTGCGCACCACCACCCGGGTGTAGCGCCGGCGAAGCTCGCGCACGTACTCGTCGAAGCCGGCCCCGTGGAACAGCTTGATCAGGAAATCGCCACCAGGCCGCAGGTGCCGGTCGCCGAATTCCATCGCAAGCTCCGCCAGGTACATGGCGCGGGGCTGGTCCACCGCTGTCACTCCACTCTTGTTGGGGGCCATGTCCGACAAGACAAGGTCCACGGACGCCCCGCCGAGGGTGGATTCGAGCTGGGAAAGTACCGCGTCTTCCCTGAAGTCACCGTGGATGAACTCCACGCCCGCCAGGGCCGGCATGTCGAGGATGTCGAGCGCGATCACCCGGCCGCTGTCGCCGAGCGACTGGCGGACCCATTGCGACCAGCCACCGGGGGCGGCGCCGAGGTCGACCACGGTCATGCCCGGCTTCAGCAGGCGGTCGCGTTCGACCAGTTCCTCCAGCTTGTAGGCGGCGCGCGAGCGCATGCCTTCGGCCTGCGCCTTCTTCACGAAGGGATCGTTGAAGTGTTCCTGGAGCCAGCGCTGGCTGCTTTTGCTGCGGGTGGCCATCGCCTGCGGGAGGGGGGCTGGGGGTCGGCCATGATACCCTGCGTGCCCCTCCGTACCTGACCGCAGCCTCCATGACCGTCGAGCTCACCGCCGCCCAGAACCGTTTCCTGCGCGGGCAGGCCCATGGGCTCAAGGCGATGCTGCAGGTGGGCGGCAAGGGCGTCACCGATGCCCTGGTGGCGGAGATCGATGGCGCGCTCGAGCACCACGAGCTCATCAAGGTGAAGGTGGGCGCGGCCGACCGCGAGGAGCGCGACGCCCTGATCGGCGACCTCGCCCAACGCACCGGCGCCGCGCTGGTGCAGCGCATCGGCCACGTCGCGGTGCTGTATCGCCCGAACCCGGAGAAGCGGCAGATCGTGCTGCCGCGAGGCTGAGGACGCCGCGATGGACCTGGTCCACGAGCTGCCCGACTACGAATACGTGATGCGCGGCGCGGATGGCGCCTCGGCCCTGGTCAACGAACGCCGCCTGGTGGCCAGCTTCATCGTCTCCCGCGATCGCCTGATCGAGGACTGGCAGGCCGCCCCGGTGGCCGAACTGGACCCGGAACGGCTCGAGCCGCTGCTGGCGCTCGATCCAGAGGTGATCATCATCGGCACCGGTGACGCCCAGGCCTTTCCGCCTCCCCGCACCATGGCGGCCTGCCTCGCACGCGGCGTGGGCCTTGAAGCGATGACCAATGCCGCTGCGGCGCGCACCTTCAACGTGCTGGCCAGTGAAGGCCGCCGGATCGTGGCCGGGTTCATCCTCGCCGGCTGAGGCACCGGGCTGCCGCCCGTGGCGCCTGGCGCCGCGTGACGCTCAGCGTTGCGGCAGGTAGCGCAGCGGGTCGACCGGCTTTCCGTTGTAGCGGATCTCGAAGTGCAGCATGTCGCGGTCGGCGCCAGTGCGGCCCATTTCCGCGATCTGCTGTCCGGCCTTGACCCGGTCGCCCTCGCCCACCAGGCGCTTGCGGTTGTGGCCATAGGCGGACAGCCACTGCTCGTCGTGCTTGATGATGATGAGCTCGCCGTAGCCGACCAGGCCCGACCCCGAATACACGATCACCCCGTCGCCGGCGGCACGCACCGCCTGCCCGGCCGACCCGGCCACGCCGATGCCCTGGCGGGTCGGATCGCCCTCGATGAAACGGCTGACCAGGCCACCATCCGCCGGCCAGCGCCAGCCCACGGCGCTGCGGATCGGCGCGGGACCGGTCGGCTGCGGCGGCGATTGCGTGGGCCGGACCACGCGGCCGCGGCTGTCCGTGGGCTGGCGCGCCGTGCCACGGCCGGATGCCGCGGTGGACGTCGAGCCCCGGCTGCGCGTTGTCCCCGCCGAGGGATAGAGGCGCAGCGTCTGCCCCGGATAGATCGTGTACGGCGGCTGCACGTTGTTCCACATCGCGAGGTCGAGCGGGCTGATGCCGTTGTTGACCGCGATCCGGTAGAGGTTGTCTCCGCGGCGCACGGTCACCGTCTGGCCCGGCTTCGGAGTGGACGCCCGCGTCGAGCTGCCGCCTTCCCGTACCACCTTGCTCGTGCCGCAGCCGGCAAGCGCCAGCACCAGTGCGATGAACGGGACCGTGGCGAGGCGGGCGGTTCGGTGGATCAGGGGCATGCGCGGGAAAACCTCCATCGATGGCGTGGCACGCTCGGACAGGGCGGAGCCCCTCACCCGGCGAAGCGCTGCCACAGGTGCTGCAGGGCCAGGCCACCGCCGCCGATCAGGACGCTGAAATAGACCACGGTCCCGATGGTGGCCAGGTGACCGAGGAGCACGGCCACGCCGTCGCGCTGGATGAAGCCGACAGCGTAGAACAGCAGCGCGATCGCAGGGAGGGTGTTGCTGAACGGGACGAAGCCGAAGGGCGCCATGAGCAGCAGCGCCGCGAAGATGAAGGCCAGGTTGTTGAACAACTGCTGCGCGCGGCCATCGACGAGCGAGGGAAGGCGGTAGGGACGGCTGATGCGTTCCAGGCGGCGCACCCAGGACATGCCACCGCTGAGCGCGGGGCGCAGGCGGTCGGCAGGGAGTTCGCGCGCGGCCAGCCTGGCCGGCACCCGGAGCGGGCGGCCGGAAACGCGGCTCAGGCCGACCAGAAGGATCGCGGCCCCGAACACCGTGCTGACGCCCGGGATCGACACCGGAATCAGGAACACCAGGGTGAGCAGGATCGAGAGCACCAGCAGGCCCTCGTCGCCGATGATCGCCAGCAGCTCCCCGAGCGTCATCGACCCGCTGGGCAGGCGCGCGATGATGTTCTCGAGCTGGGTGCGCAGCGACTGCTCGGCCGCGGGCCCGGACGGCGGGTGCTTCCCGGACACAGGCATCAGTCCAGCAACCCGGACAGCAGCGGCACGAAGGCCACCATGGCGAGCGTGTCCTGCACGATCCCGCCATCGGCGTCCTTGCGCAGGCGCAGCAGCGACTGCGCGCCGGGCGCGCCGACAGGTGCCACCAGCACCCCGCCGGGCGCGAGCTGCCCGGTGAGGGCATCGACCAGCGCCGGCGCACCGGCCGTGACGAGGATCCCGTCGAAGGGCGCCTCCTCCGGCCAGCCCACGCGGCCATCGTCATGCTTGCTGCGCACGTTCAGGCCCAGCGAGCGGAACCGCTTGCGCGCCACCCGCAACAGGTCGCCGATGCGCTCGACCGTGTACACCTGCAGGCCAAGCGCGCCGAGGATGGCGGCCTGGTAGCCCGAACCGGTCCCCACCTCGAGCACGCGCTGCGGGTGCGCACCGTCGGAAAACAGCGCCTCGGTCATCTTCGCCACCACCCAGGGCTGCGAGATGGTCTGGCCATGGCCGATGGGCAGCGCGGTGTCCTCGTAGGCACGGGTGGCCAGGGCCTCGTCGACGAACAGGTGCCGCGGCACCGTGCGGATCGCGTTGAGCACGCGCTCGTCGGCGATGCCATTGCTGCGCAGGCGCTCGATCAGCCGGTCACGCACACGCTGCGAGGTCATGCCCACGCCCAGCGCTTCCGGTTGCAGCCGCAGCCGCGGCGTCACGACCGGCCTCCGTTGCGCAGCGCATCCTCCAGTCCGCCCACCCAGGCGGCCACCTGCTCCAGCGCCTGGTAGCGCGTCAGGTCGACCTGGATCGGGGTGATGGCGATATGGCGGGTGCGAACGGCATGGAAGTCTGTACCGGGACCGGAATCGGCCTCGGCGCCCGCGCCGCCGATCCACCAGAAGTTGCGGCCGCGCGGATCCTGCGCGGGGATGCAGGCCTCGGCGCGGTGGCGGTTGCCCAGGCGCGTGACCTCGAAGCCCTCGATCTCCGACCACGGAAGGTCGGGCACGTTGACATTGAGGATGGTGTCGGCCGGCAGCGGGTCGGCCTTGAGCCGCGAGACGATCTCCACCGCCGCGCGCGCCGCGCTCTCGTAATGCTGGCCCTGGTGGTCAC
This sequence comes from Luteimonas sp., assembly GCA_036515815.1. Lineage (GTDB taxonomy): Bacteria > Pseudomonadota > Gammaproteobacteria > Xanthomonadales > Xanthomonadaceae > Luteimonas. The sequence continues at coordinate 11,823 of DATBUS010000042.1, forward strand.
GCGTGACCAGCGATACGGCCACCGCCGGCAGACCCAGGAAGCGGCCCTCCATCGCGGCGGCCACCGTGCCCGAATAGATGACGTCGTCGCCGAGGTTGGCGGTGTTGTTGATGCCCGAGACCACGATGTCCGGGTCGGACTCCAGCATTCCCGTGATCGCGACATGCACGCAGTCGGTGGGCGTGCCATGCACGCGCCAAGTCCCGGCATCGACCCGCACGGCCTGCAGCGGCAGGTCGAGGGTGAGCGAGTTGCTGGCCCCGGAACGGTCCCGGTCCGGCGCCACGACGACCACCTCGTGGCCCGCGGCACGCAGGCCTGCGGCGAGTGCGTGGATGCCGGGGGCGTCGACGCCGTCGTCGTTGCTAACGAGGATTTTCATTGCGTTCATGATAACGGAACGCGACGGCGGCGGCCCCCCGCGCTAGGCTTGCCGCATGGCCGGACCGGGTGGAAAACACGACGACGATGACGATGCCGCGCTGTTCCGCGCGGCCGTCGGTCCGGTCCGTGCCCTGCCCGCGACACCCGCGCCGCCCGAGCGCCCGCGGCCGCGACCCCGGGCACGCATGGCCGAGCGCGACGATGCCCAGGCCCGCGAGGATTTCAGGCTGGGGCGTGGCGAAGGCTTCTCGATCGAACGCGGCGATGTCCTCTCGCACCGGCGCGACCAGGTGCCGCAACGCACGCTCAAGCGCCTGTCACAGGGCCTGTATGCGGCCCAGGACGAGCTCGACCTGCATTACGCCGATGCCGAAACAGCCGAAGCGCTCCTGCGACGCTTCCTGGCCGAAGCGCGCGAAGCGGGCTACGGCTGCGTCCGCGTGGTGCACGGCAAGGGCCTCAATTCCAGCGACAGCCTGCCGGTGCTGAAGAACGTGGTCGACCGCGTCCTGCGCCAGCGCGCGGACGTGCTGGCCTTCCATTCCACGCCGCCCGCCCAGGGCGGGACCGGCGCGGTACTGGTCCTGCTGGCGCGTCGCTGAGTCAGCGCGCCGCCATCCTGACGTAGCGCTTCGTGGGCGGATTCACCCACTGCACCTCGACCCGGCGCTCGCGCGCGGAGCGCTCGACGGCGGCAACGTACTCGATGTCGGTCACGATGCGCCCATCCGGCTGCGGGCTGGCCCCCGGCGGCGCCGAAGCCATGCCGCCGCTGCTGGCGCAGGCCGACAGCCCGAGGACCGCGGCTGCGGCGCAGATGGCGTGGAGTACCGTTTTCATGGCCTTCTCCCTTGGTCACGCGCCTTGGAGGCGCATTTCCAGTTAAACCCGCGGGAGCCGCGCGGCAAGTGCCGCCCGCGGGTGTTCCGACGGGCGGCAGCCACCCTATGGAGACGGGCCGCCCCCTGCGTCCACCGCGGTCGCGTGGTTGCCGCGGAGGCGTTCCGCGAACCCGTCCAGGGTGTCGCGGAGCACGGTGTAGCCGCCCCCAACGATGTACCACTCCGCCGGTTCGAGCATCAGCACGCGTCCTTCGCGGAAGGCGCGCGTGGCGGCCACCCCGGCCTGCGCCGCAAGGTCGGTGGCGGATGCGTTGTCACCCGTCGCCGCACCCCGATCGAGCACCACCAGCCAGTCGGGGTCGGCGGCCAGCGCGGCCGCAAGCGTGCGCGCCTGCTGCTCGCGCGCGGC
>DATBUS010000043.1:0-77441 GCA_036515815.1 Luteimonas sp.
GCACGCCCTTGCGGCGGACCTGCGTCGTGCCTTCTCCGGCATCGTTGCCGGCAATGTGAAGGAGGATGGCATGCGCCGCATCGAGCAGTTCGGGCCGTTCCAGATCCACGGTGACCCGGACATGATGCAGGCCCTGGACGCGCTGCTGCGCGCGTTCGTCGAGCAGCGCCGGATGAAGATCAGTGGGGATTACAGGCCCTGCTACGAAGTGGTCACCTGAGGGCGACTCACGCGTCCGGGAGCGGCTTCAGCGCGATCCGCAGGCGTGCGACGAACTCTCCGTCCCGGGTGGAGGTCGCCAGGGTTCCGACGCCCCCGGGCATGGCCTCGATGCGCGCCCGCACTGCGGCCAGCCCGATGCCGTGGCCGGTGGCGATGCTCCTGCCCCCGCCGTCGGGGAGGGGGTTGCGCACCGTGATGAGCACGGCGTCCGCCGTGGTCCCGACTTCGATCGATACGGTGCCGCCGCGGCCGCTGGATTCGATGCCGTGCCGGATCGCGTTCTCCACCAGGGGCTGCACCGACAGCGAAGGCAGCCGCGTCCCGGCCAGGACCGCTTCGCTGGCCGTGACGCCCCAGCATGCTTCGAGGCGTGGGCCGAAGCGTAGCGACTCGATCTCGAGATAGCGCCGGGCCAGCGACAGCTCTTCTTCGAGGGTGACCTCGGCAGGGCCGGCGAGCGCGGCGCGGAACAGATCGGAGAGGTCCAGCAGCAGCCGTTCCGCCTCGCCGGGCCTGCCGTGCAGGAGCGCGATGCCGGTGTTGAGCGTATTGAAGAGGAAGTGCGGCCTGATCCGCGCCTGCAGTGCCTCCAGCTCGGCCTGCTTGGCGCGGACCGCCATCTGGCGGACGTGCCAGTGCGCCCGGAACGCGGCCAGCGCCAGCAGCCCCACCATGAGCGCCATGACCGTCAGCCGCAGGGCCAGCCAGGGCCACCCGCCGGCCGGCAGGGGCCACAGATCGCGCAGGAACAGCCACGCCAGCAGCGTGACCAGCCAGGTGCTGAGGAGGAGCGCGGCCAAAGCCACGCGCGCGACCGCCACCGGGCTCGCCGCCTCCAGGGGCGCGCGGGCGGCGTAGAGGATGCCCATGCCCCCCAGCGCGATCCACTGGATGGCGAACGAGGCCATGCCGAAGTAGGCAAGCCTGTCATTGGCGGCCCCGGGGGCCAGGGCCAGCACGACGGCGAGGGCCTCGCCGGCGAGGACGATCCGGATCACCGTGTTGGCCTGCCACAGCGTGTCGAGAGGTCGCAGGGCGCTGTGCCCGGCGGGCTGGGAGGTCTCCATCCGGCGAGTTTAGCCATCCACGTCCCGGATCGTGCCGCTCGTCCGGGCACCGCTGGCACGTGTGAGCGGCCCCGGCTAGCGTATCGACTCCGGAGTGGGGAACCGAATGTTCGACTCGATAACAAACCGCGCAGGCGGCAGGGGACGTGTGCGGGCAGGGGCGGCCGGCTTCACGCTGGTCGAGCTCATGGTCACGCTCGCCGTGGTGGGGATTCTGGCTGCCGTCGCCGTGCCGGCGATGACGTCGCTGATCGCCGGCAATCGCCTGGCCGGTGCGACGAGCGAGCTGGCCTCGTCTCTTCAGCTGGCCAGGTCCGAGGCGATCCGCCGCAACGCGCAGGTCACCATCTGCGCCACCAGCAATGGCACCACCTGCAGCGCCAGCACCGACTGGAGCCGCTGGATCGTGACCGGCCCGGACAATTCCGCCGCTGCCGGTGCCGCGAACGACGTCATCGTGACCCATACCGCACCGGCTTCCCTGCAGGTCAGCGGCCCTTCGGCCGGCATCGTGTTCCGGCCCTCCGGCCTGATCAGGGCGGGCGCCACGCTCAGCGTGTGCACGCCCACGGCATCGCTCGACGAGAACCAGCGCGACATCAACGTGATGATCAGCGGGAACATCAGCACCACGAAGACGGCGGGAGGCGCCCAATGCAGCGATTGAACAGCCGGCGTGGCATGCAGGGTGTCAGCCTGATCGAGGTCCTGGTCTCGGTGGTGATCATCGCCATCGGACTCCTCGGTATCGCCGCGATGCAATCGATGGCGCTGCGTGGTGGCCAGAGTTCGCTGGAGAGCAGCCAGGCCGTGATGCAGACGCAGTCGATCCTCGAGTCGATGCGTGCCAACCGCGCCAACGTGGCCGCGTACGCCACCGGCGGGCGGGTGTGCAACCCGGCGACCGTGGTGTCTGCCAACGCGCTTGCCCAGGCCGACCTGAGGAACTGGCTGACCTCGGTCAAGTCGAACATCGGCCACATCAACGACGCGACGACCTGCGGCCAGATCGTGGCCAATGCCGGGGGGACGTGGACCGTCACCGTGCAATGGGACGACGAGCGCGCCGGTGGCGGCACTGCACGCACGATCGTGACGGAGACCCGGATATGAGCGGATCCAGGCGCAGGCAGGCCGGTGGGGCCATGGGCCGGCGGCGCGAGGCGGGCCTCAGCCTCGTCGAGCTGATGATTTCCATGGTGCTGGGCCTGATCGTGATGGGCGCCGCGTTCGCGGTGTTCATGTCGAACCAGTCCACCTTCCGGACCAGCGAGGGGCTGGGGCGCATCCAGGAGAACGCCCGCGTCGCCTTCGAGCTCATGGCGCGCGACATCCGCGCGGCCGGCGGATCCGCGTGCTCGACGGCGTCGATGATCGAAGACACCGGAGCGCGCTCGCTGGAATTCCGCGGCTCCCCGGTCTCCGGAAGCAACACCCAGCTGACCGTGCGCTCGGGCGACGACACCGCGTACCGCGTGGTCGACTCGACCTCGACCTCGGTGGAAATCGACTCCGACCAGCTTCCGGATGCCACCGACGCCTTCAGCGTGGGCGACTTCCTCCTGCTGTGCAACGCGCGCAAGACCTTCGTCGTCGAGGCGACGGGAGTGTCGGGCAGCGAGGTGGAGTTCGCGCAGCTGCCAGGCGCCTACAGCCCCTCCGACGACGAGTTCGCGCCGCCCGAAGCGGTCGTGCTCGCCCGCTATCGCGACGTGCGCTGGTTCGTCAACAACAACGGTCGCGGCGGCAGTTCGCTGTACGTCTCGCGTCTCGGTGGCAATGCGGAGGAGGTGGCGGAGGGGGTGCAGAACCTCGCGTTCCAGTACCTCGATGCCGCTACCGGCACCTACCAGAACTCGCCCGCCGGCCTCGATGTCACCGCCGTCCGCATCTCGATGACCCTGACCGGCGAAAACGTCGACGGCACCCCGTTGAGCCGCACGTCCTCGCACGTCGTGAGCATGAGGAGCCGCACGCTATGAACGCCGCAGTCGTCAACCGCCGCCCCGCCCAGCGCGAGCGCGGCGTTTCCCTCGTGATCGTGCTGGTACTGCTGGTGGCCACCTCGCTGCTGGGCATCGCCGTGCTCCGTAGCACCGCCATGCAGGAGCGCATGAGCGCCAACATGCGTGACCGCGGCATCGCCTTCCAGGCGGCCGAGGCCGCGCTCCGCTATGCGCAGGACCAGATCCTCGGGGCTGTTCCGGCGAATCCGGCGGATGCCTGGGACGTCCGCGTGCCCTTGGCCACGGACTGCGTGGTCGGCGTCAGCGTGTGCCCCACCGACTCGAATCCCGTGTGGACGCCGGTGCCGCAGGCCTCGTTCGATTTCCGCAGGGCCGGCCTGCCGAATCCGCCGGAATACTGGATCGAATACCTCGGCAGGGGCCCGGCGGTGCCTGGTGGTTGCGAGGACACGGGTCCGTCGAGGGAATTGAACTGCCAGAACCCCATCTATCGGGTGACGGCCCGCAGCGGGTCGCGGGGCCGCGCCGACGTGGTGCTCCAGGCAAACATCATCAGCCGCATTCCGGTTTCGGGGAGCTGAGTCATGGCACAGGGAAGAGTGGTGAATCCGAATCGCAACAGCATCGGGTCGCAGCGCCGCTGGTGGGCGGGCCCGGCCACGTTCATGGCTGCGATGCTGGCGGCGCCTGCAGGCGCGAACTTCGATATTCCGGACGATCCGTTGACGACGGCCGCCCGTGTTGCGCCGAACATCCTGTACATCCTCGACGACTCGGGCTCGATGGCGTTCGATTACATGCCGGACTCCATTCCGGCGACGAGCACCCCGAATGTGGCGCGCTACGCCTATACGAGGAACTCGCTGTCCTACAACCCGGCAGTCACGTACCAGCCCTGGGTGAAGGCGGATGGCACTCGTATGTCGGGCGGCACCAGCTATGGCTCGGTTTACGGCAGTTTCAACCTCGTCGGAGGAAGCACCATCAACCTGGGAAGCGCGTCCAGCTGCGACCGTTTCAACTACAACAACAACGCGACCAACGACGAGCCAAACTCGGGTGGCACCCAGGTGTGCGGTGGAACCCAGCTGTTTTTTGTGCCCAAGGATCCGTCACGCACTGATGCCAGCTACCTTGGCAACGGCACGAATTACAGGATGTACAAGATCCTCCCGGGGGGCGTGGGGATCGTCTACAGCGACACGTACGGGAACGTGAACGACAATGTCTCGACGCTGACGGTCTCCCCGTCTTCGGGAACCGTGCGGGGAAGTCAGACCCGTACTCATACCGTATCGATCGCGTCCTCGGGCTCTGCCTCGATAACGATCAGGTCGTCCCTCCGGAGTGTCCTGTACGTTGTGACGGATCCCAACGGCAATGCGGTATGTAATGGTCAGGTCAATGAAGACAACGCTGCCACCTGCAGGATCCTTGATCCAGTGGCGGGCCCCTATCAACTCGTTGCGGCGCGGTGGAACAACACAAACAGTGACGCCAGCTACACGCTCACCGCAGCCCAGGGCAACCGTTGCGGAACCGGCGATGGAACGAAGGACTGGATCAACTGCTCCGCGGGTCTGCCCAACGCATCGCGTACCCTGGCCCAGGAACTCCAGAATTACGCGACCTGGTTCTCATATCACCGGACCCGCATCAAGGCCGCAAAGGCGGGGTCGAGCGAAGCCTTCGCCGCCCTCGACAGCAAGGTGCGCGTGGGCTTCCGCACGATCTGGGACCGCAGTGGTGCGCGCTTCGACATCCCGGTCAACGACGGCAATGAGGGCCGCTTCGTCGACAACGTGGCCGATCCGACTGTCGAGGGCAGCACCAGCACGACCACGCGATCCACCTGGTACAGCCGCCTGCACGGCGTGATCGGCTACAGCGGCACGCCCCTCCACGGCGCGCTGGATTCCGCGGGCAGGTACTTCGAAGGCACGGCGAGCACCGGCCCCTATGGCCCGCAGTCGGGTGCCAACCAGTACAGCTGCCGCCAGAACTTCGCCATCCTGACGACCGACGGATACTGGAACTCGTCCGAGAACTACAGCGGTTCGCTCTCGAGCGGCGGCTCCTGGTCAGGCGGCGTCGGCGAGCAGGACAACAGCAACGGCAGCACCATCACCGGGCCCAACAACCAGAGCTACCGGTACACGCCGTCGGCCCCGTACCGCAGCGCGGATTCGGGCACGCTGGCCGACGTGGCGATGAAGTACTGGAAGACCGACCTGCGAACGGACATGGCCAACAACGTCCCGTCCAGCGCGGCGAACCCGGCGTTCTGGCAGCACATGGTGACGTTCGGAATCTCGATCGGCCTGACCGGCACCAGCGGGTATGGATCGGTCGCCGAGGTGCCGAACAATCACACCTGGCCCAATCCCAACAACGCCGAGGACGCCGACCGCATCGACGACTTGCTGCACGCCGCCGTCAACAGCCGCGGTGCCTTCGTCGCGGCCAGCAATCCCAATGAGTTCACCCAGGGCCTGATGGCCGCACTGTCCGCGATTTCGCAGCGGACGAGCTCCTATTCCAACGTGGCGACGAACTCGGTTTCGGTCGACAGCGGCACGCGTTCGTTCAACGCGAGCTACGTGTCCGGTATCTGGACGGGTTCGGTCACCGCCCGCGCGATCAGCACGGGTGCCGAGGTGTGGACGGCTTCGGTGCCGGCGTTCTCGTCCCGCCGGAACAAGGTCTACACCTATACCGGCTCCCAGGGCGCCAGATTCCCGACGCCTGCCCAGGAAGCCGCGCTCGCGCGCACTGGTGGCCCCGCGAACTACGCGGTCACCGGCGAAAAGAACGCGCACTACATCATGGGCGATACGAGCCTCGAGGAGCGGCAGGGCAGCGGAAAGCTCCGGAACCGCCTGAGCCGCCTGGGCGACATCGTGCACTCCTCGCCGGCCTTCGCGCGGGAGACCAACACCCTGTACATCGGTGCGAACGACGGCATGCTGCATGCGTTCAATGCCGCCGATGGCACCGAGCAGTTCGCCTATGTGCCAAACCTGCTCAGCTTCACCAGCCTGGCGGACCTGAGCCGCCCGGACTATGCGCACAAGTACTTCGTCGACGGGCCGGTCACGGTGAGCGAACGCTCGCTGACGAACAACCGGAACATCCTGGTCGGCACCCTGGGCCGGGGCGGCAAGGGCATGTACGCGCTCGACGTCACCTCGCCGGGCAGCTTCTCGGCGTCCGACGTGAAGTGGGAGCGGGGCAGCACTCCGAACGGACACATGGGCCTCCTGCTGGGTCGTCCGGTGATCGGCCGGGTCGCCACCAGCGACACCGCGGTGATCGTGGCCAATGGCATCAACAGCACCAGTGGCCGCGCCGCCCTCATCGTGCTGGACGTGGACGACGGCAGCGTCATCCGGCAGATCGACACCGGCGTCGGTTCGCCCGATGCTCCGAACGGGTTGTCGACGCCGACCGCAGTCTACGGTCCGGATGGCCGCACCGTCGCCTACGTGTACGCGGGCGACATGCAGGGCAATGTGTGGAAGTTCAACCTGACCAGCGCCAACGAATCCGGCTGGTCGGCGACCAGGCTGTTCACCGCGCGGGACGCCGACGGGAACGCGCAGCCGATCACCGCAGGCCTCGCCATCGCCACCAACCCGCGCACCTTCCAGCGCTGGATCTTCTTCGGTACCGGTCGCTACATGACGATCGAGGATGCGAATGCCGACAACGCGACCCCGCAGAGCATGTACGGCTTCGCCGAGCCCGCCAGCGGGGCCGTGAACCGCGCCAGCCTGGAAGAGCGGGAAATCGTGGCCATCAGCGAGGAGCGCCGCGGGTTCCAGCAAAACGAAGCGCTGCCGGCCGGTGCCAAGGGCTGGTTCATCGACCTCCCCGGTGATGGCGAGCGGATCGTCCAGGATGCGCAGGTGGCGTCGGGCTATCTGATCACCGCGAGCATGATGCCGATCGGCAATGCCTGCGAAGCGGACGGTACCGGCTTCATCAACGCACTGGACGCGTTCACCGGAACCAGCTCCGGCACGTCGTACTTCGACCTCGACGGCGACGGCACGACGACCGACGAGGCGATCGACGGCGTTCCCGTGGGCTCCTACAACCCGGGCATCGGCATGCCGACGCTGTCGAACCTGCTGCGTGGTCGCCTCGTCACAGGCGGATCGGGTGGTGGTGGCGTCGAGGAGATCCTCACCATCCGGCCTCGTTGGGACCGCGTGTCCTGGCGCGAAATCAGGGGAGAGTGACGTGCGCAGCAACCAGTCCGGCTTCACCCTGATCGAGCTGATGGTGACGGTGGCCATCATCGGCCTCATCGCGTCGATCGCGCTGCCGAGTTACAACGAGCACGTGCGGAGGACGCGCCGCGCGGCTGGCGGCGCCTGCGCGATGGCGGTGTCCCAGCAGATGGAGCGGTTCTATACCGCGAACCTGCATTACAACGTCACCGCCGCCGACATTGCGCGTTACACCGCCGTCTGCCAGGACAGCGCGCTCGATTTCTACAACGTCAACGTGGCGGTGAACGGACGGACGTACTCGGTCACGGCGGCCCCGCGGGGCGCGCACAGCGGCGATGCCTGCGGGACGTTGAGCGTGAACCAGGCGGGTGCACGCGGCGCCACCGGAAGCGGCACGAGCTGCTGGTGATCCACCTCCTAGCCCGCCGTCAGGGCGGGCAGGGGGCGCCGGTGGATCCGCGTTCCACCCGGGGCCGGCCTGCGTTGTTCACCACGACGGCGCCCAGCCGTTCCCCCTCGCGGGTGCAGACCACGATCGTCAGGTTGCTGCCGGCGCTCCGCCCGTCGGGCAAGTAGCGCAGGAAGCTTCGACCGGAGGTGCTGGCGATCCGCAAGTGCCTGCTCACGGGTACCGATTCGACCTGCAGCAGATCCGAAGGCCTTGAAGGCCGCGTACGGTCGCCACGCTCGACGAACACGATCCAGCCGCCGGCCCAGTCGCTTCCCCCGTCGCATTGCGTGCCGCTGGTGGAAGGGCAGAGGATGGTCGGCCTGCGATGCTTCACGGCCGCCAGTCGCGCATGGCTCATCTGACTGACCAGGGAAGCAAGTGCCACCGACGTGCGCTGGTTCTGGAGCAGCCCGGCGAAGGCCGGCAAGCCGACGGCGAGCAGCGTCGACATCACTGAAACGGTCACCACCACCTCGATCAGGGTGAAGCCTGTCGCCTTCCTTGTCGTCTTCCTTGACATCGCCGTGCGCGCCTCTGGTCCGTGGGACGACCAGCCTCGGCTACTGTTCCGGCCAGCGGGACCGGTGCGCTGATCCCTGCGCTATCAGGCATTGCCGCCGCCCGGCGCGGGGAAGCGCCGCCCGGCGCGGGGAAGCGCCACCCCGTCTGCCGAGAGACAGGGCGGCGCGGTGGCGTCCGCGGCCGCGAGCTCAGGCCCGTGGGCTCCGCTCCTCCCGCACCTTCGGCCTCCGATCACTGATCAGCACGCTCAGCACGATGCCAAACCCCAGGGCCGAAGCCAGCAGGAACATCACCATCGCCACCGCCGGGTAGCCGAACAGCGTCGGCCCGGCGACATCCCCCCGCATCAGCATCGCGCTCGCCAGGATCAACGCCGCCACGATCACGCCGGCGGCAACGCGGTTCGCGATCTTCTGCAGATTCTCGGTCAGCCTCGACTCCTGCAAGCCGCCTACCTGGACCTTGAGCCGGTTCTCCGAGAGCAGCGACAGGATCGTCGAGACCTTCCGCGGCGCCTCCTGCAGCAGCGACTGCAGTTCCATGGCATCGCCCGCCAGGCGACTTGGCGAGAAGCTCTGCCGCATGCGCTGGCGCATGAGCGACTGCAGGTGCCCGTCGACAACCGACTGCACGTCGAGGTTGGGCTCCAGTGCGCGGCTGACACCTTCCAGGTTGAGCAGCGTCTTGCCGAGGATGTGCATCTCCGGCGGCGTGCGCAGGCCGCAGGCGATGCCAAGCCGCGCCAGCTCCATCATCAGCCGGCCTTCGGACAGCGTCTGGGAACCGCTGTGTGCCGAGTAGCGCGCGACCAGGTATCCGACCTCGCGCACGTAGCGGACCTCGTCGAAGTCCTCCAGCCGCACCGACATGGCGATGGTCTCCGCCGCAACCTCCTCGCCACGCCCGTCCACCGCGGCCAGCAACAGCTTCAGCAGGTGCTCGCGCTGCCGCGGCGGCACGTGCGCGACCATCCCCAGGTCGAAGATCGCAAGCCGCTCGTCAGGCGTGACCAGCATGTTGCCGGGGTGGGGGTCGGCATGGATCTCGCCGTGCACGAACACCTGGTCAAGGTAGCCGCGCATCAGTGCCGACGCGAGCGGCCTGTAGTCGTGCTCTGTGCGGCGGAGCCCGCCGAGTGCGGTCACCTTGGTGCCGCGGACCAGTTCCATGGTGAGCACGCGCCGGGTACTGAGGTCGCGTAGCGGGGCCGGTACGACGAGCTCCGGGTATTCCGACAGGCGCTCACCGAAGCGTTCCAGGTTGTCGGCCTCCAGGCGATAGTCCAGTTCCGCCACCAGGGACTTGCGGAACTCCTGGACCCACTCGGAGAATCGCAGGCGACGCCCGATGCCGGTCGCGGAATCGGCGCGTCGCGCAAGGCCGGCGAGTGTGTCGACGTCGGCAACGACCTCTGCATCGACACCAGGGCGCTGCACCTTGACCGCCACCTCGCGCCCATCGTTAAGGACGGCACGATGGACCTGGGCAAGGGAGGCCGACCCCAGCGGCACGTCGTCGAATTCCCCGAACAGCCTGCCGACGCGGACGCCGAGTTCGGCTTCGATGACCGCGCGGATTTCGGGGGCTGGCACGGGCAGTACATCGTCCTGCATGCGCTCGAGTGCAACGATGTAGGGCGCGGGCACCATGTCCGGCCGCGTGGAAAGCGACTGCCCGATCTTGATGAAGGTCGGCCCCAGTGCCTCCAGGTCTCGCACGAAGGCTTCGGGGCCCACGTCCCGGTCGCCGGCAGCGGATTCAGGTTCGACCGCCGGTGCGATGGTCTCGGCTCCCGGGTCGGCGAATACTCCCGCCGCGCGGTGCCTGAGCACGAATCGCAGGATCTGGGCGCTTCGCGCCATGCTGCTGTGTCCGGCCATGGGCCCTCCTGTTCAGCGCAAGGTATCGATGGTCGCGTCAAGGCGGCCTGAGGGACCATGCCGGCCAAGGCGCCGTCACGCATTTCCGACGGAACCGCCCTTAGGGTCGGAGCATCTTGCGCAGGGAGTGACCAACATGAAGCGATCGATGACGATGCTCGCGATTGGCTGCAGCGCGGTGTTCGCGCTCGCGGCCTGCGGCCAGGGGGACCAGGGCGATGCCGCCGACCGGAACACCACGGGCAACGCCCGCGGCGAGGCGGCCCCGGGCCAGAGCACGGAGGGAACGGCGGCCGGTACTGGAGCCGACGGGGCGGCCCAGCAGTCGACGCAGCCGACCGGCGTTGGCGGCAACCGCGCCGGGCAACAGTCCGGCGGCGGAAACACCACGCTGGCGATGTCCGGCACGCCCTCGTCGCATATCGTCGATGGTGCCGGAACGGCGGTCTACATGCTCGAGGGGAATATGGACGGCACGAAGTGCGATGCGGCCTGCGAGGAGGCGTGGCCCCCGGTACTCGCCCATGACGTCCGCCCGAATGCAGGCCCTGGCGTCGAGATGTCGCGCATCGGGACCCTGGACCGGAATGGCCGCACCTACGTCACCTATGGTGGTCAGCCGCTGTACCGTTATGCAGGCGACATGGGCGCCGGACGTACCGCGGGTGCCGGCGTCGAGGATCAGTGGGGCAAGTGGTCGCTGGTCGGTCTGGATGGTCAGCCCGCACAGGCGCAGGCGCAGTAATACCGCACGGTTCGACGTGACGCGGGGCGATCCCGCGTCACGGACGCCTCGGCCGGGTGGGCCGAGGACCGGCAGAGCATGTGGCACGCACGGCCCGCCGACACGCCGGTCCAGGCCGCCGGCACCCGGCCGCGGATCCGCGGGCTACAGCTCAGCCAGCACGGGCGACGTCGTCACCCAGCTGCACCATCCCGGCAATGCCGTGGCGCTCGGCCACCTTGCGCAACAGGCCGTCCACCCAGGCATGTTCGGCGCCCACCAGCCCCTCGAGACCCGCGCGGTGCTGGTCCCAGACCGCGCGGAGTTCGTCGACGTTGATGGCGCGACGCTGGCAGGACGCCAGCGCGGCATCAAGCTCATGCAGGCGGTTCATCAACTCCATGGTCTGCACGGGCAACACTCCAGTCGAAGATGGACAGGATGCGGCCGCGGGGCGGACAGGAGCGTGAAACATCGACCGGTTGGCGGCATTCAGGCCTGCGACGGGTCCTCGTCTCCGGGCGCATCTTCCCAGCGATCGCTGCGCTCGTCCGGTTCCCCGTCGCGCCAACGGGCGCGGCGCTCGGCCTGCTGGTCCGCGCCCGGCTGCGACGCCCGGCTGTTGCCCTCGCCGCGGCCAGCGTAATCGCCGCGGCCGGGACCGTGCTCCTCGTAGCCACTCTGCGCCGGGACGCCCGCCTCACCGCGCGAGGTGGCATCCGCCGGCGCGGTGCCCCGGGTGTCGTCATAGGGTTCCGGACCGTCGTGCTGGCGAACGCCGCCGGTCTGCTCCATGCCATGTTCCGCGGCGTTGTCGGCACGGTCGGGGCTGTGTCCGCGGCCGGGTGTGCCTGGCGGCCGGTCCTTGTCTGGATGCATGGGAGTCTCCTCTCTGGTTTCGTCGATCTGGGCCTGCTCAGGCACTGGCCTTGTCGGACCGCGCATCCACCGGCGCCTGCGCGGGCGCACCGCGTGTCCGCGTGGACAGCGCCTGCAGGAAGGTCGCGGTCCACCAGTGGATGTCCTCGTCGCGCAGCGACTGCAATGATTGGGCGTGCCGCTCGCGGCGTTCCTCGGGCGCCATCTGCATGGCGGTCCCGATCGCATCGGCCACGCCACCGATGTCGTAAGGGTTGACCAGCAGCGCGCCCGACAGCTGCTCGGCGGCACCGGCGAAGCGCGAGAGCAGCAGCACGCCGGGGTCTTCCGGGTTCTGCGCGGCCACGAATTCCTTCGCGACCAGGTTCATGCCGTCGCGCAAGGGCGTCACCAGGGCCAGGCGCGCCGCTGCGTGGAAGCCCGCCAGCGTCTGGCGGCCGAGGTTGCGGTTGACGTAGCGGATGGGCGTCCACTGCGGGTCGGAATACTGGCCGTTGAGGTGGCCGGCGATGCGCTCCAGCTCATGCCGGAGCTCGCGGTAGCTGGGCACGCCACCGCGCGAGACCGGTGCCACCTGCAACAACGTCAGCTGTCCGGCCTTGTCGGGGTGGCGCTTCAGGAACTCGCCGAAGGCCTGGAACTTCTCCAGCAGGCCCTTGGAGTAGTCGAGGCGGTCGACGCCGATCGCCAGGGCGCTGGGCCCGAGACTGTCGCGAAGTCCCTTGACCGTCGTCGAGCCGCGGGCACGGCGTGCCGCATCGGCGAATTCGGCCGCATCGATGCTGATCGGGAAGGCGCGCGTCAGCGGGGGCGGCCGGTCGCCACGGGGCGAGAGCTCGCCCTTTGCAGCGGCATCGCGCAGGTAGGCATCGAAGTTCTCGCAGTCGCGCGCGGTCTGGAAGCCGACGAGGTCATAGGCCGCCATGGCACCGAACACGCTCGCGTGGTGGGGCAGGGCGCGCGCGAGGTCGGGCGGCGGGAACGGAACGTGCAGGAACAGCGCCAGCGCATTCTCGACCCCCCGCGCGCGCAGCTCGCTGGCGAGCGGCAGCAGGTGGTAGTCCTGGATCCACACGCGGTCATCGGGCCTGAGCACCGCGGCCAGGCGTTCGGCGAAGCGTGCATTGACCTGCCGATAGGCCACGTGCGTCTCCCGGCTGTACTCGACGAGGTCCAGGCGGTAGTGCAGGGCGGGCCAGAGCGTGCGGTTGGAAAAGCCGTCGTAGTACCCGGCGATGTCAGCCTCGGTGAGGTCCATCATCACGTACTCGACGTTGCCGGCCTCCGCGTGTTGCACGCCGCGGGTCCCGTCCCGGGTCGCCTTGCCGCTCCAGCCGAACCAGATGCCGCCTGTTTCCTTCAGTGCGGCGTCGAGGGCCACCACGAGCCCACCCGAGCGCGACTGCTGGGGTGCGGCGACGCGGTTGGAGACGATGACGAGGCGCGACATCCATGGTTCCTTGGTGTTCCGGGAACATGAACGCTAGCGCCGGGGCGGTTACGCGGCGTGATGAGCATGTCTGTGCGTGCGGCCTCCGGATCGCCGCAGGCGCTGGCATGCGGGCAAGAAAAAAGGCCTGCGGATTGCTCCGCAGGCCCTCGCATTTCTGGCGCCCGAAGTTGGACTCGAACCAACGACCCCCTGATTAACAGTCAGTCCTTCACTCCCTGTCCCGACAAGCACTTAGGCCGCTGTCTATTACGTGCAGCGCGCGCTGCAGGCCGCATTGCGCCTAGGTCCGATCCGGCTTGTTACGTGGTGATCCGGCCGGCTGCACCACCGGCACGCTGTAATCGTAGACGTCGAGCATGCCCTCGGTGGCGTGGCCGCTGGCCAGCTGCTTCTCGCCGCGCGTGCCGGGCGTGTCCGTGATGCCGCGGCGCTTGAGGTCGTGGGCGCCGAAGCGCTGATGCTCACTCAACACGCCCTCGGCCATGGCCAGCTTCACCAACCGCTGCCACGCCGAATCGAATCCGCTCTTCGTGAGCGGCTGGCCGGAGAGGTTGACCACCAGGCGCCGGTCCTCCGCACGCATCGGTACCGGTACGCTCTTCGCTTCCCAGACCGCCGAGCGCCGCGCGCGCAGCTCGTCGACCGCGGCGCGCAGCTCAGGCGTCCAGGCGGTGACGTTGTCGCGGCTGCCCTTGCGGCGGTTGGTCCTGACGCCCTCCTCGAGGACGTGGCTGTCGGCCAGGGTGATCACCTCGATACCGCGCAGGCGCAGCAGGTAGGCGAGCTCCATGGCCGGGGCGAGGTAGGGCGCCACGCTGCCAGCCTTGCCGCGCGTCCCGGCGCGCCCACGCGCGAACTCCACCAGCCTGGCCATGGTCTGCTGCTCCGGCAGGCGCCGGCGCTTCCGTTCCTCCGGGAGCTCGATGCCGGCCGCGGGGTTGCCATCGCAGTAGCCGCGGTTCGCGCCCCACTTGAACAGCCGGCTCAGGTATCGCTGCACGTGCGCGGCCTTGCTCGGCGTCGGGATCAGATCGCCGGCCTCGTCGCGCTCCGTGCCCTCCGCGATCTTGTCGATGAGCAGCTGGATCAGGGGCCGCTTCAGCTTCCGGGTTTCCAGGTCGCCGAACCGGCGCCCCATCTTCGTCCGGTGCTCGATCACGATCTGCCGGCAGTACCCGTAATCGGCGCGCGTGGCCGGCGCCCGGCGCTTGAACTGCGGGCTGTCCTCGAAGGCCGTGCACAGGCCGATCAGCAGCTTCGGGTTCGTCTTGCCGGCGCGAGCCTCCGCGATCGCGTGCAGGTCGCTGAGCAGCGCCTTGCCGTCGGCCACGTTCGTCCGCCGCTGCCGGCCGCCCGGGTCGCGCGCGAGGATGTACCAGGTGCCGCCCCAGCGTTTGTCCCAGTAGACGCCGGCCGGGAGCCGCGCCTGGTCGATGTGCTTCGGGATGTGCGGGTTATGGCGCCGCGTCCTGCCCCTGACCATCACAGCACGTCCTGCGGGTTGTAGCCGCCGTCGGCGTCATTGCTGGCGCCCAGGCCCAGTGCGGCGTTGTAGGCCTCCACCGAGCTGATGATGCCCCCGCGCGCGTCGTAGGTGTAGCGCAGGCCGATCTGGCGCGCCCACGCCTCCACCGTGGCGCGGTGCGGCTTCTCCCCTGGCCGGCACAGGTCCTGCAGGTCCTGGAACTGGAGGATCGTGCCGATCACCGCCCGGCCACCGCCAGCGCCTGCGGCCGCTTCCACCAGCCGGCGCCGAGCTCGGCCAGTTTGGCTAGCCCCTTCGGCGTCACCAGCACCTGGTCGTAGATCCGCTCCTCGCCGCCTTCGCCGCGGGTCACCACCTTGTGCACCAGCAGGCCGGAGGTGATCCGGGGCTGGTAGGCCTTCCAGTTCGTGCCCTCGCGCTTGTGGATCCACGAGTGCTCCTGCATCCAGCCGATCAGGTCGACGCGGCGCACCTGCAGCGCCTTGGCCGCGTCGGTGAGGCACACGGCCCCGCGCGCGTCCGCGATGCGGTCCAGGGCCTCGACCTTCGGCGCCTGCGCAGCGACGGTCTGCTCGAGCTCGATCTGGCGGGAGGCGTAGCCCAGGAGGAGATCCCGCAGCTTCGCCGGGTCCTGCAGCGCCACGAGCGGGTCCACCGGCGGCGCGGTCACCAGCTGGTCGTATGCCCGGATCACCTGCAGGTGGAAGGCGGCCGAGATCCACATGGCGTAGGCGTAGACCAGCTCCTTCGCCACGTAGGTGCCGTTGTTGTAGCCGTCGTTGACCCGCGCCACCGGGGGGGTCTGCGAATCTGCAGAGGCCCCCAGCAGCTCGGTGACCAGGTCCTCGGTCTGCGCGTTGCGGAGCCAGAAGGCGGGCTGGTGGCGCGCGGCGCCGCCCGCGGCCCGGTGCAGGTCGTTCAGGGAGTAGCGGCCGGCGTCGTCGCGGCGGACGCCGAATCCGGCGATGATCAAGTCGGTCATGGCGTCTCCAAGGCGCGGCGAGCCACCAGAAGATGGCCCGGCTTCGGTTTGATCACGCGGAGCACCCGCGCGCGTTCGCATTGCCAGGACAGGCCGGGCGTGTCGCAGTCCGGATCCGGCTCGAGTGTGCCGATCGGCTCCACTTCGTAGATCACTCCTCGGCGCTGGGCCGCGGCATAGAGCAGCGCCGCGTTCCGATCCGTGGTGAGGTACACCCGGTCCCTCCGGCAGACTCCAGCCGCACCGAAATCGGCCAAGCTGCGGGCGCGCGTAGCGGCCGGAGGAAGCAGGAAGGCGCCAACCTGCCGCCCTGCGGGGCCACCGTGGTAGTAGGCCGTCACGGCTTCACCGCCACGTGCACCGCCTGGTGCGTCCCGGGGTTCAGGGTCTCGATCTGCCCATAGCGGCGCATCCGGTGGGTGAGCACCTGGACGGACTCGCGGGTGGTTCCGATCTTCTTGGCCAGCTCGTCGTTGCTGCGCGGCCGGGTGCTGCACAGGCGGACGATCCGGCGAATGACGCGCTGGCGGTAGAGGCGGGGCTCGGCGTAGCTACTCACGGTCGCCGCCCTCCGTCGTGCTGGTGGTGGGGTGAGACAGGAACTCGCGCTCATAGTCGGCTCGGGTCGCGGACCGGACTTGGGCGATACGGCTCTCGAGCGTGCTGATCGCCCGGCGCTTGCCCTCCTCGAACGCGGCGTCTAGATCCGGCTGGTCGGATGCAACGTAGAACGGGTGGATGTATTCGAGAACGTGCCGATGCGCACCCATCACGCCACCCTCTTCCCGCGTGCCTGGTCGATGGCTTGGCGCAGGGTGCGGTTCGTGTTGCTCAGGCCGAGTCCGGCATGGCTTTCTGCGCCACGCAGCCTCATCCCGTGATGCAGGAGCAGCGCCCTATCGGGCTGCGCGGCCACCAGGGACTCCAGTGCGTCCAGCCGCCGCGCATCCTCCGCCAGACCCCGGATGAACTCGACCAGCTCCGGCTGCATCCGCTTGCCGTTGTCGCCGCACGCGAAGCGGATGTCGGCCACGAGGGCGACGCAGGCGCTTTCCTGTGCGGCTTCGAGCGCAGCGGCGGCTTGCGACATTGCGATGGCCGCCTCGGCACGCTCGGAGACGGTGAAAGGCCGCCCGCTGACGGTGCTCAGACGGCGCAGGCTTTCAATCAGCTCACGCATGGCCATCCTCCGGCGCAGTAGTGCGCTGGCGCTTCGCCTCGTACTCCCGCCACGGCACCTTCTCCCCGTCGACCAGGAAGCCCCAGCTGCCGCGGTAGTCCCAGGTGATGAAGAGCGTCCAGACCCCGCCGGGGCTCACGCTGGTGATGTGGTGGTACTCGCCGTGCTTGATGGGCGCTGTGTCACCAGGGAGCCGCGGCACGAGCAGGCCGTAGGACGACCGCCGCATCGGCTTCCGCTCGACGTACCAGCCCTTGAGGATGATGGTCCGCGCGTCCCACGGGTGGTCGTGTGGGTGGTCGGCCTGGTCCTCGCGCAGGATGTGGTGGATCCGGATCGAGGGCAGCCAGGGCCAGCGGGGGCGGTGGCGCGCGCCGTCGTCGGCGTTGTCGGTCTCGCCCTGGCTCCCGCCGCCGTAGGGGTTGAACAGCCACCAGCGGCTCATGTAGCCGGGCAGGTGGAAGTAGGGGGTGCGCTGGGCGCGATCGATCAGCCACTCGGCGACGAGCCGGCGAGACACGATGAAGGCGACGATCTTCCAGATCACGGCTGGTGTTCCTCGTTGGCGGGCGCGACGTCGTAGTCGGCGCCGGGGTCGAAGTGGGGCGGGAGGTCGGCGATCTCGTCGCGGCCCAGGCGCTGGGCGCGGATCCACCGCTGGCGTCGGACCTCGAGGCGCGACAGCGGGCGCTCCTTGGGCTGCGTCTGGGCGGCCTGCACGGTCAGCTCTCCACGCCTGGCGTGGCCGGTTCGCCGGTTCCGTAGTGAAGTCCGCAGAATGGACAGAACGTCGGTTTCAGCGCCCATGCCTTCGCGCCGCGCTTCTTCTCGGTCAGTTCGGAGCCGATTGCGACCGTCATGCTGATCTCGCTCCCGAGGAAGAAGGCACGTTTCACCTTCGTGTTGGCCCCGGCTTCTGCCAGCTTGGAGTCGATGGTGTCCAGGCATTCGCAGGCCATCGGTCAGTCCTCCACCTTGGACAGCCGAAGCGCCGGCTCGAGCACGTCGAACAGACGCCCGACCTCGCCGGCCATCAGCGCGAACCGCGCGTCCAGCTCGGCGTGCACGTCCTCGTGCTCCTGGTCGCCCAGCGCGTCGACGGCGCCGTCAAGGAACCGCAGCTTCCGCACCACCAGGTCCTCGCCGAGGACGAAGGACACGTGGTCGTCGAGGGTCAGCGCCAGCCGCGTGACCTGCTTCCCGGCCTCCAGGTGCTCGCCGATCTCCTCGCCGCACAGGTCCTGGCGCTGGCACCGCACCACGGCCCCGCTGTCGTCGTCGGCCTTAAGCTCGCACTCTTCGCCCAGGGTCAGGCCATCGGGAAGCGGCTCGCCGGAGATCCAGCCCGTCAGCACGCTGCGCGGCGCGACCTCCGCGTTGAGCGGCAGGGCCGGGAAGCTGCCGAGCGCGTGGCGCAGGGCGGAAACCACCGCCTCGCCGGCGGCGCGGGACGACGTGTCGACGAGGCATAGGCCGCGGGCCAGGTCGAGCATGGCGTCGATCCGCGAGGGGCGGACGAACGCGCGCGGCAGGAGCTCGTGGACCAGCTCGTCCTTGATCCGCTTGCGCGCGCGGCCGCCCGGACGCCGGCCTTCGCGCTGCTCGACCTCGTCGATGCACTTCGCGAGCTCGGCGTTGACGACCGCGGCGGGCAGCAGGCGCTCCTCTATGCCGACGGACACCCACACGGCCTCGCCCACTTGGTGCGCGACCGCGGTGGAGTCACGGCCGAGGGGCGGCACGAAGCCGCTGGACGACAGCTCGAGCGGGCCCACGGGCCGGAGCGGACAGGCCGCGAGTGCTTCCTCCAGCGCCCGGAGGTCGAGCGAGACGGGGAAGCGGAACATGGTGAGGTTGCGGAAGAACATCAGGGCAGCCCCACCGGGCGGAGGGTCATCGGGCGCATCAGGCGCAGGTTCGGGCGCCGGCCCTCGCGCCAGGCCATCTGGAACGCGGTGCCGATCGTCGTGCGCAGGCTGTCCATGCGCGTGTCGCGGCCGGCCCGGTGGATGTGCACCGCGCGCAGGTAGCGCAGCATCCGCGTCTCGGGCGTCGGCTGCTGGACGTCCGGCGTCATGCGCATCAGCACGGCGTCGGTGCCTTCCCCGAGCAGCTGCAGGGGCTCGTCATTGGCGGGGCGCACCGGCCGCGGCGGGGACACCAGGGCAGGCCGGTGGAGGGACTTCACCAGCAGTCGTGCGTTCATGGCCGATTCCTCGGGCAGGGCGGCGGTGGCAGGTCGGTGGGCTGGGGATAGATCGGGAGCGGGGCGCGCTCGGCGGGCCCTGGCCATGGGCGCCACTCAGGGACGCCGGACAGGTCGTGGTTGCCGGTGATCACCCCGGTCGAGTCGGTCGAGTAGTCCGGCAGCGCCGGCGTGTCCGGGAGCGGCCGGTTCATGCCGCCACCCGAGGCTTGCGGCGGCGGTCCGGCACAAGGCCATCCGCGAACACGCGCTGGAGAACGCCCGCGGCATAGGCGTCGAGGTCGTCGAACTCGAGGATCCGCTCCGCCAGCTTCAACTCGGCGGCCTGGCGAACGCGCCTCTGGCAGTCCACCTTCATGACGGCGCGCATGTGGCGGAGCTCGCCGCCGATCATCAGCAGCGGGATCGCGGCGAGCAGGGCCATGGCCAGGAAGCCGCTCATGCCTGCCGCTCCCAGAACACCAGGCCGGAGATAACGCACTGCGAGCGGGTCGACGGGTCGCCGGCCAGGGGAGAGAACCCGGCGACCGCCGTCGAGGGGGCGACGGTGTCGACCCGCTCACAGGCGAGGGGAAGGGCATAGGACTCGGACGCCACGGCGTCGACCGCGTCGAGCGCGGCCTGCCAGCGGTAGTCGTCGAGGCCATCGCCCAGGATCGTGACGAGCTCGGGGTAGCAGTCGGGCACCCCGGTCGTCTTGAAGAGGTTGAGGTTGGCGCGGGCGATCACCGCGCGCTGGGCCCAGTCGTCGGACGTGGCAGTGGTGTAGACCGCCACCGCGGCGCAGGTGCGGGTGTCGTGCACCTGGACTGCGGCGAGCTTCGCGTCGCGGTGGTCGGCGGCCCAGCCGTCGGCCCGGTGCAGGAGGACCACCCCGGCGATCAGGCCGAGGACGATGAGGCCGGCGCGCGCCGCGTGGTTGCGGTCCGTGGCGCGCCGGCGGGGGGAGCGACTGCTGGCCATCTTCGTCTCCTTGCCCCGCCGGCGGACGCCGGTGTCGAGGGGCTTGAGGCGACATTACCGAGACGGTTATGACATGTCAACACCGAAACGGTAATTCTTTCCGGCGGTGCAAGAGCGGGGCAGAAAAAAGCCCGCCGGAGCGGGCTTCTTTGGCGCGGCGGCGGTCGAGGCTAGGGTGTGGCGTCGGCCTCGGGCTGGGCAGAGACTTCACCCTGCGCTACCGCCAAGCCGACCTCGCGGTTGAAGCGGATCGCCGACTCCCAAGCGTCCGGTACGCAGCCGAAGATGTTCGCGCATCCGGTCTTGATGACCATCGCCCATGAGTCCGCGCCGCGCGGCTCGCCCATGACCCGGCAGGCGAGGGCGGTCGAGTTGCCTGCGGACCCGTACGTCTCGATGTAGGTGTCGGTGATGTTCTGGATTTTCATTCCGCAGTTCTGGATGACCCAGTTCCGCGCGACCGCCCAGCCCATCTTGCACGAGGCTTCGCCGTTGCAGACCGGGACGGTCTCTTCGAAAAGTGCGCGGTTGGCCGACTGCTGTTCCTGCGTCGCGGCACAGCCCGCGAGCCCCAGCGCCAGCCCAAGAACGATCAGCTTTCTCATTGCTCTCCCCTTTGCCGGACCAGCCCGGCGTCGTCAAACGCGATCCCCTCGACCAGGCATTCCCGCGCCTGGTCCATCTTCTTTCGGAGGGTCCGCAGCTCCTCGTCGCCCAGACGCTCCATCGATCCCCCCACGTGCTCGGTCTCCTGGCGCACCAGCCACCCCAGCGCGTACATGCGGGAAAGATCCCGGATGATGCGGTAGTGCAGGTCCTTGGTCGCCGCGTCCATCCCCTGCGGCTCTACCACCAGGTCGTCCCGCCTGATCAACCGCAGCTTCGGCCGCGGCGGCGCCGCATCCAGCTGCGCCGAGATCATGTTAGCCAGCGCGTGCAGCCGGTTCTCCTTGCCAGTCGTGCCCGTCATCTATCGTTCCCCCGTACTTGACCGATAGCTGGACCACCGAGGGGGCGACGGGGCGCATCAGGTCCTCCACTACAGCTGCGAGGAGCAGCGGGTAGCGCTTCCGGTCCCATGCCTTGCCGCGCGCCTCGAACATCTCCTCGAGGAAGTCCAACGCCAGGTGGATGGTGGTCAGGTCCGGTGTCAGTTGTTGCGACTGCGGTGGCCGGTCCATGGAACCGTGCGGCTTGCCCATCGCATCTTCGATCTTGCGCGCGAGCGTGTTGCCGATTCCCTTGGGGGATGCCTCGGAAATCCACTGACTGACCTGGGGCTGTGGCCACTGCGCAGTGCCGTCCTTTTTGACGGGTGAGTAGCGCCGGCTCCACTCAGCCGGGCCTCCGGCATCCGCGACCCAGGCGCGAATGTTGAGGGTGCGAGCGGTGGATGCGTCCATGCCTCCATTGTCCGGCCACGTTACCAGCGCGGGAACTTCCCAAAACGGTATTGACCTTGCATAACCGTGGCGGTAATGTCCGTGGCCATGAACCTCCTCGACTACGCCCTCGAACAAGGCGGCACCGGCAAGATCGGTTGTCCGGTCCTCGCGCGCATCGCCACCGGCGCCGCCTGCAGCCCCGCGACCCTCTACATGATCTCGCTGGGCCACAAGCAGGCCAGCGCCAAGCTGGCGGTGGCCATTTCCAAGGAGACCGGTGGACAGGTCAGCGGTCACGACCTGCGCCCCGACATATTCGGACCCGACGACACCGGTGCGCCCGCAGCGCGCCTATCCCCGGCCGCCGATGGACGGGCGGCCAAGGGCGAAGAGATGGTCGACACCGTGGCCGCGCTGAGGGAGTCGGCCTGATGCGCCGGCCGATCCCAGGCCGCCGGCCAGAAGATGACCGCCAGCAGCTCGCCGGCGCCACCGGACACGGTGTAGCTGCGCAGCACGTCGGTGCGCAGCGGAGTGGGGAAGCGGATCACGTTCATGGCGCCATCGTGCGGGGCGAGGTCCCGGCCGTCTCCATTCAGGAGAGCCGCCTGTGAATGTCCAGGACGCCGCATACGCCACCGTGCACGACTACCCCGGTGGCTCCGAATCCCTCGCACCGCGCCTCGGCATGTCCGCCGCGGTCCTGCGCGGCAAGGTGAACCCGAACAACGACCGCAACGTCCTGAGCCTGGCCGAGGCCGACACCATCATGGGCGTGTCCGGCGACCACAGGATGCTGCACGCGCTGGCGGCCGAGCACGGCTACACGCTGCAGCCCATCGAGGGCGACGGCCCCGGCTGCCTCATGGACGCCGTGCTGGCCACCTCGGCCGCGAAGGGCGACCTGTCGGCGGTGATCGCCCGCGCGCTGTCGGACGGCGTGATCAGCCCGAACGAGCTGGCCGACATCGGCAAGGCCTGTGCCGCCGTACACGCCGGCCTGGTGGCCATCGGCCAGGAAGCGGCCGCTGACGCCGCGCGCACCGCGCCGGAGGGTCGCCTGTGATCAGTTCATCGCCCGAGGGCTGGAAGCTGGCGGCGTTCCTGTTCTGCCGCCTGGACGACGCGCACCGCGAGGAAGCGCGGGCTCTGGTGCCCGAGTTCGCGGCGGTCGAGTGGGTGCTCGCCCACCGCGGCCTGGAGCGCAAGGTGCTGGCCGAGCGCATGGCGCGCCGCTGGCGGGTCTCCAAGTCCACGGCCTACCGCTGCCTGGCCTGCATCGACGCCAGCGACCTGAGCGCGGCGGGGGCAGGATCGCCGTGAGCGTCCAGGCGATGACATGGGCGATGGAGCAGCAGCTGGTCACCGACCCGCATGCATGCTCCGTGCTGATCGCCCTGGGCAACCACGCGGACCGCGACGGCACCGGCGCCTTCCCGAGCGTCGAGACCCTGCGGCGATACACGAAGCTGTCCGAGCGGACCATCCGCACGAAGCTCGCGGAGCTCGAGGCCACCGGGATCATCCGCCGCGGCAACCAGGCGATCGCGGCTGCGCACATCGAGCGCGCCGATCGCCGCCCGGTGGTGTGGGATCTGGCCATGGAACTCGGGGTGCAGGAGATGCACCCCGTACAGGAAACCGGGGTGCAGCAGCCGCACCCCGAAGATGGAACGGGGTGCAGCTCACGTCGCCACGGGGTGCAGCTGGTGCAGGAACGGGGTGCGAGAGCTGCACCCAAACCGTCCTTAAACCATCCAGAACCGAGAGAGAGACCGATCGCGGCCGCGAGCCACGTCTCGCCGGCTCCCTCTGGCGGGACGGAAGCAGGCCGGGCATGCCGCCTGATGCGCGAGGTCGGATGCGGCCACACGAACCCGTCCCACCCGAACCTGGTCGCGGCGATTGCCGAGGGCGTGACGCCTGAGGTCCTGAGGGACACGGCTGCCGAGGCGGTCGAAGCCGGCGCAGACCGCCCCTTTGCCTGGGCCATCACCACCGCCCGCAGCCGCCATGCCCGCGGCGCGGCCGCAATCACCGCAGGAGCCCCCAGCCATGAACCCCATCGCCGCCTGTCTGCCGTCGAGCGCGTCCGTGCCAACGTCGAAGCCGCAGAACTCCGAGACGCCGCCCGCGCCGATCTCCCCCACGGCGGTCCGCACCTTGTGGCTGCGGATGGCTGAGATTTACGGCCACCGGTGGACTGCGGCCTATGGCGACAACCCGGACCAGGGCGCCGGCGCCACGTGGGCGAAGGGCCTGGCCGGCCTCACCGCCGGACAGCTCGCCGAGGGCTTGAAGGCGTCGATCGCCAGCGCCGACCCGTGGCCGCCGACGCTGCCCGACTTCCGCGCCCGCTGCATCGGCATCCCGCCTCTGGCCGCAGTGCGGCTCGACCCGTCGATGTCCAGCCCGTTCGCACGGCTCGTGTGGCAGCACCTGGACGGCTACCGCTACCGGCAGGCGCCCGCGGACCTCGCCGACCGGATGCTCCGGGACGCCTACGAGCTGGCGCGCGAGCACGTGATGCGTGGCGGGGCGCTGCCCGAGTGCGCCGTGGGCGCCATCGAGCAGGACAAGCCGGCGCCGTGGAGTGCGCCGGCGCCTGAGAAACGCGAGGCGGTTCTGGCGCGCGTACGCGAGGAGCTCGGGGCGTGAGCAAGGGCGCCCTTCGCTACCAGTCGCCTGCCGACATGCCGTCGGGCATGCGCAAGCTCCACGAGCAGCAGACCGCCAACCCCGCCAGCGCGCCTGGCTGGGTCCCAGGCGGAGCGCCGGGCAAGCGCGGCAGCAAGTACGCGGCCCAGCCGACGGAGGTCGACGGCATCCGCTTCGATTCGAAGGCCGAGGCCCGCTACTACCAGCAGCTCAAGGCCCGGGTCGCCGCCGGCGAGCTCGCCTACTTCCTCCGCCAGGTGCCGCTGCACCTGCCTGGGCGGACCCGCTACGTCGTCGACTTCGTGGAGTTCTGGGCCGATGGCCGGGTCCGCTACGTCGACGTCAAGGGCGTGGAGACCGCGATGTTCCGCACGAAGAAGCGCCAGGTCGAGGCGCTGTACCCCATCAAGATCGAGATCGAGAAGTGAGCAAGAGCAACCTGTCCGCGCGCATCCGCAGCGTGATCGAGAGGCTGGGCCAGGGGACCGCCGCGGAGATCCGCGCCGCCCTGGATCCAGCCGATCACGCGCAGATGGCGAAGCGCCTCTTCCATCTGTGCCGCGACGGCCACGTGGTCCGCAGTGGTGACCCGCGCAGCTACGTGTACCGCCTGGGGCGGACCCCTCGGGCCTACAGCAACTCGCCAGAGGAGCGCGCCGCGCTGCGTGAGAAGCGCCGCGTCCAGGCCAACGCGCGGGCACGGGCGAAGTACGCCGCCGAACGCGGCGGAAAGGTGAGGGAGCGCGCTGTGCCGGATCCGCGCCACATCAACCGACCGAAGCCCACCAGCGCCCAGCAGATCGCAATCACCCCGGCGCGCCACCCGACCCGCGTCATCCCACCGAAGCGCCGCCAGCCCATGACTTCGCAGGAGTGGGAAGCGCAGGGCGGGGTGGTCGAGCGCCTCCCGAACGGCGCCGTCTCGAAAGCCTCGACCCTCCGCTTCATCCACACCCCCTGATCCAGCGCGCCAGCACGCGCCACCCGCAAGGAGCTTCATCCCATGAACCAGATCCAGACCATCCCGCTGTCGAAGCTCAAGGCCTCGAAGCTCAACGTCCGCAAGACCGGCGGCAAGGCCATCGAGGAGCTGGCCGCCAGCATCCGCGCCACTGGCCTGCAGCAGAACCTGGGCGTGATCCCCGACGGCACCAGCTTCGGCGTGGTGTTCGGTGGCCGCCGCCTGCGCGCGCTGCAGCAGCTGCACAAGGCCGGCGACCTCCCGCATGACCTGGTGCTGGGGATCCCCTGCCGCGTGCTGGCTGCCGAGGAAGCCCAGGAGGCGTCGCTGGCCGAGAACACCATCCGCGAGGCCATGAACCCGCTGGATCAGTTCGCGGCCTTCCAGGCGCTGGTCGACGAGGGCAAGGACACGGCCGAGGTCGCCGCGCGCTTCGGCGTCACCGAGACCGTGGTGAAGCAGCGCCTCCGGCTGGCACGCGTCTCCCCGAAGCTGCTGCAGGCCTACGGCGCCGGCGAGATGCGGCTCGAGCAGCTGCAGGCGTACGCCCTGACCGATGACCAGGAGCGTCAGGAGGCGCACTGGAAGCGGGTGCGCGGCAATGACTGGGGGTCCAGGCCCGAGGAGATCCGCCGCGAGCTCCTGCGCGAGGAGGTGAGCGGTTCCGACCCGCGCGTGGAGCTCGTCGGGCTGCAGACGTACATCGATGCCGGCGGCGAGCTGCGCCGGGACCTCTTCTCCGACGCCGTGGTCGTGCTGGACGTGCCGCTGCTGGACCGCCTGGCCGGCGAATACCTGGAGCAGATGGCCGAAGTCCTGCGCGCCGATGGGTGGGGCTGGGTCGAAACGAGCGGCGAGCGGCCCGACCACACGACGCCCCGGATCGAGGGCACCTACGAGGAATCCACCGACGAGGAGATCGCGGAGCTCGATCGCCTCGAGGAAGAGGCGGAGGCCCGGTGTCTGACCCCGGCGGAACGTGTACGCCTGCAGACGCTTGAGGGCCGGGTCTACACCGCCGAGCAGAAGGCGGCTTCCGGCGTCCGCCTGCAGCTCGTCACGAGCGGCTACGGTCAAGGGCTGTGCATGTACGCCGGCCTTCTTCGAGACGGGCAGGAAGCGCCGCCCGCCGAGGAGGAGCAGGAGGGGCAGGGCGAGCAGGAGGACCGGCAGACCGTCCAGGTCGGCACCCACGAGCGAACGGTCAAGGTGCCGGGCCAGCCGTCCTTCGCGGCGATCCAGCGCCTGCAGGCCGAGGCCACTGCGATCGTGCAGGCCGAGGTGGCGACGTCGCCGCACATCGCGATGGCCCTGCTGGTCGCCCGGCTGGCGGCCGACATCTACCAGGGCTACGGCGGCCCTCGCCGCTGGCTCTACATCGGTCGCGAGGTCTCCGGCCGCGCGGCGGGCCCGCTGCGACAGGTCATGGAGGAAAGCCCCGCCGGCGAGCGCCTCGCGAAGATCGAGGCGCACTGGCGCAAGCAGCTGCCGAACAAGGCCGCCGACCTCCCGCGCTGGGCCGTCGAGCAGCCGCCCCAGACCCTGCAGGCCCTGCTCGCCTTCCTGGTCGCGCGCGAGATCGACGCCGTCGACTTCAGCCCGGGCGCGAAGGACGGCGTGGTCGAGCTGGCCGACGTCGCCGCGGTCGACCTGGCCGCCGACTGGGTGCCCACCGAGGAATGGCTGGGCACGCTCCCGAAGCCGGTGATCGTGGCGATGGTGACCGACGCCGCGGGCCCCAAGAAGGCGGAACCACTGGCCAAGCTCAAGAAGGACGAGCTGCCCGCCGCGGCCCTGCCGCTGTTCCCCGATCGGTGGCTACCGCCTGCGCTGCGCGCACCCGAGAAGCCCAGGAAGGAGAAGGCCGCCCGGGGCAAGGCCGCGGCCGCGGGAGACGTGGCATGAGCGCCCAGGAGCAGCAGTCCCCGAGCTACGACTCCCTGCTGGTGATCGCCCAGTCCGTGTGCGCCGCGCTCGCCCGCGCCGGCGTCACCGACTGCGACGACCCGGGCGAGGCCATCGACGTCATGCGCGAGAACCTCGAGGCGCGCGTGGCCTTCCTCGAGAGCGAGCGCCGGCGGCTGCAGGAGAGCGCCTCCGCCCCCCAGCCCCCGAGCGGCGGGGAGATACGCGTGTCGGCGCGCCGCGTTGTCGAGGCTATCGAAAATGGCGACGGGTTCTGGCGCCCGTGTTCCGGCTGCTACGAAACCAGCGACGGCTACAACGTGCATGGGTTTCCCTTCAGCACGACGTTCCAATGCCACCTCGGCGGCGGCTGCCACGAATGCGGCGGCCTCGGCGCAGTGTGGGATACGACGGACTACGCTGCTTTCGGCGACGAAATGGCTGCTGCAATGGCCGCGCAGGAGAAGGGGGGCGACACCGCACCCCCGAGCGCGCCCAGCTGCGGCGCGTGCAGCGACGGATGCGTCGAGCGCGGATCGTGCCGAGTGCGCGACGAGTCACCCCCGAGCGCGCCCGTGGAGGTGGAGGGGTTGCCGTCACCGGCCGCCGTGAAGTATCCCGACAGCGGCCTGCGCGACGACGCGCACGCGCTGTCGCTATGGAACGCCCACGGCTACGACACTGGCGGTCAGCCACTGTATTCCGCCGACCATCTGCACTCCTACGCTGCGCACCGCGTACAACTCGCCCAGCAGCCCGCAGCCGTGGATGGGGCCTGGAGGCAGAAGGCGGCCGAGTGGCTGGTAGCGAAGGCAGCCCTGCAGGAAGCCAACAATCAGCGGTGGCCCGAGCACGCCGCCACCTACAATGCGTGGCGCGAGCGCCCCGGCGTGCTGCGCCAATTGGCCTCCGAAGTACTCGCCGCCCAGCCCGGAGGCGACCAGGGATGAAGCGCGGTCGCTCCACTGGAGCCATGACGAAGCCCGAGGCCGCCTGGGTGGACGCGGTGAAGCGGCACGGCTGCGTCTGTTGCGCCGATCGCGGCTACCGCGTCGACCCGCGTCGCGGTGAGCCGCCGGCGGTAGAGGCGCATCACCTGCTCGAGGGCGGCATCCGCAGGGGTCACATGTTCACGGTGGGTCTCTGCCAGTCGCATCACCAGGGCCGGCTGATCGTCAACGGCTGGAACCACGCCATGCACCGCGCCCAGCTTGGCCCCGCGCTGTCGGAGGGCTCGGTGCCCTTCGCCCGGGCCTTCGGCGACGACGACGCCCTCATGGAGAAGCAGGTGGCACTACTGAACCGGGGGCACGCATGACCCCCATCGACCTGACCAAGGTGAGCAGCGAGGATCTGCGCGCCGAGCTCGCGCGCCGGCAGCAGGCCGCCAAAGCGAAGGGCAAGCCCATGAAGTTCGCCACCAAGGCGGAGTGGGCGCGAGCGCGCGCGGTCGAGCTGCGCGCCAGCCTGGCCGAGGCGCGCGCCGCCCACCACCCCGGCCACCTGGGGCACCGGACCAAGAACGACCAGGAGCGCGTGCTCCAAGCCGAGATCCAGAAGTTCGATCGGCTGGCGGCGAAGTACGAACGGGAGGGGATCTGACCATGGCCCTAGCTCAGGCGGAAGGAGAGCTCGACGTATTCGGGGAGTATGTGCGGCGCCGGCTCGAGCACTGGGGCGAGCAGTACTGCCTCCACCGCAACATGGAGTACCTCGGCTTCCACTCCAAGAACATGCTGCAGGTGCTGATCGAGCACCGCGGGGACATGCCCGGCCGCGTGCAGGGCTACAAGCCGCTGGAGGTCGATCAGGAGGCGCAGTTCGTCGAGGAGATCGTCGCGTCCATGGCGAAGGCCCAGGCGTCGGTCGCCTGCGTGCTCCGGGCGTACTACTGCGGCCGCGGGAGGAGGAAGGTCGAGAGATGGGAGACGGCCAACATGCTGCTCACCACGTGCGGCCAGCGGGCCATCTCCCAGCGGCACTACCTGGTGCTCCACGATCTGGGGTTTGCGGAGGTGCGCGGTGTGCTCCGAGGGCTCGCGCTCGCGAGCTGATCGCTTGACAGGTGTGCACCTGCGGCCCACACTTTCAGGCACGTTGCGATAGTAACCACTACGGCTCGCCCTCACCGGCGGGCCGTTCGCATTTCTGCGGGCCTGGAACCCGCGAACCACTTCGGTCGACCGGCGCGCCCGCCCCTTCATGGCAGGCCGTGAGGCGTCCCCGGGGCTGCACACACAGATCACATGGGAGTCGGTCCGGCCTTGCTGGGGCCGGACGTGTGCGCGTGGCGGCGACCGATTCAACGAAGGCAGACGGATGCGCGAGATCACCAAGATCATCATCCACTGCTCCGCGACTCCGCCGGACATGGACATCGGCGTGGCCGAGATCCGCCGCTGGCACACGGACCCGCCGCCGAAGGGCAATGGTTGGAACGACATCGGCTATCACTACGTGATCCGACGCGACGGTCTGTTCGAGCGTGGCCGGCCGGTGGAGATCCAGGGCGCGCACTGCGCCGCCCAGAACGGCAACAAGGCGAGCATCGGCGTCTGCCTGGTGGGTGGCGTGCGGCGCGGCCAGCACCCGAAGACCGGCAAGCCGACGCTCCTGGTGGAGAACAACTTCACCCCATCGCAGTGGCTGACGCTGGAGCAGCAGGTCGAGCTGCTGCAGAAGCGGTTCCCGAAGATCGACACGATCCTCGGCCATCGCGACCTGGACCCCGGGAAGGAGTGCCCGAGCTTCTCCGTGCGGGACTGGCTGCGCCGCAATGCGCTGGCTGCGCCCCTGTGGCCCGACTTCTCCAACGTGGTGAGCCGCGTCACGAGTACCGAGGACTTCGCGTGAGCCCTCCGCAGCGACAGGTCGACATGAGCGACCCCGTGCAGGCGGCCGTGAAGATCGCGACCATCGAGCAGTCGATGGCCAACATCCAGGCGCGCGTTTCCGAGGGGTTCCTGACCGTGGGCAGCCGTCTGGACGCCATGCAGGCCGACCAGCGCGAGAGCGCGCGGGTGCAGGGTGAGGTGTCGAAGCAGCTCCACGATCTGCAGTCGCACTCCGACGGGCTGAACCGTCTGGCCACGGCGATCGAGCGGCAGGCGGCCGAGTTCGCCAGCTGGCGCGATCGCCACGAGATCGACAACCGGGCCGTCGCCGACAAGGTCACGCGCTTCGGTGGCTGGGTCGGTGGGTTCGGCGTCCTCGGAATGCTGGTCGCCGGCGGGGCTTGGGCGTGGGTGGCCACCCGTTTCGACCAGGTCGACGCACGGGCCAGCGAGAACGCGGTCCTGCAGACGCGCGACCTCGGGCGCCTCGAGGCGAAGGTCGCCGCGGACATGAGCCGCGTCGAGGCCCGGATCGACAAGGAAATGCAGGACGTGCGCTCGGACATCTCCGAGATGCGGAAGATGAAGGTGGCCCGATGAGCGACAAGAAGGTTCTGATCGACGACTGGCGTCAGGTCTGGCGTTACTACTCGACGTGGGCGCTGGCACTGCTGGCCCTCGCACCGGACATCTACACCGCGCTGGTCTCGCTCAACCTTCTGGGTGGCGACGCCATGCCGGCGGCCGCGGCCTGGCTGGTGCGCGGGCTGGCCATCGCCGGCGTGCTGGCGCGCTTCGTGAACCAGTCGAAGCCGCGCGGCCTGCCGCCCCAGGTGGACTCGTGACGATCGTCCCGTGGGCACGGATCGCCATTGCGGTGGCCCTGTTGGCGCTGCTCGCATGGGCCGTGTGGGCCATCCGTGACAGCGGGAAGGACGCCGGGCTCGCTGCGGGTGAGGAAGCCCGCGCCGCGCTGGCTACCCAGCTGGCCAACGCCAAGGCGCAGGCCACGACGTGTGCAGCATCGCTCGCCACGGTGAACGCCGAGGCCGAGCGCGGCATCCGCGAGGCAGAGTCCCGCGCGGCCCGCGGCCTTCGGGCTGCCGAGGAAGCGATCGCCGATGCGAAGCGTGCGGAGTCGGAGGCTGCCCGCGCGCGCGGCGCCCTGGCTGCCGCGAAGCGCGTGCCCGTGTGCCGCGCCCAACTGGAGGTGCCCCTGTGCGACGACATCCCGCTGCTCTGATCAGCGCCGCTGCGCTGCTGGCACTGGCCGGGTGCACGACCACGCCCGAGCGCGTGGTCGTACCGGAGATCGTCACGGTCCCGGTCAAGGAGTACGTGCCGGTGCCCGAGGCGCTCACACGAGAATGCCCGGCCGCCGAGCTCAAGGACCGCACCGTCGAGGCGGTGGTAGAGGCGAGCAACGCGCGCAAGGTCTGCCTCGACCAGGTCAACGGGCAGCTGCGCAAGATCAAGGGGCTGGGCTCGCCGTGAGCAGGCAGCCGCGATTCAAGGTCTACCAGGACAAGGCCGGCGCGTGGCGCTGGCGCCTGGTGGCTGGCAACAACCGCATCCTGATGCACGGCGAGGCGCACACGCGGAAGGCCGACGCCGAGCGCGCGGTCGCGACGGTGGAACGCACGGTGGCCCAGATCGCCACGGCGCGCCATCGGCCCAGCGGCGCACCGGTGCACTGATGAGCCGCTCAGCACCCAAGCACCGGCCGATGAGGCAGCTGGCACGCGTGCATGCGCCGCCTGTGGTCGAGGCCGGCGACAGCTGGCGCGCGGGCAAGACGACGGCGGAGCGCGGCTACGGCGGGCGATGGCAGAAGGCCAGGCTCACCTTCCTGCGCCGGCCTGAGAACGTCCTGTGCCGGCTGTGCAAGAACGCGGGCAGGGTCGAGCTGGCCACGGTGGTCGACCACCGCGTGCCGCATCGCGGAGACCAGACGCTGTTCTGGGACACGGACAACTGGCAGCCGCTGTGCAAGGCATGCCACGACAGCCACAAGCAGTCGCTCGAGCGCGGCGGCAGTGGAACACGCACGGTGGGCCTCGACGGCCTGCCGCGAACCTGAACGGACCGCCCCGAAGGGGAGGGGGTAGTCGAGAGTCTGGGGGGGGCGACCTCCCTGACCGGCCGCCTGGGCGTTTATTCGCACGGTCAAAATTAGGATTTGAAAATGCGAGGACGGAAGCCAACGGCGCCGGCCCTCAAGGTGATCGCGGGCACGGCCCGGCCGGACCGAGAGGTGCCAGACGCGCCCGAGTTCGACCTGGTCGAGGATTTCCCGGAGCCGCCGCAGCACCTGAACGTCGACGGCGCGAAGATGTGGACCGACCTCGGCCCGCAGCTGGTGGCCGCGAAGGTCCTGCAGGTGGTCGACCTCTATGCGCTGCAGCAGCTCTGCTATGCCTGGCAGCGCGCGGTCGCGAAACAGAAGGCGGGCATGGACATCACGGCCGCGGAGGACACGGCGCTCAAGGCGCTGCTCTCCGAGTTCGGCATGACACCGGCCAGCCGCCGCAAGGTCGCGCAGGGCGGTGACGGCAAGAAGCCCGGGAACAAGTTCAGTGGCCTCGGGAAGCCGGGCTAAGCCGGCGGCGAAGCGCGCCGCGAAGAAGACCGCGAAGCGCGCGGCCAAGAAGGCGGCGGCGAAGAAGGTCGCCGCGAAGAAGGCCGCGGCGCGGAAGGTCGCGCCGAAGAAGGCCCCGGCAAAGAAGGCGCCGCCCAGGCAGCCGCCGCCGGCGGCCGGGGACTTCGTGGCGGTCGCTGAGGCCTACGCCCGCGAAGCCGTTGCGGACAAGGGAGGGAAGAAGTTCGGCTGGCTGCTTCGGCAGGCGGCCAGACGGTTCCTCGAGGACCTGAAGCGCGCGAAGGCGAAGGACGCGCCCTTCACCTTCTCGCCGGAGCACGCGAACCACGCCTGCTCGTGGATCGAGCTGCTGCCGCACGTCGAGGGCAAGTGGGAGACGCCGGAAATCCGGCTTCACCCGTCGCACGTCTTCTTCGTGGTGCAGCTGTTCGGGTTCCGCAAGCCGGACGGCACGCGGCGCTTCACCTCGGCGCTGTTCGCCGTGGCGCGCAAGAACGCGAAGTCGACGCTGGCGTCGGCGATCCTGCTGTACTGCCAATGCTGCGAGAACGAAGAGGGCGCCCAGGTCATCTCGGCCGCGACCACGTTCCCGCAGGCGTCGATCATCTTCAACGTCGCCAAGCGGATGGTCGAGAAGACCCCGGATCTCCGAGAGGCCTACGGGCTGGAGACCTGGGCGAAGTCGATCAGCCGCTTCGAGACGGGCGCGAGCTTCAAGCCGATCCACGCGAAGGCGAGCACGCAGGACGGCCTCAACCCGTCGCACGTGGGCCTGGACGAGATCCACGCGCACAAGACGCCGGACCTGCTCAACGTCCTGACGTCGGCGGCCGGTGCGCGCGCCAACCCGCTGTGGCTCTACACCACGACCGAGGGGTACACGAACCCGGGGCCGTGGGCGGAGCTGCGGCAGTTCGCCAAGCAGCTGCTGGCCGGGGTGTTCGGGCACGAGGCCGATCACTTCCTGGTCGTGTTCTACGCCCTGGACGACGAGGACAAGACCACCGGGCGGAAGGCCGACGACACCTTCGACGAGTCGAAGTGGATCAAGGCCAACCCCTTGATGGACTCGAACCCGCACCTGCTGGCCGCGATCCGGAAGGAGGCGGTCGAAGCGAAGCGGATGCCGTCGAAGCTGGCGGAGTTCGAGATCAAGCGGGCCAACCGGCCGGCGGCGTCGGCGAACAGCTGGATCCACCTGCCGAAGTGGAGCGCCTGCTCCGGGCCGGTCGATCTGGACGCGCTGCGCGACGTCCCGTGCTGGGCGGGGCTCGACCTCGCGAGCACGCGCGACCTGACGTCGCTGCGGCTGGTGTGGCGCGTGGGCGACCGGCTCGTGACGTGGGGCCGGCGCTGGGTGCCATCGGAGGCCGTGAAGCAGCGCACCGAGCGCGGCACGGTCCCGTACGCGGGCTGGGTGGCCTCGGGCGTGCTCGAGCAGACCGAGGGCGAGGTCACCGACTACGCGGCGATCGAGGCCGCGGTGCTGGAAGTGCGGGAGCGATTCAACCTGCAGGCCGTGGCCTTCGACCGGTGGAACGCCACCGAGATGGTCGGGCGGCTGATCGAGGCCGAGGTGCCCATGGTCGAGTTCGTCCAGGGCACGAAGAGCTACCACCCGGCGATGCAGGAGCTGGAACGGGCCTACATCGGCCGGAAGCTGGACCACGGCGGAGACCCCGTCCTGACCTGGTGCGCCTCGAACCTCGTGGCGCGCCGGGACGTGAACCTGAGCATGGCGCCGGACAAGCGCCGCTCGGCCGAGAAGATCGACGACATGACGGCGCTGCTGATGGCGATCGGGATCTCCATGGCCGCAACTGACGAAGAGGCGGTGGACGTCGATGACTATCTGGATAACCTGGTGATCGCCTGATGGCCTTCTTTGACAGCCTGCTCAATTGGACGCGGGGCTGGCGTCGGTCGGTCGGCGGCGAGGAGTCCTCGGGGCCGTTCGAATATGCGCACACCGAGTCCGGCGTCGCCGTCACCCCCGCGACGGCGCTGAAGCTCTCGGCGGTCTGGGCGTGCGTGAGCTTGCGGGCCGCGACGATCTCCAGCCTGCCGCTGCACCTGCGAGACGACGACAAGCGGCACGCGACCGCGCACCCGCTGTACTCGATCCTTCACGATTCGCCGAACGCCAACATGACGGCGAGCGAGTTCTGGGAGATGCAGCTCGCCTCGCTGGACCTATGGGGCAACGCTTACGCGGTGATCGAGCGGAACGGCACCGGGAACGTGGTCGCACTCGATCCGCTGCGCCCCGAGAAAATGACGGTGAAGCGCTCGAAATCGGGCGCGATGCGCTACGTCTACTGGCGCGACGGCAAGGAGGTCGAGTACTCGCAAGACCAGATCTTCCACCTGAAGGGATTCACCCTCGACGGGCTCGTCGGCCTGTCGCCGGTCCAGTACCAGGCGGAGACGATGGGCGGGCTGCTGTCGGCAAACCGTGCCGCGGCGCGCGAGTTCCTCAACGGGCTCAAGGTGGGCGGCTTCCTGAAGGTCGGCGAGAAGACGTTGAAGCCGGAGCAGCGCGAGACGCTGCGGGCCGCGCTCGCGCGCTTCGGCCTGCCGGAGAACGCCGGCAAGTGGATGATCCTGGAAGCAGGCATGGAGCCGGCGAGCTCGGCCGGGATGAAGGTGAACCCGGTGGACGCGCAGCTGCTCGAGTCGCGCTACTTCGGGATCGAGGAGGTGTGCCGGGCCTTCCGCGTTCCGCCGCAGCTGATCGGCCACACCGACAAGGCCAGCAGCTGGGCGAGCTCGCTGGAGAACACGAACCTCGGCTTCCTGACCTACAGCCTCCGCCCGACCCTGGTGCGGATCGAGCAGGCAATCACCCGGCAGCTGCTGTCGCCCGGTGAGCGCCAGAACTATCGGCCGAAGTTCGCGGTGGAGGGCCTGCTTCGTGCGGACAGCGCGGCGCGAGCCGCGTTCTACCGCGAGATGCTCCAGAACGGCGTCTTCACCATCAACTACGTCCTGGGCCTCGAGGACCTGCCGCCGGTCGACGGCGGCGACGTCCGAATCGTCCCCATGAACATGACCACCCTCGACAAGGTGGGCGTCGAGGCGCCTGCAGACAGCGCGAAGCGCGCACTGATGGACTGGCTCCGAGAGGAAACCCCCGCATGAAACGCAAAGACGCCTCCCTGAAGATCAGGGATTTCGATCTCTCCGTGAAGGCCGTCAGCGATGACGGCCTTTTCTCTGGCTACGGCTCCGTGTTCGGCGAGGTCGACTCCTACCGCGAAGTCGTCGCGCCGGGTGCGTTCACAGAGAGCCTGGCGCAGATCAAGGCCAAGGGTCGGCCAGTTCCGGTGCTGTGGCAGCACCGCAGCGGTGAGCCGATTGGCGTCTACACGGGCCTCAGCGAGGACGCCCATGGCCTGAAGGTCGAGGGGCAGCTGGTGCTCGAGGTGGGGCGCGCCAAGGAGGCGCATGCGCTGATGAAGGCTGGCGCCGTATCGGGGCTGTCCATCGGCTACTACGTCCGCGAGGACAGCTGGGACGAGAAGAAGCGCGTCCGGACGCTTAAGAAGGTCGACCTGGTCGAAGTGTCGCTGGTGACTTTCCCGGCGAATGACGAGGCTCGCGTCGACACGATCAAGTCAAAGCTGGCCCACGGGTCGCTTCCGACGAAACCCGAGTTCGAGCAGCTCCTGCGCGAGGCAGGCTTCTCGAAGTCGCAGGCCGCGGTAATCGCCAATCGCGGCCTGTCACACCTGCTCGACCGGAGTGAGTCCGGGGGCGAAGCGGCGAAGTTCGGCTCGCTGATCGATCGGATCGGCAGCTTCTCCCTGTCCAACTGAGGAACCACTCATGTCCTACCTGAAGAACCCCCTGGCCAATGGCATCAGCCGCGGCCTGCAGCGCAAGGAAGCCGGCGAGCGTGCCGACGACCAGCTCGACCTGAAGGCCCTCGAAGACGCGCTCGCCCGGCGCGACGCCGAGATCAAGGGCTTTGTCGAGAAGGCGAACGCCGAGATCAAGGAAACCGGCAAGATCGCTGCCGACACCAAGGGCGCCCTGGAGCTGCTCTCGAAGACCGGCAACGAGCTCCAGGCTCGCGTTCTGGAGCTGGAGCAGAAGCTGGCGCGCCGCGGCGGCGACGAGGAAGAGTCCGCCGCGAAGACCTATGGCGAGAAGTTCACCGAGTCCGATGACTTCCAGAGCCTGGTCTCCAAGGGCCGCGGCATCGCCCGCATGGGCTTCAAGGACATCACCAGCGCGACCACCGGCACCGGCGCCGTGGGTGCTGCCATCCAGCCCACCCGCGTCCCGGGCGTCGTTGCCGGTCCCGACCGCCCGTTCACGATCCGCGACCTGATCATGCCGGGCCGCACGGCCTCGAACGCCATCGAGTACGTGCAGGAGACCGGCTTCACCAATGCGGCCCGCCCGGTTGCGGAGGGCGCGCTGAAGCCGCAGTCCGAGCTCGCGCTCGAGATGAAGACCACCACGGTCAAGACCATCGCCCACTGGTTCCGGGCGTCCAAGCAGGTGCTGGCTGACCTTCCGCTGCTGCAGAGCTACATCAACGGCCGCGCCATCTACGGCCTGAAGTACGTGGAGGAGAACCAGATCCTGGCCGGCGACGGTACGGGCGAGAACCTCCTCGGCATCCTGCCGCAGGCGACTGCGTTCGACGATGACCTGCGCAAGGCCGGCGACACGCCGATCGACACCCTGCGCCGGGCGATCCTGCAGGTGCGCGTGGCGGAATACCGCGCGACGGGCATCGTGCTCAACCCCGTGGACTGGGCCGAGCTCGAGCTGCAGAAGGACACGACCGGCTCCTACATCTGGGTCAACGTGCAGGAGGGTGGCCAGCAGCGCATGTGGCGCCTGCCGGTGGTCGATACCAATGCCATGCCGGAAGGCGAGTTCCTCGTCGGTGCCTTCGACATGGGCGCGCAGGTGTTCGATCGCGAGGACGCGGCGGTGGAGGTCTCGACCGAGGACGGCGACAACTTCCGCCGCAACCTGGTGACCATCCGCGCCGAGGAGCGTCTCGGCCTGGCGGTCTACCGTCCCGAGTCGTTCGTGCACGGCGAGTTCGCCGCGCCGACGCCCTGATCCATCGTGCAGTAACCGGGAAGGGCGGCCAAGGCCGCCCTTCCTCTATCTGGAGGATCGATCCATGAGCGACAACGTCAAGGTCACCACCCTCAAGGGCTTCAACAACGGCGACGAGTATGCGCCGCGCAACACGGTCATTACCGTCACGGAGCAGCGGGCGCGCGAGCTCGAGCGCAATGGCCTGGTGACGCGGGAAGAGAAGCGCGCACCGGAGCCCAAGAACAAGAAGGCGCCGGAGCCCAAGAACAAGGCTGCGGCCAAGGCCGAGAGCAAGGCCGGCTGAGCATGGAGCTCGTCACGATCGAGCAGGTTCGCGCGCACTGCCGCGCGGAGCCGGAGGACGACGCGCTACTGGAGCTCTACGCCAACGGCGCGGAGCGCGCGGCGCAGGAGTTCCTCAACCGCCGCGTCTTCCCCACTGCCGAAGCTCTGCAGGCGGCTGTTGCGGCCATGCCGGCAGCCGTGGCGACCGCTGAGGCCGCGCGCCGCGCCGCGCGCGAGGCTGCGCGCGACATGGACGGCGAGGCCCGCTGCATGGCCGAGATGGCAGCAGACGCGGCCTGGCGCGACGTGACTCGCCTGGCGCGGGAGACCGCCATGGGAATGGTCGTGAACGACGACATCCGTGACGCCGTGCTGCTGATCACCGGCCACCGCTACCGGAACCGCGAGGACGTCATCACCGGCACGATCGCGACCCAGATGCCAGAGGGCGCGACCACGATCCTCTGGCCGTACCGTGTAGGCCTGGGGGTCTAGCCCATGGCCCTGAACGCCGGCGAGCTGACCCAGCGCATCCAGTTCCAGCGGGAGGTCACCGTCAAGAACGACTTCGGCGAGGAGGTCGGCACGGACTGGCTTCCGGTGACCGAGATCGGCGGGGACGGCCAAGTGTGGGCGAAGCGGACGAACCAGCTGAGCGCGACGGCGGAAGCCGTGGCGTCTGGCGCCGAGAGCTACCGCGAGCAGGTGCGCTTCGACATCCGCCCGCGCGACATCGACCCGGCCTGGCGCATCGTGCACCGCGGCCGGATCTTCGACATCAAGTCTGCCGGCACTTCGAACGACGGCAGCGAGACGGCGATCATCGCCGTAGCGGGGTTGAGCAATGGCTGATGTGAAGATCGTCATGATCGCGCACGGGCGCGGCGACGTGTTCGTCGACGGGCATCGGATCGAAGGCGTCCGGCGTATCGGGTTCAGTGCGGCCGTGGGGAAAGAAGCGAACATGCTGACGTTGGAGCTGATCCCGAAGCGGGTCGAGATCCAAGGCCCCGCGGAACTTGCGGAAGCGCCGTCGGTCGAAGTGACCGCCCTGGAGGACGCCGAGCCCCGGCGGGTTCCTGTTGCCCCGCCGCCGCCACGCGACGTCCGCGGCCGCCAAAGGTAGCCATGAGCATCACCGTCGACATCCGCGGCCTCGGGGCGCTGGCGGAGGACTTCGCACGCCTGAAGCGCGGCGCCCAGAAGCGCGTGCTGCGGCAGGCGACCATGGCCGGCGCCCGCGTGGGCCGGGATGCGATCCGGGACCAGGCGCCAGTCGACGAAGGGATCACCCGCCGCAGCGTCGTCGCCGCGGCGAAGCGGAGCAACCCGGAGGGCACGTTCACCGCTGGAGTCCGCGTTCGCGGCGGTCTCGAGGGCGAGCGCGCAAGCAGCCCGGCGTACACGTGGCGGTTCTCGGAGCTCGGCACCTCGAAGGAGCCGGCGCGCCCGTGGATCCGCCCCACCTGGGACAACTACGAACCCGAGATCGCCGAGGCGGTCCGGGACCGGCTGGCAGCAGCCATCGATGAGGCCGTGAGCCGCCGATGATCGAGACCATGATCCAGGCGCGGCTGGCGTCGCTGGCCGGCGGGCGCGTGTACGGCGGTGTCCCGGCATCGCCGCCGGCGCGCCCCTACATCACGCATTTCCACATGGGCGGCGAGCTCGGGGTCACGTACTGCGGCCCTGACGGCAGCGACGAGGGAAGCGTGCAGATCGACTGCTGGGCCGACAGCCGCGGCGCCGCTACGGCGCTGGGCTGGGACGTCTTCCGGGCCCTCCGGGCTCCGGGCCCCGACTTCGCCATCGACTCGATTCGAAGGCTTCCGAGCGCGTACGAACCCGACACCAAGCTGCACCGCGTGTCGTGGGAAGTCGCCGTTACCACCACCACTCCCGACTGACGAGGTACGCACAATGGCTTCCAAGTTCACCCGCGGCCAGGGCACCAAGCTGATGATCTCGGCCGAGCCCATGGACGCCCTTCCGACCCCGCCCCTCGACCTCGAGGACTACATCACCCTGGGCTGCACGCTCAACAGCTACAACCGCGCCGGCGGCCAGCGCAGCGAGACCGACGTCTCGACGTTCTGCTCCGAAGTCGTGGAGAAGGACTTCGGCCTGAAGGACAACGGCACGGTCACCTTCGGCGGCAACTACTTCGACGGCGACGAGGCCCAGGACCTCCTGCGCGAAGCGGAGGCCACCGGTGCGCGCCACGTCTTCCGCGTGATCGACAGCCGGAACCGCGAGGCCCGCTTCGTCGGCGTGGTCACGCAGACCAGCGAGGAGTCGAGCGTCAACGGCAAGTGGAACGCGACCTTCTCGGTGGCGGTAGTTTCGCCGATCGTCCGCGCGGCGTACGTCCCGCCGGTCGGCCCGTAAGGGGGCGACATGGCGAAGCAGAGCAACCTCCGCGCCCTCGCCACGGCCCCGCTCGCGCCCTTCAAGCACGAGCGGGTCACCGTCCCCGAGTGGGAGAACGCGCAGCTGGTC
Organism: Luteimonas sp.; assembly: GCA_036515815.1. Lineage (GTDB taxonomy): Bacteria > Pseudomonadota > Gammaproteobacteria > Xanthomonadales > Xanthomonadaceae > Luteimonas. The sequence continues at coordinate 40,414 of DATBUS010000043.1, forward strand.
GTGCGTGCGCTCACCGCCGGCGACTGGGCCGACTACCGCACCGCCATCGCGAAGGCGCGCCAGGCGGCCGGGGCCGGCGATGAAGAGGCACCGGCGCTACCGGTCAACGTGATCCCGGCGACGGCGCTGGTCCTGGTCCGCGTGTTGTTCGACGACTCCGGGAAGCGCGTCCTCTCCGACCGCGACGCGGCCGACGTCGCCGCCAGCTTCTCGGAGGTGCACGGCCGCCTGGTCGACAAGGCCTTCGAGCTGTCGGGCATCGAGCTCGCGAAGGTGGGCCAGGACGGCGCCATGGAGGCGGGCGACCCCGTGGCCGACGCGGGAAACGCCTGACGGAGGAGCCGGACCTCCGTTTCCTGTGTGACCTCGCGCTGCAGATGGGGCGGACGCTCCGCGAGCTGCGCGAAACCATGGACGCCGAAGAGCTGAACGTCTGGCTGGCGCGCAACCGGGAATCGCCCATTGGCTTGGACCGGGGCGACTTCCACGCGGCCCAGATCGCGGCGGCCGTCGGCGGCGGAAAGATCGGCGACCACCTGCCGCGGTGGGGCGAGACCGGGGGCGACCCCGACTCGGCGCTGGATCTGTTCATGGGCGGGTGACGGGGCGCCATAGCGGCGTCCTTCCTTCTTCTGGAGCACTGAGTGGCGACTAGCCTGCGAGAGCTGATCGTGTCCGTCTCGGCGGACACGACCAAGTACCAGCGCGAGATGGACCGCGCCTCCCGCATGGGTGCGACCTACTTCCGGTCGGTGAAGGAAGGCGGGGCCACGGCCTCGCGCTCGTGGGACATGCAGACGGCGGCCGCGCGCAGCCATGCGAACGCGCTCGAGGCCAGCACCCAGGCGATCGGCCGCTATGCCGCGCTCGCCGCCGGCGCCTTCAGCGTCGGCCAGCTGGTCTCCATGGCCGACGACTGGGGCCAGATCTCTGCCCGCATCCGGATGGCCACCGGCAGCCAGGAGGAGTTCGCCCTCGCGCAGAGCCGCCTGCTCGATATCGCCAACCGGACGTACCGCGACTACAACGAGGCGGCCGACCAGTTCGCCGGCACCGCGCAGTCGATGCGCGAGCTCGGCTTCGCGGCCTCGGACACGCTCGACGCCGCCGAGGCGCTGGGCCTGGCGCTCGTCGCCGGGGGCAGCAACGCCCAGCGCGGCGCCGCGGCCAATGACGCCTGGGCGAAGTCCATGGTCCAGGGGCGCATCGCCACGGACCAGTTCCAGACGCTGCTGCTGCAGACGCCGCGCGTGATCCAGGCGCTCGGCGAGGGGCTCGGCAAGACCACGGCCGAGCTGCAGCAGATGGCGAAGGACGGCCAGCTGACGGCCCAGGTGGTCGTCCCGGCCATCACGTCGCAGATGGGCAAGCTCCGCGACGAAGTGGAGTCCATGCCGACGACGGTGCAGGACGCCGGCATCCGGTTCCGGAACGAGCTGCGGGCGTGGGTGGGCGGCGCGAACGACACCTACGGCGCCACCCAGGTGCTCGTGGGTGGGATCGAGCTGGTCGCCGACAACCTCGAGGAGCTGATCGTCATCGGCGGCGCCGCTGCCTTCGGGGCCATGGCCGGCAAGATGGTCCAGATCGGCCAGGCAGCCGTAACGGCCTCGATCGGCATCGTCCAGAGCCGGCTGGCCGCGGTGGCCGAGACGGTGGCAATCCGCGACGCCACGGCGGCGGGCCTGGCCAAGGCGCAGGCCGACGTCCGGCGCGCGCAGGCGGCGATGGGCTCGGTGCGTGGCACGGCCGCCAGCGCCGCGGCGACGCGTAACTACGCCAATGCGCTGCTGGTGGAGCGCCAAGCCACCATCGCGGCCACGCAGGCTCAGGCGGCGTACGCGCAGGCCACCAGCAGCGCCGTCATGGCTAAGCGCGCCGCGCTCGGGCTGCTTGGCGGTCCCGCAGGCCTGGCCATCACCGTGGGCATGGTGGCCGCGGGCTGGCTGCTGTTCCGGGACAACTCGGACCAGGCCACCCGCGCGCTGCAGGACATGGCCGGCCCGCTCGACGAGGTGCTGGCCAAGTACAAGGAGCTGGGGTCCGCCCAGCAGCTGCAGGCGATCCGCGACGCCGAGGAGGCGGTCACGCAGGCCGCCGGCAACATGCGCTCTGCGGTGGCCAACCTCGAGCTCAACATCGGCGAGGGTGCGCTCGGCGAGCTGTTCCGCCAGATCGACACCGACGTCCAGGCCGGCGCCCTGTCGGTCGAGGACGGATCGCGCCGGATGGTCGAGGCGCTCAACCGCTACTTCAAGGCGCGGGACCCCGGCGACCGGATGCGGTCCTACCTGATCGACCAGGTGGCGCGCTGGGAGCAGAACGCGCAGGCGGTCGACACGAACCGCGAGCGGATCGAGGCCTTCAACGGCGCGAACCGCGCCGCGGAGGCCCAGGCCAATGGCACGGCCGGCGCGATCAATGCGCAGGCCGGTGCGCTGGACGTTCTGGGCGCCGCCGCCGACGCCGCCGGCAAGAAGATCCAGTCGGCGCTGGTGTCGCTGCCAGGGCAGATCGAGCGCATCGGCAAGAGCGCCGGCCAGGTCGCAAGGCTCGACGTCCGCGACTGGTTCCGCGGGCAGGCGGCCAGCGGCGTCGACTTCTCCAACCAGGAGGACCCGCAGGTCCAGGCCCTGATGCAGCAGGGCGTGCAGTACATCCGGCTCATGACGGAGCAGGACTCGAAGCAGAAGGCGCTGGCGGCCTCGACGCGCGCGCTCGCCGCGGCGCGCAAGGCGGCGGCCCAAGTCAGCGACGCCGACGAGCACCTGATCCGCCTCAACGAGAGCTACGCCGACCAGGTGCTCAGCCTCGAGCGCCAGATCGCGCTGCACGGCGAGGTGGGCCGCTCCGGCGCCATGGCCTACGACCTGGTGCACGGCTCGCTCTCCAGCCTCGGTGGCGCCCAGAAGGAGTACCTGCAGGGGCTGGCCGAGTGGTTGGACTGGCTGGACGACGTCGCCGCGCTCGAGGGCGTGTGGGCGGACACGGCGAAGGAGCACCGCAAGTACAGCGAGGACGCCAAGAAGAACCTCAGCGACATGCAGGCCTTTGCCGACCAGGCCGCCCGCAACATGCAGACCGCGCTGGGTGACAACCTCTACGACATCCTCGGCGGGAAGTTCGACGGCATCGCCGGCCGCTTCGCCGACATGCTCCGGCGCATGGCCGCGGAGCTGGCGGCCTCGCAGATGTGGCAGGCACTCGGCAGCGCCATGGCCGGGTACAGCGGGCAGGGCTGGTGGGGGAACCTGATTCGCGGCGCCGGCGGCGCCATGCAGGGCACGGACGGCGGCCGCGCAGGCGGCGGGCAGATCAGCCCCTGGAGCGCCTACGACATCACCGAGCACGGCGACCCCGAGGTCCTTCGGATCGGCGGGCGCCAGGTCCTGCTCACCGGGTCCAAGGGCGGCATGGTCTCGCCGCTGATGCAGCGCGACGGCGGTGGTGGCGGACAGCCGCCGCAGCTCAACGTGACGATCGTGAAGGGCGCCAACGAGGATCGAGTGGAGGAACCGGTGGCGAACAAGAACGGCGGCTTCGATCTGCGGATCTTCATGAAGTCGGAGATCCAGCGGACATTCGCTGGTGGCGACATGGACGACACCCTGCGGATGATGGGCGTGCCGCTGAACCGGGGTGGCCGCTGATGGCCGTGCATAACTGGCCGGTCGGCCTGCCGTGCTTCGCGATCAGCGGCTACTCGGGCGGCGGCGACGACGGGATCATCCGCAGCGAGTTCCCCGGCGGCACCAAGATCCGTCCGCGCTTCACGAAGCCGCCGCCGGAGCAGGTGCGCGCCGTGCTGTTCTGCACCGCGGCGCAGCTGCAGACCGTTCTCGACTTCTGGGAGGTCACGCTCAAGCGCGTGGCGCCATTCAACTACCGCGATGTCACGAAGCCCCACGACCTGACCACGGTCGAATACCGGTTCACCGGTCGACCGAGCTATTCCCCGGCGGGATCGGCGCGCAGATGGCGCGTTGAACTTCCGCTGGAGAAGCTCTCGAGCTTCCAGGGCACGTTCCCCCTTGGCGACGGGTCCGGCTCGTTCCTCACCGACAAGCCGTCCGGCAAGACCCTCACCACCTGACCATGCGGACCCTGACCCCTGAAACCGCGCAGGCGATCCTCGCGCGGGAGTCCGAGCCGTTCCTGGCCCTCATGCAGATCAGCGGCACCGGCCTCGAGACCATGCGTGTCGTGAACAACGTCGAGTCGATAACCCGGAACGGGCAGGTCTACCAGCCCTGGGCATTCGACGGCCAGCCGCCCGAGGACAGCGCGCAGCAGTCGCCGACCGTGACGCTGCGCGTGGACAACATCGACCGTGCGGTGCTGAATCTCCTGCGCTCCTACACCGGCGTGCCGAAGTGCGAGCTGGTGTGGGTCATGGCCAGCCAGCCGAACCAGGCGGTGTACGGCCCCTTCGAATTCGTGATCCAGGCGGCCACCGCCAGCGAACTGACGATCGACCTGCAGCTGGGCTACGAGGAGGACATCCTCAACCAGGCGTTCCCCGGCACCACCTACAACCCGACGAACAGCCCCGGAATCTACGTGTGAGCATCGACGCCCGACCTTTCCTCGGCATCCCGTATGCCGAGGCGGATTGCCGTGCCCTGGTGAAACGCGTGCTGGCCGCCCACGGCATCGACATGCCGGCGAGCCCGGCCGAGGCGAAGGCCGCCGGCTGGACTCTCGTGGATCGGCCCGTGCCGCTCGACCTGGCCATCTTCAACACGCCAGCGGGGCGCCATGTGGGCGTGGTCGTCTCGCGCGGCCAGTTCCTGCACGCCGATTGCGAGGCCGGCGAGTCGCGCGTGGAGCGTCTGGGGCATCCGGAGTGGACCGCGCAGCTGGAGGGCTTTTACCGCCATGGGTGAGAAGCGCCGCCTGCAGCCGCTCGCGTCTGCCGACCACCTGCCGCTGGTGCTGCGCCCGCATCCGTTCTCCTCGGACACCGGCACCATCATGGCCCGGGAGGGGCAGACGATTGGGGAGATGCTCCGCGCCGCGGCCGGGGACAAGCCGCTGGCGCCTCTCGAGGTCCGCGTGGGTGGGTACGAGGTCCCGGCGGCCCTGTGGGACCGGGTGCGCCCCAAGCGTGGCGCCGTAATCGAGGTCACTGGCCTGCCGCAGGGGAGCATGAACTCGAACTGGCGCGCGGTCCTGATGATCGTGGTGACCATCGTGGTCTTCGCCTACACCGGCTACCTCGACACCGGCGCATGGGGCCTAACCACGGCGCAGTGGGGCACCGTGGCGATGATGGCCGCGTCGGTCGCCGTGAACGCGCTCGTCAAGCCGCCGTCGCCCCTATCGAACGATGGCCAGAAGCCTTGGCACGCGCTCACCGGCAATTCCAACCAGATCAACCCAGGCGGCCCGATCCCGCATGTCCTGGGCGAGTCCCGCTACTTCCCACCGCACGCGGCCATGCCGTACATGGTGGCCACCGGCGACCACAGCTACCAGTACTGCCTCTTCGACCTCGGCTACAACGTCGAGGCCGACGACGTCGACATGGCCACCGCCACGATCGGCAACACGCTGCTGTCGGCCTACGACAGCGTGCAGTATCAGGTCAACACCAACCCGAGCCTCTACCGCAACGACGCCGCGCAAACCGCCGTCGGGGCCACGATGGAGGAAGACGACGAGCTGATCCGCACAACGGCGCCGGGGACCGAGACGATCAGCCTCGACTTCCTGTGCCCCCAAGGCTACTTCGGAATCCCGGACACGGGGCAGGGCCGCTATCCCATCGACATGTGGTGGGACGTGCACTACCGGCCGCTCGGCTCGAGCACCTGGCTGCAGCCGCCGAGCCCGCGGCTCTCGAACCTCAACGGCGCGTACGAAGCGCGCGGCATGTTCACCAAGAACCTCATGTGGTACGACCCGTTCGCCTTCGGGCTGGCCTGGGACGTACCGGCGGGGCAGTACGAGGTCAGGGTCCGCCGGCGCAGCAACGGGCCGAAGAACCCGGCCGACACCTGGGTCGACATGTGCATCTGGAATTCGCTGCTGTCGGTGCGCAACGTGCCCGCCAGCCGGACCGGCACGCTCAAGATCGCCATGCGGATCCGGGCGGACAACCAGCTCAACGGCACCCTGCAGACCTTCTCGGTGATGGTGAGGCCGAAGTACCCCGTCTACAACGAGACGGCAGGGACCTGGTCCAGACAGCGGACGCTCAACGCCGGCTGGCTCTACCACTACCTGCTGACCACCTGCCCGGACACGCTGCGGAAGGTGCCGGCCTCCCGCATAAACCTGCCGCAGATTCTCGACTTCGTGGACTTCTGCGACCGGCACGAGCTCGAGACGCGGATGGTCGTCGACACGACCAGCACCGTAGGCCAGGTGATCGACATGCTGCTCCGGATCTCGGGCGGCGAACGCACCATGACCGACGGCCGCTACGGGGTCACGTTCCTGCCCGATTCCGAGCCGCTGGCGCCGGCGCCGTTCGCGCCTACAGAAGTGAAGGACTTCACGCTCCAGCGCACCTTCGTGCGGATTCCCCACGCGCTCCGGGTGAAGTTCCGCAACCCACTGGCCAACTGGCAGGACGACGAGATCATCGTCCTCGACGACGGCTACAGCTATCGCGGCGTCGATGCACGCGGGAACGCGTCGAGCCTGCCAGAGCCCATGGTGTTCGAAGAGCTGAACCTGCAGGCGACGATCATGCCGCAGCAGGCGTGGCGCATGGGGCGCATGCACGTGGCCCAGGCCAAGTTCTCGGCTGGCCGGTACAGCTGGATGAGTGACATCGCGGCGCTCAAGCTGACGAAGGGCAGCCCGTGCACGGTGGCGCATGACGTGCCGGAGTGGGGCGTCGGCTACGGGCGAGTGGCGGCCCTGACGGCCGGAGGCCCCACCGGAGCAGCCACGCTCAAGCTCGAGGCCGACATCGAAACGGACCCGGCGAAGTCCTACCGGATGCAGATCCGGACGAGGGGTGCGGTGCACACGATCAACTGCACGCCGCACAGTTCGCGGACGGGCACCTTCTACCTGGCGACCATGCCACCCACCACCGGCCCGGATGGCGTCCAGCATGGGCACGTGGCCATCTTGGGGGAAACCGGCGTCGACAAGCCGCTGCTCCTAGTGACGCACATGCGGGCGACGTCGGACCTGGACTTCAACATCACCGGCGTCGCGTGGGATGCCCGCATCGCACCGTTCTGGGCCGATCCACCGGACAACCTGGTGAGCGAGATCAGCGGGCGGCCGTACCTCGAGCCGCCCGACGCACCGACCGTCGTCGTGGATGGCGGCGGCACAGAGGCCGACGACGCCGGGATCCATCGCCCGGTGATCAACGTGAGGGTGCCTGGGCCCCGTGCGGGGCACTTCCCGATCTATCGGACGATGGCCCTGTGAAGTCGCCCGTGACCGCGATCGAGGTGCGCTGGCGCGAGACCGGAACCCAAGCCTGGCACATCCGTCGATTCCTCCCGGATGCGCCGATCCAGATTCGAGAGATCGAGCGGGCCGAGGGCTACGACATCGAGGCCCGGGCGCTGGGGATGGGCGAACTCACATCGGCCTGGGCAGCTGCGGCGGTGTCCGTCCCGGACACGCACCGCAAGGGCGTGCTGGCACTGCCGCCGAACGCCATCACCAACCAGACCAGCATGTGGGGGATGGACACCGAGGTGACGTACTCGGCCGTGAGTCCGACCACTGGAGATTCCACCGCCACCATCAGCATGAGCGCCGGTCACCTGGTCATCGGCGATCGCACCATTGCCTATGGCGCCAGCAGCGCCAGCGTGACGGGCCCTCCGTCCACGTCGCGCACGGTGTTCCTCTACTTCGACGACCCGCGCCTCGAGGGCGGCACGCGGCCCCTGGGCGTGGCCAACACCCCGGTGGCCGCCGCCAACGTGTACGGCCGCGTAGCCGTGACCTCGCTGAAGGTGACGTTCCCGCCGGCCGGCGGCTCCGGTGGCGGCGGCGGCGGCATCGGTGGCGGCGGTGGCGGCGGCGGGCCGAACCCGCCCCCTTACGACCTGATTCCGGAATGACCTGATGGCCTACACGAAACGAGAAGACGTCCCGGCAAGGCCGGGCGAGACGGTGGTGGAGCTCGACACTGGCGAGCTGGTGGCCATCGGCTGCACCAACACGCGGACCGGGAGCGACTTGGCGCTGCACGCGCGCGGCCGCGTGGTGGATGAGACGGGCGAGCCCGTGGCCGACGCCGCCGGCCGCCTGATCGAAAGCGCGCACCCGCACACCGCGACTTCGGACGCGCTGGCCCTGCACGGCGTGGACGCGCTGGTGCGCGACTGCCTGATGCTGGTGCTGGGGGAGGAGACGCAGGTGCTGGCGCCGAGCCCGGCCGTGCGAAGTGCGGCGAGCATCCGCGCCGCGCTGGAGGCGGTGCGGAACGAGGGCCCGGTGGATGCCGGGGCGGTGCTTTGAACAACAGGATGAAGGACGAGGGCTGACATGGCGGAAGAGAGGATCGACCTTGGCGGGCTGCCGCACGGACAGCCTGGCCCCTATGACACGGTCGCCGGCGTCGACATCGCGACGGGGGAGGCGAGGCAGTTCCCAATGCCGCAGGCGGGCGTGCCGCGATCCTATTCCACCCGTGCGTCGTTGCCGTCGGCCAGCGGCTTCACCGAGGGCTACACGGTCTGGGTGAACAACGACCCGACTCCTGCGAACAATGGCACCTGGGCGGTGCTGGGGGGCACCTGGGTCAAGTCGGCGGATCGGGTGTCGGGGCTGGAGGGCTCTGTTGCCGCATTGGGGAACGACATCGATTTGGTCGCCGAAGAAGTCGCCCGCGTAGACGAGCGGACCTCCGCACTTCGATCTGTTGACGACACCCCAATCGCTGCGTTTGTTGACCGTGATGGCGACGTGGTTGCCGAGCTTGATGCTGCGGGAGGTCTCCATTTGCCCGGACTGACCGGTTCTGTTCAGGAAGAGTTCGACGCGATCCCAGCCGAGCTTGCGGGCGTGATGGGCTCGCCCGACGACATCGCCACCTTTGTCGAGGGCGACGAGGTGGTTGCCAGAATCCGCCCGGAGGTTGGTGTCCAAGTCGCACGCCGCACGCCAGTGGTGCCTACGCGAACTCCCCGCGATCACTTCCACGCGTCCGCCAGGCCCTACCTTGAGGCGCTCAGAAATTCCGGCCATCCGGAAGTCGCGCCGTGTCCACTGACGCTTCTCCCGCACTCGCACACCGTGCCGGACAGCATCATCCACGGCTTCACCCTGCCGCCAACTCCACGCCTGACAATCGACACGCCCTATTTCAAGGACGATGGCGTGGTCCACCCCTATGTGGTCGAGTTCTACGGCCAGTTTCGCGGGTATCGCTACATGATGGCGATCAACCCGTACTCCTCCAACCAGCACGAAAACCCCGTCATCTACGGCACGGACGACCTGGAAAACTTCGACCTGTTGCCGTACATGGAGCAGCCGCTGGGCGGCCCGCCAGCGTACGGCTACTGCTCAGACAGTGGATTCGCTTACAACCTTCCTACTGGCGAACTGGTTTGCTACTGGCGCGAAACCTACACGGTCCCGCCCGCGACCAGCACGGTTCGCGGCACGGCTTGGGTCTACCGTTCGACCAGGAATGGAATCGACTGGACCCCCAAGCGGTTCATCCGGGAGGAGGTCCCGGATTCAGTCGAGGGCGTCACGAGTCCGGCGATCCTCTACTCCCCGCTCGACCATCAGTGGCACGCCTGGTACGTCCCGTCCCCGGGTCAGATTCGCCATATCACTGCGCCGACGATTGAAGGTCCGTGGGAGGTCGTGTCCACCCGCGCGACTGGCACGACCGTGAACGCCTGGCACATCGAGGTTAAGTGGATCGGGGACAAGTTCGTCATGCTTATCAACCGCCGCGACCCGCTATCGAACCTCTATCTCGCGATCAGCAGCGACGGGGACAGCTGGACGTTCAGCACATCGCCGCTATTCGCCACACAGCTCGTCGGGATCTACAAAGCCAGCTTCTGCCCGGTCTATTTCGACGACGGCACGATGGCTCTCGACATCGTATGGACTACCAACATCGGGACGGACAGCGAGGACACCAAGCGCCTCTATTCGTCCCGTACCAACGCCGTTGCCATCTGAGGGGTACTCATGACCATCCTGTTTCGATCCAAGAACAAGGCGACGCGAAGCCTGGGCAATATCTACGGAGTCACCCGCTCGCCCGACTATTCGGCACTCATCGACTTCAACCTCGGCGCTTGCCGAGTTCGTTCCGGTGAAAGCTACATTGACCTCCCAATTGGAGACGCGGTGGTTTGCGAGCGCGCGACGCCCGGTGAGTACCTGGACAAGAATGGAGTGGTGCGGGTCGCGGGCTCCAACGTGCCGCGCATCAGCTACTTCCCGGAGTACGGTCTTTCTGGCCTGCTGATCGAGCCGGAGCGCACAAACCACCTCAACAATCCCCTCTCGCCGGTGACGCAGACCGTCAGCGTTCCTAGCGCCGCTGCGAATCTCTATGTCGTGCTGACCGTGGAAGGTACAGGCTCTGCCGCCATGAGCGGCGACATCAGCGGTGCGACACCGCCCGCTATCAGCGGGCGCAGTCAAGGTGCCGTGCTGGTAAATCCGGGATCTGGAACGAGCAGCGTCACCGTCACGGTGACTGGGAACGTCACGCGCTTCCAGCTTGAGGTTGCAAACGGCGGCTCCGCCTCTGGACCTCATGCCACCTCCTTCATGCCATCCGGTGTGACGACGCGCGCGGAAGACCGCTGCCGGATCTCGGACGCCGTGTTCTCGCGGCTTGGTTCTGGAAAGGGGACAATCGTTGGGCACTTCATCGACACCCTGCGCACGCCAAACCCTGTCACTTCTGCCCCAGGCTACTTTGCGCTTCTAAACTCTGGGGCACTGTCCGGAGGGCTTCATCTCAGGCGGGCTGTTAGCCCATCGAACACCCAGGTCATTGCCAATGCGGTTACGCAGGGGGCGAACACCTCAGCAAAGCAGGCCACCGCGGTCATCATCGGCTCGCGCGATACCACGGCCGCCCTGAGCTACGACAATGCCGGCCAGATCATGCGGAGCGCCGTCAATGGCGTTGGCACCGAGGCCACTGGAGCCTATTCCTTCACCCCCACGCAGCTCTATCTGGGGGGGCGCGGTCCCAGCAACTTCACCTCGGGCGGCTGGAGGGGGTTCGGCGGCATCCTCACGTCGCTTCTGATCTACAACCGGGCTATGGAGGCCGACGAGCTCGCAGCCGTCTCGCGGCTGTGGCAGGCGTAGGTAGCCTCGTAGGACTACAATCGCCCGGCTAACCCCGGGGATGGCGACGTGAAGCGGCTAGAAATTCTGGATTACGGGCGGCTGGCCGCCGCCGTTGCGGTGGTCGCGTTCCACTACCTGTTCAATGGCATCACCAATGGGAAGGTGGCTTCGATAGATATCGAGCCTCAGATCGCCTCGGTGGCCAAATACGGCTATCTCGGCGTCGAGTTCTTCTTCCTCATCAGCGGTTACGTGATCTTCTTCTCGGCCCGATCGCGCACCGTCACCCAGTTCATCATCGGAAGGGCCGTTCGGCTGGTTCCGGCGTTTGTACCTGCTCTGATCCTGACGGCCACCGCGGCGCAGTTTTGGGGCGGCGAGCGGATGGGGGTGACGCTTCCGCAGGTAATTGCGAACCTGACATTTTTCCCCCATGTCTTCGGCTTCCAGTACGTGGATGGCGTTTACTGGACTCTCTCCTACGAGATCACCTTCTACGCCGCCGTCGTCGCCCTGCTCGTGCTGGGGCAGCGCAGCAGGATGGACCTTGCGGTAATGCTGTGGCCTCTCGGCATGGTGCTCGCCACAGTGGTAGGCCTAGACCGGGCCCCGCTCGCGGGGCGCGTCTACGTGTTCTTTGCCGTTGGGGCCTTATTTGCGCTGACCCGGACTCGCCGTGATCTCCCAGCGTATAGCTCTCTGGCTTTGGCGATGGGCCTCGCCCTTTGGTTCTCAGTTACGCGCGCTGACGCCATGTCGGCTGCAAAAGGGGTGGTCTACTCTGGGGCCGTGATCGGGGCAATCGTGGTGGCCATGTTCACGTTCTTCGCGACGTTGAGTCATCCTCGCGTAGCGAGCTTGCGCCTTCCCGGGTCGCAGTTGGCGGGAGCCCTCACGTATCCGATCTATCTGCTACACGCGCATATCGGCTACATGCTTTTGAACCAGTTTGCCACCGAGCAGAACAAGTGGGTGGCATACTCCGCGATCGTAGCGCTGATTTCAGGACTGGCCTACGTGCTTCACATCGTGTTCGAGCGGAAACTCGGACCGGTATGGAGGCGGATCTTCGAGAAACTGGCAGCGCTCCTCTGGGGCTTCAGCCAGGCGGGTCGTGACGCAAAGCGGGAGGTGCGGCTGCGTGCTCCCCCGGCTCCGGGTTCAGAATTCCCCGACTGACAGCAGCCCGCCGCCCGTCCATCCTGACCCCACGCCAGCAACGCCCGGCACGGCGCCCCACAATGCGGAGCGGCCGTCATCCACCCGGGCGGGCGTCGCAGGGATGCGGCGCTGCTGGCGGCTCAGCTCGCGTCGCAGGGCTCGTCGTCGCCGGGGATCAGGCCCGCGTCCCGCAGGATGCATTGCAGCTCGGACCAGATGAGCTCGCGGTGCTCGCCGGCGTCCTCGAGGATCTGGTCGGCAACGCCGGCGAAGGCCTCCATCTGGTCGGCCTCGTCCATGGCCAGGATCTCGGGCATGTGGCTGCGCAAGGCTGCGACTCGCGCCTCAAGTTCGGCCAGGTCGACCAGTGCTGCGGGCGCATCGATCGGCACGTCGTCGAGCTCCGGCGGCGCCGCATATCCGTAGTCGTCCGCCATCGCCCTGGATTCGAGCAGCTCGGCCTCGAGCTCGGCGCGCTCGGCTTCGTCTGCGGCCCGGGCCAGCAGCGCGGCCTCCTGCTCTCCGAACCAGGCCCAGAACTGGCGCCGCGTCTTCCCGTACCAGTTCGCGTGCCTGAACCCGGCCCGGAAGCCCTGCAGGGCATTTCGCATCTCGTCGCGCATCACGCTGCCTCGCGGTGTTCGTAGTAGGGGCGCTCGCGGTCGTCGAGGATCGCGTAGAGCGCCTTCGGGTCTGCGACCGGATTGAGCCAGGCTTCGAGGTTCTCGGCCCGGATGGGGATGATGCAGCGATCGTGCCCGGCGGCGGCGACCTCCGGCGGCGGCTCGTCGGTGATGGCCGCGAAGGACAGCAGCTCCTCGCCGTCCTTGCCGATCCAGCTGGACCAGAGGCAGGCGACCAGCATCTCGCTGCCGTCCTGCGGCCGGAACTCGAGCACGGTGTCCCGGCCCTCGCGCTCCACGTGCTCGTAGAAGGCGCGCGCCAGCACCACCCCATGGGTCTTGCCGAACAGGCCGCGCCAGAAGCCCTCGAGGTTGTCCCGGCGGGCGTTGTAGGTGCCAGGGAACTTGCGGTCGTAGAACTCCGGCTTGCCGGCCGGCCGGCACTGGTAGCGCATCGGCAGCACCACCGGCCCCCCGTCCTGCCACACCATCACGGGCGCGTAGTAGCCCGGGTAGATCCGGCCGTCGCGCGGCTTCGGCTCCTTTCGCCGCAGGTCCACCAGCCGGGCCTCGAGCTGCGCCACTTTGCCGGTGCCGATGCGCACGTCATCGGCGGCCTTCTTCGTGGGCTTCTCGGCCATCGCGGCTTGGCCCGCGTCCACGCGCCGGCGCTGCCTGCCCAGCTCGCGCTCGGCTTCCGCCACGTCTTGAGCAACCCAGAACCTGACCGCGTCGCGCAGTTGCGCCGCCGCCGGCGCCGGATCGGCTGCCGCGGCGTCGCGCATGCCCTTCGGCCACTTCGGGCGCTTGCCCTTGCCGGGGTCGGCCATGGCCTGGGCCGTGAAGTCCTCGAGGGAGACGGTGGCGCCGAACTCGCGCACGTAGCGCCGGTAGTCGGCCTCGATCTGGGCGGAGTAGCACATGGTGGGCAGCGGGCAGGCGGGAGGCCGAGCATACGCCGGGCGGTCGTCTCAGCCGGTGAGCGTGGCGGCGGTACGATCCGCGCCATGCTCCCCGATGGCTTCCAGTGGGCGAAGCGCCACCAGTACGACACGCAGGAGACCGCCCTGGTCTACCGCCGGAAGCAGGTGGCCGTGCTGCTCGAGCGTCTGGACGGCAGCTGGATGGCCAGGCTGGAGTGCCATTGGCCGATCACCGAGCCCCTCGTCACCCGCGCGTGTTCCAGCCTCGAGGCTGGCAGGGCAGGCGTGGAAGAGTGGGCGCGCCGGCATGCGGCGAGGCTTCGCGCCGAGGTCGCCAGGGCTGGGTAGAGCGGCGCGCTATATGCGCCAGTTGTTACGTGGCCTGTTACGTGGCCAAGAAAAAGGGCCTGTGGATTTCTCCACAAGCCCTTGAATTTCTTGGCGCCCGAAGTTGGACTCGAACCAACGACCCCCTGATTAACAGTCAAGTGCTCTAACCGGCTGAGCTATTCGGGCGGGGACGCACATTCTAGTGCCTGTGCGGCCGTGGTCAAGACTCGCGACGGCATCGGCCTGAAACCGCCCCTGCCCTGCCAGGGCGCGGGGGCCTGCACGCATCCCCTGACCGGCGTTCGCCAGCCGTTGGCATCCCCGTCCCTACAATGTCCCGATGAACAATCCGGGCTCCTCGCGCTTCCAGCTAGTCTCCCCCTACCAGCCCGCCGGCGACCAGCCGCAGGCGATCGAGCGCCTGGTCGATGGCTTCCAGGCGGGCCTCGCCAACCAGACCCTGCTCGGCGTGACCGGCTCCGGCAAGACCTACACCATCGCCAACGTCGTGCAGGCGGTGCAGAAGCCGACCATCGTCATGGCGCCGAACAAGACGCTTGCGGCGCAGCTGTACGGCGAGTTCAAGTCCTTCTTCCCGCACAACGCGGTCGAGTACTTCGTCAGCTACTACGACTACTACCAGCCAGAGGCCTACGTGCCGTCGTCGGACACCTTCATCGAGAAGGACAGTTCGATGAACGAGCACATCGAGCAGATGCGGCTTTCGGCGACCAAGGCCCTGCTGTCGCGCCGCGATGCGCTGATCGTGGCCACCGTCTCGGCCATCTACGGCCTTGGCGACCCCGACGACTACCTGAAGTTGCGCCTTATCCTCGCGCGGGGCGAGCCGATCGAGCAGCGGCAGCTGATCCGCCACCTGACCGAGCTGCAGTACACCCGCAACGACACCGAGTTGCGTCGCGGTACGTACCGCGTGCGGGGCGAGGTGATCGACGTGCATCCGGCGGAGTCCGAGGCCGAAGCCCTGCGCATCGAGCTGTTCGATGGCGAGGTGGAGAACCTGGCGCTGTTCGACCCGCTCACCGGCGAGGTCCAGCGCAAGGTGCCGCGCTTCACCGTGTACCCGAAGACGCATTACGCCAGCACCCGCGAGAGCGTCCTGAATGCCATTGAGACCATCAAGATCGAGCTCAAGGACCGGCTGGAATACCTGTATGCCAACAACAAGCTGGTCGAGGCCCAGCGGCTGCAGCAGCGCACCCAGTTCGACATCGAGATGATGGCCGAGGTCGGCTTCTGCAACGGTATCGAGAACTATTCCCGGCACATGACGCGCCGTCCGCCCGGGGCGCCGCCGCCGACCCTGTTCGATTACCTGCCGCCCGATGCGCTGCTGGTGGTGGACGAGTCCCACGTGACCGTGCCCCAGATCGGCGGCATGTACCGCGGGGACCGTGCGCGCAAGGAAACCCTGGTGGAGTTCGGCTTCCGCCTGCCGTCGGCGCTGGACAACCGGCCGCTCCGGTTCGAGGAGTGGGAGGAGCGTGCGCCGCGCAGGATCTTCGTGTCGGCAACGCCCGGCAAGTACGAACTCGACCATTCCGGCGACGAGGTGGTCGAGCTGGTGGTCCGTCCGACCGGCCTGATCGATCCGGAAGTGGAGATCCGCCCGGTCGCGACCCAGGTCGATGATGTGCTTGGCGAGATCAACCTGCGCGTCGCGATGGGCGACCGCGTGCTGATCACCACGCTGACCAAGCGCATGGCCGAGAACCTGACCGAGTACCTCGGCGAGCACGACATCCGCGTGCGCTACCTGCATTCCGACATCGACACCGTGGAGCGCGTGGAGATCATCCGCGACCTGCGCCTGGGCAAGTTCGACGTGCTGGTCGGCATCAACCTGCTGCGCGAGGGCCTGGACATGCCCGAGGTGTCGCTGGTGGCGATCCTCGACGCCGACAAGGAAGGCTTCCTGCGCTCGAGCGGCTCGCTGATCCAGACCATCGGCCGCGCCGCGCGCAACCTGCGCGGCAAGGCCATCCTGTATGCCGACAAGGTCACCGATTCGATGAAGCGCGCGCTGGAGGAGACCGACCGGCGCCGCCAGAAGCAGATCGAATACAACCTCGAGCACGGGATCACCCCGCGCTCGGTGGCGCGGCCGATCATGGACATCATGGAGGGTGCGCGCAGCGACGCCGCGGAAGCGAAGGCCGGGCGTGGCCGGGGCGCGCGCAAGGTGGCCGAACGCGGCGAGGACTACGCGCGCATGGACCCGGCGCGGGCGGCGGCCACGCTGCGGGAGCTGGAGCAGCAGATGTACCAGCACGCCCGCGACCTGGAGTTCGAGGAGGCCGCCGCGGTGCGCGACCGCATCCAGGCCCTAAAGGAAGCGATGCTGGTCGTGCGTTAGGCTTGCCGGCTGGCCGGGCACCGGCTAGAATTCGCGTCCCTTCGGGGCGGTTAGCTCAGCGGTAGAGCACTACCTTGACATGGTAGGGGTCACAGGTTCGAACCCTGTACCGCCCACCACGCCGGCAGGCGTGATGTCCGAAGGATCCCAGGAACCCCTGACCTGTCAGGGGTTTTCCGTTTCCGGCCTCCGTGGCCCGACGCCGATTCCCGCCTGCGCCGTATCACGGTGGTCACGGCGGGGGCACCTGCCACGAGCATCGGCAGTCCGGTCCCGATGGCGCGCAGGTCGCGGGGATCGGCCGTCATCCCCACGCCCCGCGGTCCGGACTATCTGCCCGAGATGTCTCGGGGACTCCGCTTTTTCCGGACCGGCGGCACGCCGGCGCGGGTCCGGGACACGTGCCCATGCCCCGCGACATGCCAGCGCCACGGCAGTTCGATCGCATGGCGGATACCCACGCGCGGGCCGACGGCGGGTGAGTCGGGAGGCGGCGTGCCGTCGCAGGCGATCCAGATGCCGCGGTCGGGCTGGACCAGATCCGCGCCGTCGAGGTCGCGAGTCAGGCCCATCGCCTGCCCGAGGCGGCCGGGCCCGGAGGCAATCTCGCGATCCCTCTTCAGCGGCATCCCGCGTGCTTCGCGCATGGCGTCCAGGCCCCGGACAGGTTCCATCGCGCGCAGCAGAACACCCCAGCCTTCGCCGGGCGGCCCGCACACGGCATTGCCGCACCAGTGCATGCCGTAGGTGAAATAGACATACAGATGCCCGGCGGGGCCGAACATCGTGGCGTTCCGCGCGGTCTGTCCGCGATAGGAATGCGCGGCCGGGTCGTCGCCGCCGGCATAGGCCTCCACTTCGACGATACGCCCGACCCGCCCGTCCTCGCGCACCAGCAGCTTGTTCAGGAGGTCGGGTGCCACGTCTACCGGATGGCGCTCGTAGAAGCTCCGGGGCAAGGGGGGCAAATCGAGAGGGGCTTGCGGCCCGGTCGGCGATGTCATGGCGTGCCCCTCCGCTCGTTGAGGTCGCGGTGCAGGATGCGCCGGATCTCGAGGATCGCCGCGGCGGTCTCCTGCACGCTGTGGCCCGAGGTGATCACCTTCTCCGACCGGGAACCCGGCAGGTGGGCGCTGCGATAGGGCACGAGGCCGTCGTCCGACGCCTCGAGCGGCACGCCCGCGTCGGCACGGGCGATGATGCTGTGGTAGCGCACGGCCGGCGAGATCGGCAGATCGGCCGCGGCCTGCACGAAAGGATCGTCGGCGCCCAGGTTGTCGATGCTGTTGGGCACCGCGAATTCGCCGGGCATCGGCTGGTCGTCACCATCGGCGAGTTCGGCGATTTCCTCCAGTACCGTGAGCGGGAGCCGCACCAGCCTGCCGATGAAACGACCGAGCCGTGTCCCGGCCGCCGCCGTTCCCCGGTGCGGGGCGGCGATGAAGATCACCCGGTCCACGCCCGGGAACGGTTCGAAGCGCAGCATGCGCTCGAGCCGCGGACCGGCGCGCTCGATCCGGCCGTCGTCGAGTCCGTAACTGGTGCGTGCCCAGTCCCACAACTGGTCGTCCGCGGACGACACCATCAGCCGCGCCAGCACGCCGCCCATGCTGTGTCCAACCAGTACCGTCTCGCGCGATGCGCGGGCCGTCCGTGCGGGATCGAAGTGCTGGCGGGCGTCGCCCACGATGCGGCGGATCGCCGCATGGTTCAGCACCAGCGGCATGTTGGTGGGGTAATACACCTGCCAGATCTGGAATTCGTTGCGCAGCAATTCGTCGCCCATGATCTCGTTGGCGACGTTGACCCAGGCCTCCGGGCTGCTGGCCAGGCCGTGGATCATGAGCAAGATCCGCCGGTCCGGGTCGTAGGGCTGCATCATGTAGAGATGTGGCCGGGTGATTCCGCTCTCGCGGCCGAACAGCGTCTGCAGCGACTGTCTTGCGAAGCCCGATCGCGCCAGCCAGAGGCCATAGCCCGCGGTGTAGTTCGCCGCCAGCGGTACGCGCAGGCCGCGGAGTTCGATCGCGTCCTCGCGGTACGGATCGTGCGCGCTGATCGTGAGTTCCCGCGTCGCCAGCACGGCGTCGGCGTCATCGCCCGGGAAGCGGATCAGCAGCGTGAGCGCGGGCGAGGGCATCTCGCTGAAGGCGCGTGGGCGCGTCCGCGTCCGCCGCGGCCCGTCTTCGCCGCCCGGTCGGTCCGCGTGGCGGCCGGCAGGGGTGGTCCCGGTCACGGGATCGTCGCCCATCACCGCCACGACCTCGGCGCCGAATCCATCGCGGCGGTACACGCTTCGCAGGCCCGCGAAGCTGAGCGCCGATGCCGGCACGAGCTCACGCGGCAGGGCTACGCCATCGGGCATGCGGATGCCCGACATGTCGGTGTGGACCGTCCAGCCCGCGAGCCGCAGGGTGGGCGGGGGCGCCTGGTCGAATTCCGAACCGGGACCCGACGGGTCCACGATCGTCTGCGCCGGCGCCCCGGTTTCCGCGCCGGGGAGTCCGCGCGTACGCTGCCAGCGCACGAACATGCCGCTGGCAGCGCGCTGCACGGCGTAGTTGTAGTAATCGCGCACCTGGGTCTGGCGGTCCTCGAAGGCGCGTTCGCCGGGCGCACGCCCGCTGAAGAACAGGTAGGCATAGGCGTGGCGTGCCGATTCGAGCCAGGCACCGAGTTGCGCGTCGGTGGTCGGCTCGGCATCGCTGGGCGTCAGCGCGATCGCCTGCTGGGTCCAGAGTTCGGCCAACGCTGCCAACCGTCGCTCGTCGGCAATCCCCTCGACATCGGCGAGCGCCTGCATGCACGCCGCCGAGGGGGTCGTCGTGCAGGCGCCTTCGTCCAGTCCCACCACGCGCAGGGTCTGCTGGGTCGCCGTGCTGAGTTCGTCGGCTGTGAGGATGTCGCCGCGCTTCATCGCGATGTACTCGCCCGGCCCCATGGCCTCCGCGTGCACCGATGGCCCGAAGTCACGGAGGATCGCGCAGCCACTGAGCAGCAGCAGCGCAACGCCGGGAAGCAGCAGTCGCATTGCCGCGAATATCCTTCCCATGCCGTCCTGCCCATGGCGGCCATTCACGAAAATCCGACCGGCCACGGCATAGCGTTCCCTCCACCGCGACCGCGGGCAATGGAGACGACCAATGATCAAGTGGGCCATCATCTTCGCCGTCATCGGCCTCATCGCGGGCGCGCTGGGGTTCACCGGGGCCGCGGGTGCAGCAATGGGCATCGCCAAGTTCCTCTTCTTCGCCGCACTCATCATCGCCGCGATCCTGTTCGTGCTGGGTGTAACGATCTACAAGAAGGTGACCTGACCCGCACGGGGCTGGCGTCGGACACCGCCCCGTGCTTGACTGCCGGCCCTTGCAGCCGGTCAGGCCCCGATTCCCATGAAGACCCCCGGCGGCCTGCAGCCGTTGATCGACGACGGCGTGATCGATGAAGTCCTGCGTCCGCTCAAGAGCGGCAAGGAGGCCGCGGTCTATGTCGTGCGCGCCGGTGGCGGGATCCGCTGCGCCAAGGTCTACAAGGACATGGCGCAGCGCAGCTTCCAGCAGCGCGTGCAGTACCAGGAAGGCCGCAAGGTGCGCGGGAGCCGCGAGGCCCGCGCGATCGGCAAGGCCACGCGCTATGGCCGCAGGCAGCAGGAAGCCGAATGGAAGAACACCGAAGTGGAGGCGCTGTACCAGCTGCGCGACGCCGGCGTGCGCGTGCCCGAGCCGCACGGCTACTTCCACGGCGTGCTGGTGATGGAGCTGGTGGTCGATGCCGATGGCCACTCCGCGCCACGGCTGGCGGAGGTCGAGGTTTCGGCCGATGAGGCGCGCAGCTTCCACCGCGTGCTCGTCCGCCAGGTGGTCCGCATGCTCTGCGCCGGTCTGATCCATGGCGACCTGTCGGAATACAACGTGCTGGTGGCGCCCGATGGTCCGGTGGTGATCGACTTCCCCCAGGTGGTCAGCGCGGCGGGCAACAACGCCGCGCGCCAGATGCTGTTGCGCGACGTCAACAACCTGACGGCAAGCCTTGGGGCATCGGCACCCGACCTGCTGGAGACCTGGTATGGCGAGGAGATGTGGGCCCTGTTCGAAGCCGGCGAGCTGCGTCCGGACAGCGAACTGACGGGGCAGTTCGCGCATGACGCCTCGGTGCCCGACATCGACGGCGTGCGCGCGGCCATCAATGACGCACGCGAAGAGGCGCTGATCCGCCAGCAGGGCCGGGAAGCGGCCGAAGAACAGGAATGAGGTCGGGCTCGCGCGCCGGGGGCTCAGGATCGTCAGGTGCCGCCGTGCGGGCGTGCCGTCGTGATCTCGGATGCGGACACGTCGCGCACGTGGCAGACGCGATAGGTGCCCACGTCCGGGAGCCCGATCCCATAGGGGTCGCCGGCGACGTACAGCGTGACGTGCGGCACGCCGCTGTCGATCGGAAGGCCGCTCGCCTCGGCAAGCGCGTGGCGGAACTGGGCGAATGCGGGCGCATGGAGGTGCTCGATCAGCGACCACGCCTCCAGCGGTCCTTCCCACTGCGGCTTCGCCTTGTGGACCAGGGCGTAGCGCGCCGTGCCCTGCAACTGCCAGTCGAAGGTCTCGAACATGGCGCGCATGCGCGCCTCCCCCAGTTGTCCGCGCAGGCTGCAGCCTGCATCGCGGCCCAGCAGCGTGGCGTGCAGCTCGTGCTTGCGTTCGAGTACATGCCCGTCCAGGCGCAACCGGATCGGGCTGCCGGCGGGTAGGAAGTGCGCGCCATCCAGTGGCAGGATCAGTGCACCGTCGTCGCGGAAGCCGGGCCAGAGCATCGTCCGCTCCTCGATCGGAACCCGCGGGCGAGCTTACGCTAAGCTCGCAGGCGCCGGGTACCGGCACACCACGGAAGGTGACATGGACACGATCAGGAAGACGCTGGCACTCGCGTGCCTGTGCGCCGCGTTCGCGGCAGGGCTGTGGTTTTCGGGCGTGCTTGCGCTCCGTTTCCTCGGCATCGGTGGAGTGGCGGCGGACTTGACCACGTATATCGACTACGTGCGCGCACTCGGACACCCGGACATCGCGCCGCACGCGTGGCGTATCCGCCTGGCCGGCGGACTCGGCCTGGGCCTGCCCTTGCTCGCGGCCTCCGTGCCGGCATACCTGCTGCTGCGGCCAATGCGGCGGTCACTGCACGGTCGCGCACGCTTCGCGAACGTGCTGGAGCTGGCGCGCCGCGGGCTGTTCACCCGGTCCGCTCACGGCATCGTGGTAGGGCGGCGCTTCGGCCGACTGCTGCGCTTCGATGGCCAGCAGTCGGTATTGCTGGCGGCCCCCACGCGCTCGGGCAAGGGCGTCGGCATCGTCGTTCCAAACCTCCTCGACTACCTGGGCTCGGTGGTGGTGCTCGACATCAAGCAGGAGAACCACGCGCTGACCAGCGGCTGGCGCCGTGCACAGGGCCAGGCGGTCTACCTGTTCAACCCGTTTGCCGAGGACCGGCGCACGCATCGGTGGAACCCGCTTTCGTACGTGTCGACCGACGCGCTGCAGCGGGTCTCCGATCTCCAGGGCATCGCCAACCTGCTGTACCCGGACGCGGGCGCCGAACAGAAGTTCTGGACCAGCCAGGCGCGTAATGCCTTCCTGGCGTTTGCGCTGTACCTGTTCGACCATTACGAAGTGCAGCGGCGCGAGGGCATCCCGGAGGCGCTGCACCTGTTCCCGACGCTGGGCCGCATGTTCCGGCTTTCGTCGGCGGAAGGCGCGCCCGCGCGCCAGCACGTGCAGGACCTGGCATCGCGGACATTCCTGGGCGAGCACGCCCGGCGCGCCTTCGGCAACCTGCTCTCGCAGGCCGAGGAAACCTTCGCCTCCATCCTTGGCAGCTTCCGGGAACCACTGAACCCGTGGATCGATCCGGTGCTGGATGCCGCCACCAGCGGCAACGACTTCCTGCTCGACGACCTGCGGAGGCGGCCGATGACGGTCTATGTCGGCGTGGCGCCACACCGTCTGGCCGAAGCGCGCCCCCTGCTCAACCTTTTCTTCAGCCAGTTGATCAACCTCAACACGCGCGTGCTGCCGCAGGCGGACCCGTCGTTGCGCCAGCAGTGCCTGCTGTTGATGGACGAGTTCACGGCGCTGGGCCGCATCGACATCATCGCCACCGCCATGGCCTACATGGCCGGCTACAACCTGCGCCTGCTGCCGGTGATCCAGAGCATGGCCCAGCTCGATGCGGTGTATGGCAAGGACATTGCCCGCGCGCTGGCCACCAACCATGCGATGCAGGTGGTGTTCGCGCCGCGCGAGCAGCAGGACGCCAACGATTACTCCGAGATGCTGGGCTTCACCTCGCTGCGCCGGCGCAGCCTTACCCGTGGCCGCACCCGCCGCGAACTCAGCCGCAGCGAGAGCGAGGAGCGACGTGCGCTGATGCTGCCGCAGGAATTGAAGGCGATGGACCCGCGGCAGCAGATCCTGTTCTGCGAAGGGCTGGCGCACCCGGTGCGATGCCGGAAGATCCGCTACTTCGCCGAGCGTCGTTACCTGGCGCGCCTGCTGCCGCCGGTCGAGGTGGCGCGACTGCCTACAAGCTGAGGACCCGGTAAACAGCCGGGTGTCCGCCACGCGCGGTTTGCCACGCGCGGCGTATCGTGGGTGGCTGCTCCCCCAGCACCACGAGAGGTGACCCATGAAGCATGTCTTCATCACCGCGGCCCTGGCCGCGCTGGCCTTCGCCGCGGCGCCTGTCGCCGTGCATGCGCAGGACGAGCCCGAGGAGGCGGACCGCAGCCGGGCCAAGGACGCGCGGAAGGCGGACGACCGCGTCTGTATCGAGCAGACCGGGTCCCGCATCACCGCTTCACGCAATGCCCGCTCGCGCAGCGAACAGAAGGACTGTGTCGCGGCCGGGGGCCGCGTCTACACGCGTGAGGAGATCGAGCGCAGCGGCTCCGCGGACCTGCGCGACGCGCTGCGCAAGCTGGACCCCGCGATCCGCTGAGGCATCCGCCCTCAGGACGCCGGGCCCGCCCGGCGTCCACGTTTCGGTGGCCCAGCGTTGGCCCCACGGCGCCCGGCCATGTGCCGGGCGTCTTCTTGTCGGCCGATGCGATAATCCGGCGTCCTGTCTTCCGGTGCCGTCGCCCATGTCGAATCGCCACGACCCGTCCCGCAGCATCCGCGCGCCGCGCGGCAGCGAACTGAACTGCCGTTCCTGGCTCACCGAAGCGCCGTACCGGATGCTGCAGAACAACCTCGACCCGGACGTGGCCGAACGGCCGGGCGACCTGGTGGTCTATGGCGGCATCGGACGCGCCGCGCGCGACTGGGAAAGCTACGACGCCATCCTCGCGTCGCTGCGCACGCTGGGCGACGACGAAACGCTGCTGGTGCAGTCGGGCAAGCCGGTCGGCATCTTCCCGACCCACGCCGATGCCCCGCGCGTGCTCATCGCCAACTCGAACCTGGTTCCAGCCTGGGCCAACTGGGAGCACTTCGACGAGCTCGACCGCAAGGGCCTGATGATGTACGGCCAGATGACGGCAGGCTCCTGGATCTATATCGGAAGCCAGGGCATCGTCCAGGGCACCTACGAGACCTTCGTGGAAATGGGGCGCCAGCACTACGGCGGAAGCCTAGAGGGACGCTGGATCCTGACCGCCGGCCTGGGCGGCATGGGGGGCGCGCAGCCGCTGGCGGCTTCGCTGGCGGGGGCCTGTTCGCTGACGATCGAGTGCCGCCAGGCGAGCATCGACTTCCGCCTGCGCACGCGCTACGTGGACGAGCAGGCCACGGGCCTGGACGATGCGCTCGAGCGGATCGCACGTTACACCGCGGCGGGCGAGGCGAAGTCGATCGCACTCCTGGGCAATGCCGCGGAGATCCTGCCGGAGATGGTGCGGCGTGGCGTACGCCCCGACTGCGTCACCGACCAGACCAGCGCCCATGACCCGGTGCACGGCTACCTGCCGGCAGGCTGGACGGTCGAGGAATGGCTGGCCGCGCAGGCGTCGGATCCGGCGCGCGTCCGCGAGGCGGCGAAGCGTTCGATGCGCGTGCACGTGGAGGCCATGCTGGCCTTCCATGCGCAGGGCATCCCGACCGTCGACTACGGCAACAATATCCGCCAGATGGCGAAGGACGAGGGCTGCGCGAACGCCTTCGACTTCCCGGGCTTCGTGCCTGCCTATGTACGGCCGCTGTTCTGCCGCGGCATCGGCCCGTTCCGCTGGGTCGCACTATCCGGCGATCCCGAGGACATCCACCGCACCGATGCCAGGGTGAAGGAGCTGATCCCGGACGACCCGCACCTGCACAACTGGCTCGACATGGCGCGCGAGCGCATCAGCTTCCAAGGCCTGCCGGCGCGCATCTGCTGGGTCGGGCTGGGCCAGCGCCACCGCCTTGGCCTGGCCTTCAACGAGATGGTCCGCAACGGCGAACTGAAGGCGCCGGTCGTGATCGGCCGCGACCATCTCGACAGCGGCTCGGTGGCCTCGCCGAATCGCGAGACCGAAGCCATGAAGGACGGTAGCGACGCGGTCAGCGACTGGCCGCTGCTCAACGCCATGCTCAATGTCGCCGGCGGGGCGACCTGGGGGTCGCTGCACCACGGCGGCGGCGTCGGCATGGGCTACAGCCAGCACAGCGGCGTGGTGATCGTCTGCGATGGCAGCGAGGCGGCCGACCGGCGCATCGCACGGGTGCTCTGGAACGACCCGGCCACGGGCGTCATGCGCCATGCCGATGCCGGCTACGACATCGCCCGCGAGTGTGCCCGCGAACAGGGCCTCAGGCTGCCGATGGTCTGACCGCCAACGCGGCACGCGGCTTCATCGCCCGTGCCGCGTGCAGTCGTCATAATCGGGGGCATCCACCTTCAGCGCAGGACAGCATCGATGGGCAACGGTCAGGGCTCCGCCGGCAACGTGATTGCCGCCATCTGCAGCCTCTTCATTCCCGGCCTCGGCCAGCTGGTGCAGGGGCGCGTGATGTCGGCTGTCCTCTGGTTCGCTGCCGGCTGCATCGCCGGAGCGGTGACATGGCTGCTCACGCTGACGCTGTTTCCCTTCGGCTGGTTCGTGGTGAGCGTGTTTTCCTGCATCAGCGCCGCGGTGTACCGGGCACCGAGGTAGGCACGACCGCGGCGGCGCTGCGGCCCACGGCAGTCGTGGGGGCTCAGCGCCGCGCGGCGGCCCTGGGGTCGTCGAAGAGGCGCGCGTACTCCGCCAATGCGGCCCGCATCACTGCGGCCGGCGCCGGATCCGCGGGGGCGTCGCGCAATGCCTTCGATGCGGCCATGAGCCGCGCGAGGATGCCGTGCAGCGCGGCGTCCGGTTCGGGCGCCAGCTTGCAGTTGGCGAACATGTCCTCGACGGCGGCGTCGATGGTGTCCGCGACGGATAGCACCTGGGCCCCCGCCATGTGACCCATTTCCATGTGCGCCAGAGACGCGACCGCAGCGCTCACCCGGGCCATCCCGTCGATCAGTGGTGCATCGGGCGTCCAGGCGCCGGTCTCGCCCGCAGCGGCGGCGGGATGGTGCGAACCATGCATTGCGTGCCCGTCATGCGCCCCATGGGCGTGCTGGGCGAAGGCGATGCCGGGCGCGCATATGGCCACGACGAGGAGGAGGGCGAAGCGCTTCATGGCCTTGAGCCGGAGAGGGGACTGGCGGCGATTGTCCGCTGCCGGCGGCCTTTGCGCCATGACCTGTGTCACTTCGACGGCCGCTGGGCGTGCGCCTTTCTGCCCTATTCATAATTTCCCGGATCTGCTACAGTAACCGCGGTAACTTGTTGTAATCAAAGAAAAATCCGGAGGATAAAAATTACCAGGCATCTGAAAAACACCATCCTGTCTCTGTTCCCCGTCCACACGTCCAGGGTCACGCCGCCGCGTCGCCGGACACCTGGGGCCACCAGTCCCACCCGCATCCAGGCCGGCTTCCCGCATGCGACCCCTGCATGTACCAGCGGAGCGCAGGCGCAGGCCCAGGCCCACGCGAGGGCCGGCGACGCGCGCCGCGGCCAGCGCCGGCCGCCCAGCTATACCCGCAGCCGTTATCTCCCGGCCCCGCGCCATGACCGCCGTCGCCAGCCTATTTTCCGCATAGGCTGAAGATCGACGCGGGCGGGCCCATGGCCTGATGTAAAAACCGTTTGACATGCCTCCGGGGCGGACGTACGTTCGTTTTTACATTCCTGCCCCGGAGTCCACATGATCGGCCGTCACATAGCGGTTCCCGTGCTGCTCGCCGTCGCCGGGCTTGGTCTCTGGCTGCTGCTGGCCGGAGTCGAATCGGTGTCCGGACTCGACGTCGGCGGGATCGGATTCGCCATCCTCGTGCTTTCGGCCTGGAGCGCGCTGTACGGCGTCTGGCGGCTGTCGGTCACCGAAACCGAGCTGCGGATCTCGCCGGCGGAGTGGAACGCCTGGATCGGCACCGTCTTCATGGCTGTCGGCGTGGTCTATTTCATGGCCCGCATGCACGTGTTCCAGGTGCCCGATCTTTCCATGAGCCCGGAGGCACGCGAAGTGGGTCGCAACCTGGTGCTCCTGCTGGTCGCCTGGCACATCCTGTCGACGGCCTTTGCCAGGCGCTGGAAGGATCGCGTGCAGGAGGACGAACGTGACCGCGAGATCGAACGCGAAGCGGCGGCCTGGTCCCGGCATGCCATCAGCGCGATGATCGTCGCGCTGGCGATTCTGCTGGGCATCTCGCCGGCGGATCGCCTGCAATGGGCCACGCTGCCGATGGTCGCCAACCTGCTCGTACTGGTCCTGATGGTGGGCTGTCTGGTCGACAATGCTGCCAGCGCGGTGCGTCACTGGCTCGACCGGCGCTGAGCGTGGCGCGTACCGCCGTCACCAACCACATCCGCAGCCTGCGGCAGGAGCGGACCGGGATGACCCAGGAGGCGCTGGCGCAGGCCTGCGGGGTCACGCGCCAGACGATCATCGCGCTGGAGGCGGAGCGCTACGCCCCCTCGCTCGACCTCGCATTCCGGATCGCGCATGCGCTCGGCACGCCGCTCGGCGAGGTGTTCGAGTACGACCCGTCCCGCGCGGGGCGCTGAGCTCCCGGACAGCGTCCGCCTGCCGCGACGGACGCGCCCTTGCGGACGCGCCACTGCGATGGACACCGGCCTTTCGGCATTGTCCGGGGTTGCGGCAGCGGCGTAGTGTGGCCCGTGCTTCGCACCACTGGCCTGGCCGCATGCGGAGCACCCCCCCGCATGCGAGCACGACCGAATGAGCCCAGTCCCCGACGCACGACCGCGCGCATTGCGCAGCCTGTTCCGCACCAAGTCCATCGAGCAGACCGTCGCCGACGCCGCCGAGCCGGGTCGCCAGCTCAAGCGCACGCTCAGTGCCTGGGACCTGATGATCCTCGGCGTGGCGGTGGCGGTCGGCGCGGGCATCTTTTCGGTCGGCGCGCGTGCGGCAGGCAGCTTCGCGGGGCCCGCGGTGACGGTTTCATTCCTGCTGGCGGCGCTGGCCTGTGCGCTCGCCATCATGTGCTACGCCGAATTCGCCTCGAGCATCCCCGTCGCGGGCAGCGCCTATACCTATACCTACGCCACGCTGGGCGAGTTCATCGCCTGGATCATCGGCTGGGACTTGATCCTGGAGTTGCTCACCGCGGGCGCGGTGATCGCGAAGTACTGGGGCATCTACCTGGCGATGGTCTTTGAACTCTTCGACGTGCACATACCGACGACGGTCGAGGTCCTCGGTCTCGGCGTCGATTGGGGGCCGCTGTTCATCGTCGGCGTGTTCACCGCGCTGCTCATCCTCGGCACCAAGATGTCGGCACGGGTCAACAACGTGTTCACCCTGATCAAGGTGGGCATCGTGGTGTTCGTGATCGTGGTCGGCCTGACCTACTTCGACGCCGCCAACCTCCAGCCCTTCGTGCCGCCCGCGGTGCCGACCGATGGCGGCAACGCCGACCTCTGGTCGCAGTCGCTGTTCGCCTGGCTCACCGGCGCGGATCCCGCGCGCTACGGCGTGGCCGGGGTGCTGTCGGGCGCGGCGCTCGTGTTCTTCGCCTTCATCGGCTTCGACGTGGTCGCGACCTCGGCGGAGGAGGTCAAGGATCCCCAGCGCACGCTGCCGCTGGGCATCTTCGGCGGGCTTGCGGTGGTGACCCTGCTCTATATCGGCGTGGCCCTCGCGCTGACCGGCATGGTCCCGTACACGGTGCTGGCGGCCGCGGAGAATCCCTCGCTCGCCACCGCCTTCGTGGCGGTCGGTGCCGGCTGGGCGGCACAGGTGATCTCCATCGGCATCCTGGCGGGCCTCACCACCGTGATCATGGTGCTGCTGATGGGCCTGTCGCGCGTGCTCCTGGCGATGAGCCGCGACGGGCTGCTGCCGCGCTGGCTCAGCGTCACCTCGGAAACGCGGAAGACGCCTGTGCGCCTGCAGCTCATCACGGGTGCCGCAGTGGCGCTATTGGCCGGCTTCACCCAGGTCGAGATCCTCGAGGAGATGATCAATATCGGTACGCTGTCGGCCTTCGTGCTGGTCAGCATCGCCGTGGTAGTGCTGCGGCGCACGCGTCCCGACCTGCCGCGTGCCTACCGCGTGCCGTTCTCGCCGGTGCTGCCCATCGTGTCGGCGGTGCTCTGCTTCTACCTGATGCTCAACCTGACCACGCTGACCTGGGTGCGGTTCGCCGTGTGGCTCGCCATCGGGACCGCGATCTATTTCGCCTACGGGCGGCGCCATGCCCGCCTCGGCCTCGAAGCACAGGGGGCGCCATGAGCGCGGCAGCGACCCGGGTCGCGATCCTGACGCCCGATCCCGCCAGCGGCGACCACGCCGAGGTCTGGCCACCGGTGCTTGCACGCCTGCAGTCGGCACTGGCCACGGAAGGCATCGAGGTGGTCGCCTCGCCCTGGACGCTGCATGCGGACGAGCCGTCAGGGCTCGTTGGATTCGAACAGGTCCTGCCCTTGCTGGCCTGGAACTACCATCTGGACCACACGCGCTGGCTGCAAGCGTGCCGCGGCTGGGCCGGTGCCGGCCTGCCCGTGTCCAACCCGCCCGCCGTGCTGGCGTGGAACTCGGACAAGCGCTATCTGCAGCGCCTGGCGGCCAAGGGCATCGCGATTCCATATACCGCCTGGACGCAGCGCCTGAGCCGCGGCTTGCTCGAAGAGGCGTTCGCCCGCACCGGCGCCGATGAGCTCATCGCCAAGCCCGCCGTTTCTGGGGGCGCGTGGAAGACCTGGCGCTTCGGCCGCGACGGGATCGACGCAGTGCTGGAGGCACAGGCGCCGACGAACCCGGCGAACGACCGCGAAATGCTCGTCCAGCCCTTCCTGCCGACGATCCTGGCCGAGGGCGAGACCTCGCTGCTGTTCTTTGGCGGCGAGCTTTCGCACGTGGTGAACAAGCGCCCGGTCGCCGGCGACTTCCGGGTGCAGGAGACCTTCGGCGGAATGTATCGCCTGCTCGAGGCTCCGCCGGCGGGCGCGCTCGCGCTGGCGGAACAGGTGCTGGCCGCGATCGACGAGGACCTGCTGTACGCGCGGATCGACGTGGTGCGCGATGCGGAAGGCCGCTGGCTGCTGATGGAGGCCGAGCTGATCGAGCCCGATTTCTACCTCGGGGTCGATCCCACGGCGGGCGCCGCCTTCGCCCGTGCCCTGGCGGCGCGACTGCGGCGCTAGAGCGCGGCCACGCGGAACCTGCGGCCCTTGATCTTCCCTTCGCGCAGCCGCGCCAGCGCCTGCGGCGCTTGCGCGCGGGCGATCGCCACGTAGGACCGCGTGGCCTGGACGTCGATCTTGCCGATGGCCTTGGCCGACAGCCCCGCCTCGCCGGTCAATGCGCCCAGGATGTCGCCCGGCCGCAGCTTGTCGCCCTTGCCGGCGTCGATGCGCAGGGTGGCCATGGCCGCGCGCGGCACGCCCTTCGGCCGTCCTTCGACCGGCTGCCCGCGCTCGCGGGGCAGGGTGCGGAACTGGTGGTCCTCGATGGCCTCCATGCGCCGCAGTTCGTCCGGGGTACACAGCGTCAGTGCCAGGCCGGTGCGACCCGCGCGGCCGGTGCGCCCGATGCGGTGCATATAGGTGTCCGGGTCCGACGGCACGTCGTAGTTCACCACCGCGGCCAGGTCATCGATGTCGAGGCCGCGCGCGGCGACGTCGCTGGCCACCAGCACGTTGCAACTCCGGTTGGCGAAGCGCAGCAGGGTTTCGGCACGGTCGCGCTGCTCCATGTCGCCATGCAGCGCCAGTGCATCGAACCCGTAATGCGAGAGCGAGCCCGCCACCTCGTCGACGTCGCGGCGCATGTTGCAGAACACCACGCAGGATTCCGGGCGATGCTCGAGCAGCAGGGCGGCCAGCAGCGGGGCCTTGCGCGCGGGATCGGCGTCGACGATGCGCTGTTCGATCGCGGGCGCATTCGCGGCGCCGGCCACGCTGATCTCGGCCGGGTCGCGGAGCATGCCCTTGGCCAGGTTGCGGATCGTATCCGGGAAGGTCGCCGAGAACAGCAGCCGCTGGGCGCCCCGGGGCACGTGGCGCGCGATATCGCGGATCTGGTCCTCGAAGCCCATGTCGAGCATCCGGTCGGCCTCGTCCAGCACGAAGCAGGCCACGCCCTGCAGGTCGAGCGCGCCCTGGCCGAGCAGCTCCACGATGCGGCCCGGCGTCCCCACGACCACGTGCGGCGCATGGGCCAGTGACGCCAGTTGCGGGGCCAGGGGGATGCCGCCGCAGAGCACGCTCAGCTTCACGTTGGGAACACCCGTCGCCAGCCTGCGCAGCTGCGCGCCCACCTGCTCGGCAAGCTCGCGCGTGGGGCAGAGCACCAGCGCCTGCGTGCGGACCGCGGAGGGGTCGAGCCGCTGCAGCAGGCCCAGGCCGAAGGCGGCGGTCTTGCCGCTGCCGGTCGGCGCCTGGGCGATCAGGTCGCGGCCCTCGATGATGGGCGGAAGCGCCTCGGCCTGGACCGGCGTCATGGCGGAATAACCCAGCGCTTCGACGCCGCGCAGCAGCGCCGGGTCCAGCGGGAGGGTGGAGAAGGCGATCGGCGCGGGGGTATCCATGCCGCACATGATCGCATCCGGGCTGCCGGAGTGCCGGCCCTCGGCGCCCGCGCCGCACGGTGGCGGCGCGGGGAGGTGCATCAGCGCCGTTCGCGCGCTTCGTCGTCGCTGAAGGTGTCGCTGCGCACGTCGTCGGCGAACGAGCGACCGTCGGCATCGACGTCGCCGGCCTGGTCGTCGAGCGCGATGTCGAGCAGGTCGGCACCGCCGTCGACGCCGATGTTGTCCATTGCCGAGGTCGCGCGCGGATCCTTCAGCGCCGGCCCGCGGGTCTCGGGCAGGTCGGTGCCATCGTCGAGGCTGGATTCATCGGCCGGCGCGCCGGGGCGGGTGGGGTTGGACTTGGCCATGGTGTGCTCCGGTGTGGGGGAGACCACTGTGGGTGTCGTCGCGTCAACGTCCGGGCAACACGGGGGCCCCTACACTCCGCGCATGAGCTCGCCCACCGTGCCCGCCAACGAAGCGGAACGTCTGGCGGCGCTGGTCGAGTACGCGATCCTCGACACACCGCCCGACCAGGCCTTCCAGGACCTTGTGGATATCGCCGCGGCCGCGTGCGACACGCCCATGGCGATGGTGACCCTGCTCGACACCGAGCGGCAGTGGGTCAAGGCCGCCATGGGCATGCCGCTCGACGAGTGTCGCCGCGAGGATTCGCTCTGCACCCACGCCATCCTGGTCCCGGACCAGACGATGGTCGTGGAGGACGCCGCCACCGACGCGCGCTTCCGCGAGAATCCGTTTGTCCTGGGTGGGCCCCGGGTGCGCTTCTATGCCGGCGCCCCCCTGGTGACGCCAGCGGGCCACGCCCTCGGGGCGGTCTGCGTCATGGACGTGCAGCCACGCACGCTGTCCCCGCGGCAGCTCGGCGCCCTGGAAGGCCTCGCGCGGCAGGCGGTCGCGCAGATCGAACTGCGTCGGGCCTACCGCGAGCTCCGCCACCATGCCTCGGAGCGCGCCTGGTACGAAAGCCAGCTGGAGGCGGCGCAACGCAGCCTGATGGAGGAAAACGCCCAGCTCGTCCATGCCACCCTGACCGACCCCCTGACCGGGCTGCCGAATCGCCGCGCCGCCACCCTGGACCTGCAGCAGGTGCTCGAGACCGCCGGCGCCGACGGGGTGCCGTTCGCCGTGGCGATCGTCGACATCGACTTCTTCAAGGCGATCAACGACCGCCACGGGCATCCGGTGGGCGACGACGTACTGCGGCAGGTGGCCCAGGCACTCGTCGGCCGGGCGGGCCCGAACGTGCGGGTGGCGCGCCTGGGCGGCGAGGAATTCGTGGTGGTGATGCCCGCGACCACCCTCGACGTGGCGCGGGCCGCCTGCGAGGCCATGCGCACCGCGGTAGCGGGCGCCGCAATGGCGCATCCGGTGACGGTCAGCATCGGGATCACTGCGGGCGTGGCGGGGGACGACGTCCCGGACCTGTACGCCCGCGCCGACCTCGCGCTGTACCGGGCCAAGTGCGGTGGCCGCAACCGGGTGGTGACCATGGAGGCGGGTGCCACGCCGCCGTCCAGTTATTCGGGTCTCACGGACTGAGACGGCTTCGCGGGAGCATCGCGGCCCGTCCTCCCGGAGCCGCCCTTGAACGCCATCCTGAAGCCCGGGACCGGGCTTTCCCTTCCTGAACGCGCGAATGCATCCGACGCGCAGGCAGGCAGCCTGCTGGCTGCGAAGCTCGAGGCCAAGTACCCGGGCCGCGTGACCGGCAGCCTGCTGGTGCCGGGGCAGGGTGGTGAATACGCACCGTTTCCCGCCGACCTGCCGGAGCCGCTTGCGCAGGCGCTGCGCAGTCGCGGCATCGAACGGCTGTACAGCCACCAGGCGCGCGCCTGGGAGGCCACGCAGGCCGGCCGCCACCTGGTCGTCGCCACGCCCACGGCTTCGGGAAAGTCGCTCTGCTACACCCTGCCGGTCGCGGCCAGCGCGCTGCGCGAGCGCGGCAAGGCGCTGTACCTGTTCCCGACCAAGGCGCTGGCGCAGGACCAGGTAAGCGAGTTGCTGGAGCTCAATGCCGCGGGCGACCTGGGCCTGCGCGCGGCCACCTTCGACGGCGATACGCCCGGCGACGCACGCCGTGCCATCCGCGCCAGCGGCGATATCGTGGTCAGCAATCCCGACATGCTCCACCAGGGCATCCTGCCGCACCACACCAAGTGGGCACAGTTCTTCGAGAACCTGCGCTACGTGGTGATCGACGAGGTGCATACCTACCGCGGCGTGTTCGGCAGCCACGTGGCCAACGTGATCCGCCGGTTGCGGCGTGTCTGCGATTTCTACGGGGCGAAGCCGGTCTTCATCCTGTGCTCGGCCACCATCGGCAACGCGGGTGAACACGGGCGCGCGCTGATCGAGGCCGCGGAAGGCGAGGTCGAACTCATCGAACACAGCGGCGCGCCGCGCGGCGACCGCCACGTGCTGTTGTGGAATCCCCCGGTGGTGAATCCGGACCTCGGCATCCGTGCATCGGCGCGATCGCAGTCCAACCGCATCGCCCGGCTGTCGATCCGTGCCGGCCTGAAGACGCTGGTGTTCTGCCAGTCGCGTTCGATGGTGGAAGTCCTCACCAAATACCTGAAGGAAGTGTTCGACCACGATCCGCGCAAGCCACGGCGCATCCGCGCCTACCGCGGCGGCTACCTTCCCACCGAGCGCCGCGCGGTCGAGCAGGACATGCGCGCAGGCCGCATCGACGGCATCGTGAGCACGTCGGCGCTGGAGCTCGGCGTCGACATCGGCAGCCTCGACGTCGTCGTGCTGAACGGCTATCCAGGCAGCATCTCCGCCACCTGGCAGCGGTTCGGACGCGCCGGGCGCCGGCAGCAACCGTCGCTCGGCGTACTGGTGGCGAGTTCGGAGGCGCTCGACCAGTACGTGGTGCGGCATCCGGAATTCTTCGCCGCAGCGAGCCCGGAACACGCGCGCATCGAGCCGGACCAGCCGCTGATCCTGCTCGACCATATCCGTTGCGCGGCATTCGAACTGCCATTCCGCGATGGCGACGCATTCGGGCCGGTGGAGCCGGGCCCCTGGCTCGATGTGCTGGCCGAAAGCGGCGTGCTGCACCATGAGGGCGAACGCTGGGAGTGGATCGCCGACAGCTATCCGGCCCAGGCGGTCAACCTGCGCTCGGTGGCCGACGGCAACTTCGTCGTGGTCGACCGTACCGACGGACGCCAGCAGATCATCGCCGAAGTGGACTATTCGGCTGCCGCGCTGACGCTGTACGAAGGTGCCATCCACATGGTCCAGTCCGAGCCCTTCCAGGTGGAACGCCTGGACTGGGACGGTCGCAAGGCCTATGTACGGCGCACGCAGGTCGACTACTACACCGACGCCATCGACTACACGAAGTTGAAGGTGCTCGACGATGCCGAGCAGTCACCGGCCGGCGCCGGTTCCGCGCACATGGGCGAGGTGCACGTGGTGCGCCGCGTGTCCGGCTACAAGAAGATCCGCTTCCACACGCACGAGAACATCGGCTACGGGCCGGTCACGCTGCCCGACCAGGAGATGCACACCAGCGCGGTCTGGTGGCAGCTGCCGCAGCGCGTGCTGGAGGATGCATTCGCGATGCGGCACGAGGCGCTGGACGGTTTCCTCGGTGCGGCGCACGCGCTGCATCTCGTCGCGCAAGTGGCCGTGATGGCCGAGTCGCGCGACCTGTTGAAGGCGGTGGGCAGTGGCGACGGCGCCTGGTTCGCCGGTCGCGACGCGCGTGGTCGCGGCCAGCTGCGTGGAACCGACGGGGCGGCGTTGCCGGCCGACGACATGCAGGCAGGCGAGGGCGGGCTCCCGGTTCCGGGCGCTGCGAATGCCACGCTCCTTGCCGGCCCGGGGCGCTTCACGCCCACGTTGTACCTGTACGACAACTACCCCGGCGGGGTCGGCCTGTCCTCGCCCCTGTACGAGCGACGCGCCGAACTCGTGGCGAGTGCGCGTGCGGTCGTCGCCGGTTGCGATTGCCATGCGGGTTGCCCGGCCTGCGTCGGGCCGATCCTCGAGTCCGACGAGGGCGCCGCCGCGACGCCGCGTTCGCTCGCATTGCGCGTGCTCGACCTGCTGGACGCGGCATGAGCGCGCTGGCGAAAAGGCTGGCGGGGCTGCGCAGGCAGGCGGGCGTCAGGACGGCGGCGCCGGAACCGGCCGTCGGCGTCGCCGTGGATGCCGATGCGGCCGCGCCCGACCGCGCGCCCGCATCCGTGCCGGCGCGGGGCACGCCGTCGCGCGAGGCGACCATTGCCCAGCTGCGCACGCTGCTGAAGATCCGTGCGCCGGCGCTCCAGGCCGCGCCGCGCAGCATCGACCGCACGCTTGCGGGTGACGAGATCTCGCCCGGATTGCGGTACCACGAGGAGTGGGTGCCGTGGACTCCCGGCGAAGACGAGCTGCCGCTGGCGGGGATCGGGCAGGAGCCCGTACGGCGTGCCGACGTGCTTGCGTTCGATACCGAGACCACCGGACTTGCCGGCGGCACCGGCACGCGTGCATTCATGATCGGCGCCGCCGACTGGCGCGACGGCGGCCTGCGCATCCGGCAACTGTGCATCACGCGCCTGGCGGCGGAGGACGCGATGCTGGACGCGTTTGCCCGGTGGCTGCGTCCGGAGACGGTGCTGCTCAGCTACAACGGAAAGAGCTATGACCGGCCACTGCTGTCCACGCGCTACAGGCTCGCGCGCATGGCCGACCCGCTGCCTGCGCTGCGCCACGTCGATCTCCTGCACCCGATGCGCCGTCGTTATCGCACCGTCTGGGCCAACTGCAGGCTGGCCACGGCCGAACGCGAGCTGCTGGGGGTCCTGCGCGAGGACGACCTTCCCGGATCGGAGGCGCCTGGCGCATGGCTGGCCTATCTTCGCGGAGGGAGTGCATCAAAGCTGCGCCGCGTCGGCCTGCACAATGCCCAGGACCTGCGCAGCCTGTGCGGCCTGCTCGAGGCGCTGCAGGACAAGGACGACGGGGCGTCCTTGCGATGAATGCGAATCCTCGCTTCCCATGGCCGGGATAAGCGTGCACAATGCGCCCCCCGCAGACGAGGCCGGTACGGAACGGAAGCGGGGCGAGGCGAAAAGATCCTTCACAGGGTGTTGACGTTCTTCGAAACCGCGCTAATATGTGCGGCTCCCCAGCGGGAACGGCCAGTCGGCCGGAAGCGCGAAAGGAGGCTGAAGTTTCCGCCCCACGGGGTGTTGACGGATGCGAAAGTCGCGCTACAATGTGCGGCTCACCCCGGCGGAAACGGCGGGGTTGCAGGAAGGAGGCGCTGAGGCCACTTCCGACGATCTTTGACAG
>DATBUS010000044.1:0-2469 GCA_036515815.1 Luteimonas sp.
CGGCAGGGTCCCCAGCCAGGGCATGGGCAGCGCATCGCGCAGCAGGCCGAGATAGTCACCGGCCCCCGGAAAGTCCGGATCCACGGCGCTGGCCACCCAACCGACCAGCCTGCAGCCATCGGCCTGGATGGCACGGGCCGACAGCCGCGCATGGCTCAGGCAGCCCAGGCGCAGGCCCACCACCAGCAGCACCGGCAGGTCCAGCGCGTGCGCCAGGTCCGCATGCTCGAGGCCATCGGCCAGCGGCGACAGCCAACCGCCCGCGCCTTCCACCAGCACCATGTCGGCCGAGGCCGCCAGCCGCGCATGCGAGGCCACGATCAGAGGCAGGGTGACCGCCAGGCCCGCCTCCCGCGCGGCCAGCTGCGGGGCCGTCGGCTCGGGCAGGGCCCACGGATTCACGTCGGCGTAGGCGGGCTCCGGATCACTCGCCGCCTGCAGTGCCAGCGCATCCTCGTTGCGCAACCCGTCGGACGTGCGCTCGCAGCCCGCGGCCACCGGCTTCATGCCCACCACGCGCAGGCCCCGGGCGCGCAGGGCATGCATCAGCACCACGCTGGCCAGGCTCTTGCCGACGCCGGTATCGGTCCCGGTCACCAGGACCCCGCGCGTTACACTCGTCTCCATGTTCACGACCCAGACCCTGAGCGGCGAAAAGCCGCAACAGTACGCCCAGTTGGCCGCGCAGGCGCGTGCCCTCCTTGCGGGCGAACGCGACCGCATCGCCAACGCCGCCAATCTCTCGGCGCTGGTCTACCACGCCCTGCCCGAGCTCAACTGGGTCGGCTTCTACTTCTACGACGGCACCGAACTCGTGGTCGGCCCGTTCCAGGGCCAGCCGGCCTGCGTGCGCATCCCGCTCGACCGCGGCGTCTGCGGCGCGGCCGCCCGCAGCGGCGAGACCCAGCGCGTCGAGGACGTGGACGCCTTCCCCGGGCATATCGCCTGCGATGCCGCCTCGCGCTCGGAACTGGTCGTGCCGCTGTTCAGGGACGGCGCCCTCGTTGGCGTGTTCGACCTCGACAGTCCGGTTCCCGGCCGTTTCGACGTTGAAGACCAGCACGGACTGGAGGAGATCGCACGGGTGTACGTGGAATCGCTGGTGACATGAGCGCGCAGCCGCTCAGGATGCGCAACATCGGGCCGAAGTCGGCCGCGTGGTTGCGCCAGGTCGGGCTGAAGACCCCCGAGGACCTGATCGAGGCCGGACCGCTGGAAGCCTTCATGCGCATCAAGCGCGCCGGCTTCAAGCCCAGCCTCAACCTGCTGTACTCGCTTGAAGGCGCATTGCGCGACTGCCACTGGCAGGACGTGCCCGACGAGCGCCGCACCGAACTGGTCGCCGCCGCAGAGGCCGCGATCGCCGGCCTGCCACCGCCGCGCCATCGCCCGCCCGCGGGGCCGGTCACGACCACGGTGATGGACGAAGACGGCGAGACGGTCGAGACCTTCGGGCTCGACCGCCCCGGCGAAGGCTAGCCGCCCACCCCGGCCAGCCAGGGTGGCCCGCCCCAGCCCGCGGCGAGCACCAGCGCCAGCAGCAGCAGGGTCTCCATCGCCTCGATGCTGGCGCCCAGGCAGTCGCCGGAGATGCCGCCCAGGCGGCGCATCCAGTACAGGCCGATCAGCGGCACCAGCGCCAGCCCGGCCAGCAGCGGCGGCGCCGCCGCGAGGCTCAGCGCCGCCAGCGCCAGTCCCCACAGCACCACCGCGCGCATGCCCAGCTGCCACGAGAAGCGTTCGGCCATGCCGGCCTGCTGGATCGGCGGCAGGCGCCGGCTCCACCACAGCGTGCCCCAGCGCGCCCAGGCCGGCAGCAGCACGATGCCCCACCACCACGCCTCTCCGGCCAGCTCCGCCAGCAGCACCAGCTTCAGCAGCAGCTGCAGCACCAGGGTAACCGCGCCGAACACGCCGATGTGCGGGTCCTTCAGCACGGCGAGGAAGCGCGTGGGATCCCGGTGCGCCGCGCCAAGCGCGTCGGCGACGTCGCTCATGCCGTCCAGGTGCAGCGCGCCGGTGACCCAGGTCCACAGCGCGAGCGCGAGCACCGCCGCCAGCCAGGGGCGGTCCGCCAGCGCCCACAGGGGCAGCGCCAGCAGCAGGCCGATCGCCATCCCCACCAGCGGGTGGTAGACCGCCGAGCGGGTCAGGTCGTCGTCGCGGAAATCACGCACCTGCGGCGTCGGGATCCGCGTCAGGAACTGGAAGGCCAGGACCAGGCGACGCAGGCTCACGGCTGCACCAGTTCGAGCACTTCGCCCCAGGGCCGGCCGCCGTCGCCGCGTTCCACGCGCAGGCGCAGGCGGGTGCCGTAGTCGATGCGCAGCGACCACAGGGCGGGGAGCGGCAGCCCGCAGGCCTGCGAGAGCGCCATGCGCAGCGCGCCGGCGTGGCTGACCACCAGCACGGGCCGGGCGTCTTCGCCGGCATCGAGCAGCGCGCCCAGCGCCGCGGCGATGCGCGCGC
>DATBUS010000045.1:0-10687 GCA_036515815.1 Luteimonas sp.
TCGCGGCGCGCCGCCCGGGCGTCGCGGCCGTGTCCGCGCGGCGCCAGCGGTCCCGTCTTGAATCGTCGACGCGCGGCCCCATAGCGGGACCATCGCATTCAAGCCCGAGGACCCAGCCGAATGAGCACCGAGCCGAACCAGGAGACCGTCGAGACGACCGCGCCGCAGGACGAGGCGTCGACGTCGTCCGAGCTGGACACGCTGCGCGCCGAGATGCAGCGCATGCGCGAGGACTCGCTGCGCGAGCGCGCCGAGCTCGACAACCAGCGCAAGCGGCTCGCCCGCGACGTCGAACTCGCGCGCAAGTTCGCGAACGAGCGCATCCTCGCCGACCTGCTGCCGGTGATCGACAGCCTCGAGGCCGGCCTCGCCGCGGCCGGCGCGGACGCGTCGGCGTTGCGCGAGGGCATGGAGCTCACGCTGCGCCAGCTGCTCAAGGCCGCCGGCGACCACGGCCTCAAGGAGGTCAACCCGCAGGGCCAGGCGTTCAATCCCGAACACCACCAGGCGATGAGCACCGTGCCGAGCACCGACCACCCGCCCGGCCATGTGGTGCAGATCTACCAGAAGGGCTGGCTGCTCAACGAGCGCCTGCTGCGCCCGGCGCTCGTGGTCGTGTCCCAGCACGAGTGACGCCTTGAACCGGGGGGCGTCACCCCCCAGATATCGCACATCGGCGGCGCGCGGCCGCCCACCTCATACGACAGATTCGAAAGGGAGCAGAGCATGGGCAAGATCATCGGTATCGACCTGGGCACGACGAATTCGTGCGTGGCGATCATGGAAGGCGGCAAGGCCAAGGTCATCGAGAACGCCGAGGGTGACCGCACCACGCCGTCCATCATCGCGTTCACCAAGGACGGCGAAGTGCTCGCCGGCGCCTCGGCCAAGCGCCAGGCGGTCACCAATCCCAAGAACACCTTCTTCGCGGTCAAGCGCCTGATCGGCCGCAAGTTCACCGACGCCGAAGTGCAGAAGGACCTCGATCTCGTGCCGTACGGCATCGTGCAGCACGAGAACGGCGACGCGTGGGTGCAGACGTCCGAAGGCAAGAAGATGGCGCCACAGCAGATCTCGGCCGA
Organism: Luteimonas sp.; assembly: GCA_036515815.1. Taxonomy (GTDB): domain Bacteria; phylum Pseudomonadota; class Gammaproteobacteria; order Xanthomonadales; family Xanthomonadaceae; genus Luteimonas. The sequence continues at coordinate 1,083 of DATBUS010000045.1, forward strand.
AGTGCTGGCCAAGATGAAGAAGACCGCCGAGGCCTACCTCGGCGAGGCCGTCACCGAGGCGGTCATCACCGTGCCGGCGTACTTCAACGACAGCCAGCGCCAGGCGACGAAGGACGCGGGCAAGATCGCGGGCCTGGACGTCAAGCGCATCATCAACGAGCCGACCGCCGCGGCGCTTGCGTACGGCATGGACAAGAAGGGCGGCGACCGCAAGGTGGCCGTGTACGACCTCGGCGGCGGCACGTTCGACGTGTCGATCATCGAGATCGCGTCGGTCGACGGCGAGATGCAGGTCGAGGTGCTGTCGACGAACGGCGACACCTTCCTCGGCGGCGAGGACTTCGACAAGCGCGTGATCGACTACCTCGTCGAGGAGTTCCAGCGCGAGCAGGGCATCGACCTGCGCAAGGACCCGCTGGCGCTGCAGCGCCTGAAGGACGCGGCCGAGCGCGCCAAGATCGAGCTGTCGAGCGCGCAGCAGACCGAGGTCAACCTGCCGTACGTGACCGCCGATGCGTCCGGTCCGAAGCACCTCAACATCAAGCTGACCCGGGCCAAGCTCGAGGCGCTGGTGGACGACCTGGTCAAGAAGACCATCGAACCCTGCCGCACCGCGCTCAACGATGCCGGCCTGCGTGCGTCCGACATCAACGAGGTCATCCTCGTTGGCGGCCAGACCCGCATGCCCAAGGTGCAGCAGGCCGTGGCCGAGTTCTTCGGCAAGGAGCCGCGCAAGGACGTGAACCCCGACGAGGCGGTCGCGATCGGCGCCGCGGTCCAGGGTGGCGTGCTGGCCGGCGACGTCAAGGACGTGCTGCTGCTCGACGTGACCCCGCTGTCGCTCGGTATCGAGACCCTGGGTGGCGTGTTCACCAAGATCATCGAGAAGAACACGACCATCCCGACCAAGGCGTCGCAGACCTTCTCGACCGCCGAAGACAACCAGTCGGCCGTGACGGTGCACGTGCTGCAGGGCGAGCGCGAGCAGGCCCGCTACAACAAGTCGCTGGCGAAGTTCGACCTTTCGGGCATCGAGCCGGCTCCGCGCGGCATGCCGCAGGTCGAGGTGTCGTTCGACATCGACGCCAACGGCATCGTGCACGTGACGGCCAAGGACAAGAAGACCGGCAAGGAGCAGAAGGTCGAGATCAAGGCCGGCTCGGGCCTGTCGGACGACGAGATCCAGCGGATGGTCGCCGACGCCGAGGCGCACCGCGAGGACGACCGCAAGTTCCAGGAGCTGGTGCAGGCGCGCAACCAGGCCGACGCGCTGGTGCATGGCACCCGCACTGCGATCAAGGACAACGGCGACAAGGTGCCGGGTGACCTGATCGGCCGCGTCGAGGCCGCGATCGCCGATGTCGAGACCGCCATGAAGGGCGACGACAAGGGCCAGATCGAGGCGAAGACCAAGGCGCTGGAAGAGGTCGCGCAGTCGCTGTTCGCGGCGGCCGCGGCCGCAGGCCAGGGCGGCGACGCCGGTGCCGGTGGTCCGACCGATGCCGGCCAGGCGGCCGACGACGTCGTCGACGCCGAGTTCACCGAAGTCAAGGACGACGACCGCAAGGCCTGACCGCCCTGCATCTGCGGGAGCGGCCAGGGCCGCGATGGCCACACCCGTGGCGGGGACCGGAATGACATCCGGTTCCCGTCGCGCATCCGGAACCCGCGCACCGGCGGGTCCACCAGGCAGCACGGACCCTGATCGATGAGCAAACGTGACTATTACGAAGTCCTCGGCGTTGGCCGCAACGCGACCGAGGAGGAACTGAAGAAGGCCTATCGCCGCTGCGCGATGAAGCACCATCCCGACCGCAACCCCGGCGATGCCAAGGCCGAGGCGGCGTTCAAGGAGGCCAAGGAGGCCTACGAGGTCCTGTCCGACGGCGGCAAGCGCCGCATGTACGACCAGCATGGACATGCGGCGTTCGAACACGGCATGGGCGGCGGCAACGCCGGTCCCGGCTTCGGCGGCGCCGACATGGGCGACATCTTCGGTGACATCTTCGGCAACATTTTCGGTGGCGGCGGCGCCCGCGGTCCGCGCCGGGGTGCCGACATCGGCTACGTGATGGAACTCGACCTCGAGGAGGCCGTCGCCGGCGTCGAGCGGAGGATCGAGCTGCCGACCCTGGTCGAGTGCGAGCCATGCAAGGGCACGGGCTCCGAGGACGGCAGGCTGGAGACCTGCGATACCTGCCATGGCCACGGCCAGGTCCGGTTCCAGCGCGGCATCTTCTCGATGCAACAGCCGTGCCCATCCTGCCATGGCCGTGGCAAGACCTTCCGCAATCCGTGTGCGTCCTGCCGTGGCAATGGCCGCGTGGAGGAGGAGAAGGTCCTGCAGGTGAAGGTCCCGGCGGGGGTCGACAATGGCGACCGGATCCGGCTGGCCGGCGAGGGCGAGGCCGGGCCGTCGGGCACCCAGCCGGGCGACCTGTACGTGGAGGTGCGCGTACGCCCCCACGCGATCTTCGAGCGCGACGGCGACGACCTGCACTGCGAGGTGCCGATCCGCTTCTCGCAGGCGGCACTGGGCGACACCGTGCGCGTGCCGACCCTGGGTGGCGAGGCGGAAATCCGCGTGCCGGCGGAGACGCAGACCGGAAAGGTGTTCCGGCTGCGCGACAAGGGCGTGAAGTCCGTGCGCAGCCGCGCACCAGGCGACCTGTACTGCAAGGTGGTGGTGGAAACCCCGGTGAACCTGACCACCGAACAGCGCGAACTGCTGGAGCAGTTCGAGGCCACGTTCGTGGGTGACGGCGCACGCCGCCACTCGCCGAAGTCGAGCACCTTCGTCGACGGCGTCAGGGGCTTCTGGGAGCGGATGACGTCCTGACGCGGCGCGGCGCCGTCCGTGAAGACGCGGCGTCGGCCGCACGTCGCTTGTGGCGTCACGGGCGCCCCGATAGCCTTGCGCCATGCCTGAATCCGTCAGACTCCTGATCCATGGCGCAAGCGGCCGCATGGGCCGCGCGCTGATGCGCCTCTGTGCCGAGGGCGTGGTCGAATGCACCGTGGTGGCGGCCGTCTCGCGCAGGCCCGCGCAGCGCGTGGTCGACGGGGTGCCGCAGTTCGCCAGCAGCGAACTGGCTGGCGTGCCGGCCTTCGACGTCGCCATCGATTTCAGCCTGCCCGAGGGCTTCAGCCCGCTGCTGGCGCTGTGCCGCCAGCGCCGCGCGGCCCTGGTGTCCGGCACCACCGGCCTGTCGGATTCGCAGCGCGTCGCCCTGTCCGAGGCGGCGGCCGAGATCCCGCTTCTGTGGGCGGCGAACTTCAGCCTGGGCGTCGCGGTGCTCGAGGAGCTGGTGGAGCGTGCGGCGGCGGCGCTCGAGGGCTGGGACTGCGACATCGTCGAGACCCACCACGTGAACAAGCAGGACGCCCCGTCGGGCACCGCGCTGGCGCTGGGTGCCGCGGCGGAGCGCGGCGACGCGACGCCGCGCTACGCCAGCCTCCGTGCCGGCGACGTGGTGGGAGAGCACCTGGTGCAGTTCACCGGGACCGGCGAGCGCGTCGAACTGGTCCATCGGGCTGCCAGTCGCGACGTGTTCGCGCGCGGGGCGCTGCACGCCGCCGCGCGCCTGCGCGGCCGCCAGCCAGGGGCCTGGCGCCTGCGCGACCTGATCTGAGCGGCCCGGCATTCACCTTCGCGCTGGCGCGGCCGGGGTCGCGCCGGTATCATTCCCGCTCGCCTGATTCCTCTCGCCTCCGGGCCGGCCATTGCCGGGCCGGCGGTGTCTTGCAACCCCACGTAGGCGACCGCCAGTGACATCACCCGCAATCCTCGCGCTCGAAGACGGCACGGTCTTCGAAGGCGTATCCGTCGGCGCGCCCGGCCTCTCCGTCGGCGAAGTCGTGTTCAACACGGCGATGACCGGCTACCAGGAAGTCCTCACCGACCCCTCGTACGCCCGGCAGATCGTGACCCTGACCTATCCGCATATCGGCAACACCGGCTCCACCGCCCAGGACGACGAGTCCGCCCGGGTCTGGTCGGCCGGCCTGGTGGTGCGCGACGTGCCGCGCCGTCCCAGCAACTGGCGCAATCGCGCGGCGCTGCCGGAATGGCTGGCCGATCGCGGCGTGGTTGCGATCGCTGGCATCGACACCCGCCGCCTGACCCGACTGCTGCGTGAGCGCGGCTCGCAGAACGGCGCGGTGATGGCGGGCGACATCGACGTCGACAGGGCGCTCGAGGCCGCGCGGAAGTTCCCCGGCCTCAAGGGCATGGACCTGGCGCAGGTGGTCAGCACCGACAGTCGCTACCAGTGGAACGAGGGCGACCTCGACCTCGACGCCGGCACCTTCCGCAGCGTGGCGCCGCGCTTCCGCGTGGTGGCCTGGGACTACGGCATCAAGCGCAACATCCTGCGCATGCTGGCCGACCGCGGCTGCGACGTGACCGTGCTGCCGGCGCGCACCAGCGCGGCCGAGGCGCTGGCGCTGAAGCCCGATGGCGTGTTCCTGTCCAACGGCCCGGGCGACCCGGAACCCTGCGACTACGCGATCGAGGCGATCCGCGAAGTGCTGGCCGCGAAGGTGCCGACCTTCGGCATCTGCCTGGGCCACCAGTTGCTGGGCCTCGCCGCGGGTGCGCGCACGATCAAGATGGCCAACGGCCACCACGGGGCCAACCACCCGGTGCAGGACCTCGAGAGCGGGCGGGTGATGATCACCTCGCAGAACCACGGCTTCGCGGTCGACGAGGCCACGCTTCCGCCGAACGTGCGCGTGACCCACCGCTCGCTGTTCGATGGCACCAACCAGGGCATCGCACTCACCGACGCACCGGCCTTCAGCTTCCAGGGCCACCCGGAAGCCGCCCCCGGTCCGCAGGACGTCACGCCGCTGTTCGACCGATTCATCGCGCTGATGGAGGCGCAGCACTGATGCCAAGGCGTACCGACCTCAAGACCATCCTCATCATCGGCGCCGGCCCGATCGTCATCGGCCAGGCCTGCGAGTTCGACTACTCCGGCGCCCAGGCCTGCAAGGCGCTGCGCGAGGAGGGCTACCGCGTGGTGCTGGTGAACTCCAACCCGGCCACGATCATGACCGACCCGGACACCGCCGACGCGGTGTACATCGAGCCGATCAACTGGCAGACGGTCGAGAAGATCATCGCCAAGGAAAGGCCGGACGCGCTGCTGCCGACCATGGGCGGCCAGACCGCGCTCAACTGCGCGCTCGACCTGGCCGACAACGGCGTGCTGGAGAAGTACGGCGTCGAACTGATCGGTGCCAAGCGCGAGGCCATCCGCATGGCCGAGGACCGGGAGCTGTTCCGCGTCGCCATGGGCGAGATCGGGCTGGAGTGCCCGAAGGCCGAGGTCGCGAAGACCTTCGAGCAGGCCGTCGAGATCCAGGCCAGGGTCGGCTATCCGACCATCATCCGCCCGAGCTTCACGCTGGGCGGCAGTGGCGGCGGCATCGCCTACAACCGCGAGGAGTTCGAGGAGATCGCCAAGCGCGGCCTGGAGCTCTCGCCGGTGGGCGAGATCCTGGTCGAGGAATCCGTGCTCGGCTGGAAGGAGTTCGAGATGGAGGTGGTCCGCGACACCGCGGACAACTGCATCATCGTCTGCTCGATCGAGAACCTGGACGCGATGGGCGTGCACACCGGTGACTCGATCACCGTGGCGCCTGCGCAGACCCTCACAGACCGCGAATACCAGCGCCTGCGCCAGGCCTCCATCGACGTGCTGCGAAAGATCGGCGTCGACACCGGTGGCTCGAACGTGCAGTTCGGCATCAATGCCGAGACCGGGCGCGTGGTCGTGATCGAGATGAACCCGCGCGTGTCGCGTTCCTCGGCGCTCGCCTCGAAGGCCACCGGGTTCCCGATCGCCAAGGTCGCGGCCAAGCTTGCCGTGGGCTACACGCTCGACGAGCTCAGGAACGAGATCACCGGCGGGCGGACCCCGGCCTCGTTCGAACCCTCGATCGACTACGTGGTGACCAAGATCCCGCGCTTCGCCTTCGAGAAGTTCCCGCAGGCCGATTCGCGCCTGACCACGCAGATGAAGTCGGTGGGCGAGGTGATGGCCATCGGCCGCAGCTTCCAGGAATCGCTGCAGAAGGCGCTGCGTGGCCTGGAGACCGGCAAGGTCGGACTGGATCCCACGGGCCTCGACCTCGAGAGCGACGAAGGCCGCGCGGCGCTGCGCCGCGAACTGCGCGAGCCCGGCCCGGAACGCCTGTTCCATGTCGCCGACGGCTTCCGCGCCGGCATGACGGTGGAGGACGTGCACGCGCTGTCCTGGATCGACCCCTGGTTCCTCGACCAGATCGAGGACATCGTGGCCGCCGAACGCGAGGTCGCCGCCGCGGGCGTGGATGCACTCGATGCGGCACGCCTGCGCGAGCTCAAGCGCATGGGCTTTTCCGACGCGCGCCTGGCCCAGCTGGTCGGCGTGGAGGAGAAGTCGGTGCGCGCACTTCGTCGCGCGTTCGGCATCCGCCCCGTGTACAAGCGCGTCGACTCCTGCGCGGCCGAATTCGCGACCACGACGGCCTACCTGTACTCGACCTACGAGGATGAGTGCGAGGCCGAGCCGACCGGCCGCGACAAGATCATGGTGCTGGGCGGCGGGCCCAACCGCATCGGGCAGGGCATCGAGTTCGACTACTGCTGCGTGCACGCGGCGCTCGCGCTGCGCGAGGACGGGTACGAGACCATCATGGTCAACTGCAACCCGGAAACTGTCTCCACCGACTACGACACCTCCGACCGCCTGTACTTCGAGCCGGTCACGCTCGAGGACGTGCTGGAGATCGTCGAGCTGGAGAAGCCCAGGGGCGTGATCGTGCAGTACGGTGGCCAGACGCCGCTGAAGCTCGCACGTGCGCTCGAGGCCAATGGCGTGCCGATCATCGGGACCTCGCCGGATTCGATCGACCTGGCCGAGGATCGCGAGCGCTTCCAGAAGCTGGTAGACGGCCTGGGCCTGAAGCAGCCGCCGAACCGCACCGCCCGCAGCGCCGAGGAAGCGCTGGTCCTGGCGCGCGAGATCGGCTATCCGCTGGTGGTGCGCCCGAGCTACGTGCTCGGTGGCCGCGCGATGGAAGTCGTGCATGCCGACGCAGACCTCGAGCGCTACATGCGCGAGGCGGTGAAGGTCTCCAATGACTCGCCGGTGCTGCTCGACCGTTTCCTCGACAACGCGATCGAGGTCGACATCGACGTCATCGCCGATGCCGATGGCCAGGTGCTGGTGGGTGGCGTGATGGAGCATATCGAGGAGGCCGGCGTGCATTCCGGCGACTCGTCCTGCTCGTTGCCGCCGTACTCGCTGTCGGAGGACACGAAGGCGCGCCTGCGCGAGCAGGTCGCGGCGCTTGCGCGCGAGTTGAAAGTGGTCGGGCTCATGAACACCCAGTTCGCGGTGCAGACCAGCGAGGAGGGCGAGGACACCATCTTCCTGCTCGAGGTCAATCCGCGTGCCTCGCGCACGGTGCCCTTCGTGTCCAAGGCCACCGGCGTGCCGCTGGCGAAGATCGCGGCGCGCTGCATGGCCGGACGTACGCTGGCCGACCAGGGCGCGATCGAGGAGGTGGTGCCGGAGTACTACTCGGTGAAGGAGGCGATCTTCCCCTTCGCCAAGTTCCAGGGCGTGGACCCGATCCTGGGCCCGGAAATGCGCTCCACCGGGGAGGTCATGGGCGTCGGGCGCGACTTCGGTGCGGCGTTCGCGCGCGCTCAGGAAGCGGCAGGCATCCGGGCGCCCGCGGCAGGCAAGGCCTTCGTCTCGGTGCGCGACCCGGACAAGAAGCGGGTGCTGCCGGTGGCGCGCGCGCTGCTCGAGCGCGGCTTCTCGCTCGTGGCCACCTCGGGCACGGCAGGCTGGCTGCGCGAGCATGGCCTGGAATGTGAACAGGTCAACAAGGTGGCCGAGGGCCGCCCGCACATCGTCGACCTGATCAAGAACGGCGACATCGCCTATATCGTGAATACCACCGAAGGACGCCAGGCGATCGCGGATTCGTTCTCGATCCGCCGCGAGGCGCTGCAGCAGCGGGTGACCTATTCCACCACCATTGCGGGGGCGAAGGCCCTGCTGCATTCTCTTGAATATCGTGGCACCGGCCCGGTCTGGGCCCTGCACGAACTGCACGAGGAGTTGAACCGGACATGAGACCACCGATCACGGCACAGGGAGCGCAGCGCCTGCGCGCGGAGCTGGACGAACTGAAGAGCGTCCAGCGCCCTGCCGTCATCAACGCGATCGCCGAGGCGCGTGCCCACGGCGATCTCAAGGAGAACGCCGAGTACCACGCCGCGCGCGAGCAGCAGGGCTTCATCGAGGGCCGCATCAAGCAGCTCGAGAGCGAGCTGTCGCACGCGCAGGTCATCGACGTGACCTCGCTCAATGTCGGCGACAAGGTCGTGTTCGGCGCCAAGGTGCTGCTGGCCGACGAGGACACCGGCAACGAGACCCGCTACCAGATCGTGGGCGACCTGGAGGCCGACATCAAACAGGGCCTGATCGCGATTTCCTCGCCGGTGGCGCGTGCGCTCATCGGCAAGCATGCCGGGGACGTGGTCACCATCGAGGCCCCCGGCGGCACCAGCGAGGTCGAGATCGTCGAGGTCAGCTACGGCTGACCCGGCGGTGCCGGCACCCGATACCACCGTGACCCTGCTGCTCCCGGCCGCCGCGCGGCTCGGGCGGCAACGCCTGTCCGCAGCGGTCGCGGCGCGGCTGGGCCGCGGCCGTTCGATCGCCCATGGCGAGCCCGGTCGTCGCGCCCAGCTGCTTCGCCATTTCCCGCTGGCCGGCGAGGGCTGGCCGATCGCGGCCCTGTCGCGCCAGGCGGACGTGGGCGACGCCGCGGACGCCGCGTGGCTGCGCGCCGATCCGGTCTGGCTGCGTCCGGACATCAACGGGGTGCGCCTGATGGCGCATGGCGAAGCGCTGGCCCTTGCCCGCGAGGACGCCGACGCGCTGCTTGCGGCACTTTGCCCGCTGTTCGAGGAGGCCGGGTTCGCGCTCGATGCTCCGCATCCTGCGCGCTGGTACCTCCGCCTGCCGGCGGACGAGCGCCTGCCCGTGTTTTCCGATCCCGGCGACGCGCTGGGCGAGGACGTCTTCGAACACCTGGACATCAGCCCGGAGGCGCGGCGCTGGCGCACCTTCGCAAGCGAGGCCCAGGTGACCCTGCACCACCATCCGCTCAATGCGCGTCGTGCCGCGCGTGGCCAGTCGCCGGTCAACGCATTGTGGTTCTGGGGCGGTGGCCGGCTGCCCGTGGACAGGGCCCGGCACGGACGCGCCGGCTATAGCGGCGACGACACCGCGCGGGCACTTGCCGCAGCCGGCGGGCAGGGCGCCGTCCTCCCGGAGCGCTTCGAGGGCCGCCCCGGCGTATACGACCTCGAAGGCACCCGTGACCTGCAGTGGATCGAGCGCGAGTGGCTCGTGCCGGCACTCGAGGCGCTTGCGGCCGGCCGCATCGACGGACTGCGGCTGGACGATGGCGATGGCTGGCGCCTCGAGACGCGCCGCGCCGACGCGCTGCGGTTCTGGCGTGGCCCCCTGGCCTGGCCGGCGCCGTGACGCCGGTCCGCAGGATCCGGCGTCGCGCCTGCGCCGACGCCGCGC
>DATBUS010000046.1:0-16540 GCA_036515815.1 Luteimonas sp.
GCCAGTAAGGCCAACACCAGCAGCCAGGCGGGCATGGTCGTCCACGGGTCCAGCAGGCCGCGTGACGGCTGCAGCCAGTCGTAGAAGAACGTCATGTGCGAAGGCACCGGCAGCACGATCTGCCACAGGTACAGGCTTAGCACCCGGCCCTGTGTCAGCAATCGCTCGATGCTGGAGAAGTCGCGGAAGGCGTAGGCCTCCCACGACCAGAAATGCGGGACCACGACCAGCAAGTAGGCCGCCCCGCCGAGCGCCGTCGCCAGCCCGTAGCCACGCCGCAGCCCGCGCGCCAGGCCGGGGTCTGCCGCGCCGAAGCGCAGTACGGTTAGTTCCAGTGCCAACAGGTAGGCGGGCAACAACACCGCGTCTTCTTTGCAGCCCAGCGCGATCACCCATAGCAGGCCGGTGAGGATCCAGCCGGTGCGGCCGCGACGTCCTTCGATCTGCGATCGTCGCGCTTTGATGTACGCCCACAGCGCCAGCACCAGGAACAGCGTCGCCAACGTCTGCATGCGCTGCACGACGTACAGCACCGAGGACACCTGCAGAGGATGTACGGCCCAGGCCAGCGCCATGGCCAGCGCTGCCCAGCGAGCGTGCGAGGGCGCCACGCCCGCCACCTGCAGCAGGTCTCTCAAGAACCACGCGAGGACGAGTGCCGTCAGCGCGTGGATCGCGATGTTGGTGGTCTTGAACGTCGCGGGATCCAGGCCACCGCGGTAATAGTCCAGCGCGAACGTCAGCGTCGGCAGCGTCCGCGTCGTGCCCCCGACCTGCATGCTGAACGCGGCGTCCAGCAGCGCGCTGGGGTGCAGCGACTGCAGACGGATGCCGCTGTTGTCGAGGATGTTCGGGCCATCGTCGAGCAGGAAGTCGCCTGGCAGGCCCGGCAGGAATGGCAGGCAGACCAGCGCGGCAATGAGCAAGGACAGGGACAGGAATCTGCGAAGCGACAAAATCATCGACCAGTCAAGCGCAGGTGCGCGCAGGCTTGCGAGTATCGTCGCTTCGATGCGAGCACGGAAGGCCGTCGCTGGCCTGGTGGTACCGCTCGTGATCGGCGCGCTGCCGTGTTTCAGAGCAGCAAGCAGTTGCCGGTCCCCATGTCGCACGTCGTGAGGCGCACACCCGGACCGCGTGGCGTACCGGTGATGTCTGTGGCCAGGTCCACGGCGGTATCAGCCAGCCGGCATGCACGTCTAGGCGGTGCAGTCGGCGTGCCTTTCAGTTGAAGGATGGCGAGCGCAAAGTTGGCGTAGCTCTTCATTTCTGCTTGGCATGCGCCCTCCGCGGCGCGCACTCGGTAAGCGCCGTAGGCCGGCACCGCGATTGCGGCGAGGATGGCGATGATCGCGACCACGATCATCAATTCGATCAGGGTAAAGCCAAGGTGCCTGACGTGCATGTGGGCGTCCCCTGCGACGAGCGCCTACTTAAGACTATGGAAGCGCCGGGCGAATACCGGCAGATCGGCCCGCGATCGCGCAACCAGGCGGCCGTCACACTTGATCGGCAAGGCCGGGTTCAGGCCGGGAAGCCGACACAAATAGAAGGCCCCTTGGCGGGGCCTTCCATGTGTCGCCGATGACGTCTGTCGTCCTTAGATCGACGGGTCCAGCGAGCAGGTCGCCGAGTCGTTCTGGCAGGTGGTATCGCCAGAGCCGCCACCGCCGGTGCCACCCGGGGCGCGGGGTTCGAACGTCGTGGTACCCGTGATAGAGCTCAGCGCGGTCGTCGGGGTGCTGCAAGAGACCTGCGGCGGAGCTGCGACCGACATGTCAGACTGCAGCGCGGCCACGGCGGAGTTCATGTAGGCCTTGGCTTCGGCTTGGCAAGCGCCTTCGGCCGAACGGATGCGGTAGTTGTTATAAGCCGGCAGCGCGATGGCGGCCAGGATGGCAATGATCGCCACAACGATCATCAGTTCGATCAGGGTAAAGCCGGACTGCTTCTTCATGGGAAACTCCCCTCAGAGGTTGGGATGGAACTTCACGTGCCGCGTTGCCGGGAGCCCCGGCCCGTCGGCCAGCCGTGCGACGTTGCACGTGCGACAGGAGTGTATGCAGAACCCGTGCCAAGTGTGGGCTTTCGATCGCGGATGAACCGATGTGCAACAGGATTCACGGTCCGCGCTGCCACTACGGGGGAGTTGCAGACGCGCCAGGTCACATTCTGCGCAATAAAGTGACGCGAAGCGTCACCTCGGAGGGGTCATTCTTGACGCGCGTCCCATTGGAGCCGTGGCGCCGAAAACGCTGTGCGCGGGGATGTCCCTCAGTCGATCCCCAGCTTCTTCAACTTGTACCGCAGTGCCCGGAACGTGATCCCCAGGGACGCCGCGGCCTTGGTCTTGTTGTATTTGTTCTCCTGCAGCGCCTGCTGGATGGCGGCGCGCTCGATCTCCTCGATATACGAGGGCAGGGCACTGGAGGCGGTTTCGCGGGGGTTGAGGCTGGCCGGGTTCGTGCCGGCGCTCGGGGACGGCGCGGCGCCCGGCACCGGTCCCGTCCGGGCGGCACTGGCAATCCCGCTCCCGCCCGGCAGCCGCAGGTCGCCGGCCGAGATCGTGTCCCCGTCGGCCATCGCCATCGCGCGCTCGAGGATGTTCTCCAGTTCGCGCACGTTGCCGGGGAAGGCATAGGCCTCGAGCGCGGCCAGCGCTTCGGTGCCCAGCTTCGGTGCGGGCCGGTGCATGGCCTGGGCGAGTCGGGCGAGGATGGCGTCAGACAGCAGCGGCAGGTCACCCTCGCGTTCGCGCAGGGCGGGCACGTGCAGTTCGATCACGTTGATGCGGTAGTAAAGGTCGTGGCGGAAGCTGCCGGCGTTGACCAGCGCACCTAGTTCCTTGTGGGTGGCCGAGAGGATGCGCACGTCCACGTCCACCTCTGCCTGGGCGCCCACGGGGCGCACCTTCTTTTCCTGGATGGCGCGCAGCAGCTTGACCTGCATCGCCAGCGGCAGTTCGGCCACTTCGTCCAGGAACAGGGTGCCGCCGTCGGCGCTCTGGAACAGGCCGGGCTTGTCGGCATGGGCGCCGGTAAAGCTGCCCTTGCGGTGGCCGAAGAACTCGCTTTCCATCAGTTCGGTCGGGATGGCGCCGCAGTTGACCGGGATGAAGGGGCCATTGGCGCGGGAGCCCTGGGCGTGGATGGTGCGGGCCACCAGTTCCTTGCCGGTGCCGGATTCGCCGCTGATGTGCACGGGGGCCTGGCTGCGCGAGACCTTGGCGATGGTGTCGCGCAGGGCGACCATCGCCGGCGAGCCGCCCAGCAGGCGGCCGGCCTCTTCGGGCTGGGACTGGCGGCGGGTGTTGAGGTCCAGCGCCTGGCGGACCAGGCCGCGCAGCACGTTGATGTCGACCGGTTTCGAGACGAAGTCGAAGGCCCCGGCCTTCAGCGCTTCCACCGCGGCCTCGACGTTGCCGTAGGCGGTGATCATGGCCACGGGCGTTTCGGGGAAGCGGGTGCTGATGTCGCTCACCAGTTCCAGGCCGGAGCCGTCGGGCAGGCGCATGTCGGTCAGGCAGAGGTCGTACTTCGACTGCGCCAGCATTTGGCGGGCGGTGCCCAGGCTGGCGGCGGTGTCGGTGCGCAGGCCCATGCGGCCAAGGGTCAGGACCAGGAGCTCGCGGATGTCGTGCTCGTCGTCGACGATGAGGGCGCTGCGGGCTTCAGTCATGGCGTGTTGGGCGGCTTCCGGTCCGGGTGACCAATTTTGGCACTTTTAACGAGACTGTGACGAGAGTCAAAGGCTGGGGGCCGTCAGGCGAGCATCACGGAGCCGCCGCGGAGGGTGATGCGGAAGCAGGCGCCGCCGCCAGGGACGGAGACGTAGTCCAGGCGGCCGTCGTTGGCCCGGCAGAGCTCATTGGCGATGTAGAGCCCGAGGCCGGTGCCCTGCTCGGAGGTGGTGAAGAAAGGCCGGAACAGCTGGTGGCTCACCGCGTCGGGGATGCCGGGGCCGCGGTCGGTCACGTCGATCACCGGCTTCCCGTCCAGCAGGTCGACATGGAAGGTGATGCGCGCCGGCTCGCCGGGCTGGTGGCCGTGGCGCACGGCGTTGTTCGAAAGCGAGGTCAGGACCTGCTGCAGGTGGCGGGGATCGACCATCGCCGGCACCTCGGGGCGCTGCCCGGCCTGGCGCAGGCTGGCGTTCTCCTCCGGACAGGTCTGGCGGTAGTCCTCGATGAAGGCGCGCACCTGGGCGACGAGGTCGACGTTCTCCGGCTGCGCGCGCTCGCGGCGGGCCAGTCCCAGCACGCTCTCGACGATGGCATTGGTGCGCAGGCACTGCTGGTGGACGATCTGCAGCAGGCGCCGGTCGCTGTCGCCGATGTCGCGCGACTCTTCCAGCAACTGCGTGGCGTAGCTGATCGCCGCCAGCGGGTTGCGGATCTCGTGGGCGAGGCTGGCCGAGAAGCGGCCCATCGCGGCCAGGGTGAGCGACTCCGCGCGGCGCGAGACCAGGGCGGTGTCGTCGAGGAAGATCAGGGTGGTGTCGTCGGTGGCCAGCAGGCGGGTGAAGCGCGGCAGCACTTCATTGCCATCCTCGCCGATGGTCAACGGGGTGTCGTCGGTCCGGCCGCTGCGCCGCCACTCGGCCACGCGCATGGCCAGGGCCGGCGAGATCTGCGGCAGGGTGCGCGGGGCGGCGTCGCTCTCGTGGCCGGCTTCGCCCAGCAGGATGCGTGCGGCCTCGTTGGCCATGCGGATGCGGCCGGTGCCATCGACCATCAGCACGCCCACGCGCATGCGGCGGATGATCAGTTCGTTGACCTCGGCCAGGTTGGCGGCCTCGGCGCCGCGGCGATGGGCCAGGTCGCGGCTTTCGCGCATGTCGCGGCCCAGCACGTTGGTGAGCGTGGCCAGGCCCAGGTAGCTCACCGAGAACATCAGCACCTCGGCCAGCGGACGGTCGCGCAGGGTATTGCCGTCGGCCAGCACCACCACGTACTGCACCACCAGCGCGCCCGAGGCCAGCGCGGCCGCGGCCAGGCCCAGGTGCAGCGGCAAGAGCAGCGCCGCGGCACCGATGTTGAAGAGCAGCATCATCGCGATGCCGGGCCCTGCGAACGGCAGGGCATGCGTGGCCAGCGTGGCCACGGCGATGTCGATCAGGACACCGACCACCACGTGCGAGGCCAGCGACACCCGGCGCAGGCCCGAGAGCAGCAGCAGGGCCACCGACGCGACGAGGTAGGTGGCGCTGACCGCGGCGGCCAGTGCCGGGTCCCGGGCCTCGCCGCCGAAGGCATGTTCCAGCGGGCCGAACACCGCCAGCGCCAGCATCGCCGCTTCCAGCGTGCGGTATAGGGCCAGCAGGTACAGCTCGCGGCGCATGGCGCGATCGGGGGCGTCTGGGGGCACGGCGGGCTCCGGGGGCGTCGGGGCACTATAATGGCTGGCGCTGTGTCCCACTTTCCCATGACGGACCCCACATGAACTTCCACGAGTACCAGGCGAAGCAGCTCTTCGCCGATTACGGCATCGCAGTCCCCGCCGGGCAGGTCGCCCGCACCCCCGACGAAGCGGTCGAGGCCGCCAAGGCCATCGGTGGCGACTTCTGGGTGGTCAAGGCCCAGATCCACGCCGGCGGCCGCGGCAAGGCCGGCGGCGTGAAGCTGTGCCGCTCGCTCGACGAGGTGCGCGCGAACGCAGAAGGCATGCTCGGCAAGAAGATGGCCACCTACCAGACCGCCGGCATCGAACTGCCGATCGACTCGGTGCTGGTGACCCAGGCCACCGACATCGCCAAGGAGCTGTACCTGTCGGTGCTGGTGGACCGCTCCACGCAGTCGATCACCTTCATCGCCTCCAGCGAAGGCGGCATGGACATCGAGCAGGTGGCCGCCGAAACGCCGGAGAAGATCCAGTCGCTCAACGTCAACTTCATCCAGGGCCTGCAGCCCTACCAGTGCCGTGACGTCGGCTTCGCGCTGGGCCTGACCGGCAAGCAGGTCAACCAGCTGACCAAGATCATGATGGGGCTGTACCGCCTGTTCAACGAGAAGGACCTGGCCCTGGTCGAGCTCAACCCGCTCGCCATCCTCACCGACGGCACGCTGGCCGTGCTCGACGGCAAGGTCGATTCCGATGACAACGCCGGCTTCCGCCATCCGGAGCTGGTCGCCATGCGCGACGTGCGCCAGGAAGACGAGACCGAGGTCAAGGCCAGCGAGCACGACCTCAACTACGTGACCATGGACGGCAACATCGGCTGCATGGTCAACGGCGCCGGCCTGGCCATGGCCACCATGGACGTGATCCAGCTGGAGGGCGGCTCGCCGGCCAACTTCCTCGACGTCGGCGGCGGCGCCACCAAGGAGCGCGTGACCGAGGCGTTCAAGCTGATCCTCTCGTCCGACGACGTGAAGGCGATCTTCGTCAACATCTTCGGCGGCATCGTGCGCTGCGACATGATCGCCGAGGGCATCATCGCCGCGGTCAAGGAAGTCGACGTCAAGGTGCCGGTGATCGTGCGCCTCGAGGGCACGAACGTCGAGGCGGGCAAGGAGCTGCTGAAGAACTCCGGCCTGGCCATCACCCCCGCCGACAACATCAACGACGGTGCCAAGAAGGCCGTCGAAGCCGCCAAGGCCGCCTGACCGAACTCCAAGGACCAAGAAGAAATGAGCGTTCTCGTCAACAAGAACACCAAGGTGATCGTGCAGGGCTTCACCGGCCAGCAGGGCACCTTCCACGCCGAGCAGATGCTCGACTACGGCACCAAGGTCGTGGGCGGCGTCACCCCGGGCAAGGGCGGCACCGAGCACCTGGGCCTGCCGGTCTTCAACACCGTGGCCGACGCCGTGGCCGAGACCGGTGCGAATGCGTCGGTGATCTACGTGCCGCCGCCGTTCGCGGCCGACGCCATCCTGGAAGCGGCCGAGGCCGGCATCCAGGTCATCGTGTGCATCACCGAGGGCATCCCGGTGCTGGACATGCTGCGCGTCAAGAAGACCCTGGTCACCACCTACCCGGACACCGTGCTGGTGGGCCCCAACTGCCCCGGCATCATCACCCCGGGCGAGTGCAAGATCGGCATCATGCCGGGCCACATCCACAAGCCGGGCAAGGTCGCGATCGTGTCGCGCTCGGGCACGCTGACCTATGAGGCGGTCAAGCAGACGACCGACGCCGGTCTCGGCCAGTCGACGGTCATCGGCATCGGCGGCGACCCGATCAATGGCCTGAACTTCATTGACTGCCTGCGCCTGTTCCAGGACGACCCGCAGACCGAGGGCATCATCATGGTCGGCGAGATCGGCGGTTCGGCCGAGGAGGAAGCGGCGGAGTTCATCAGCGAGTACGTGACCAAGCCGGTGGTCGGCTTCATCGCCGGTGCGTCGGCCCCGAAGGGCAAGCGCATGGGGCACGCCGGCGCGATCGCGTCCGGTGGTTCGGGCACGGCGGAAGGCAAGTTCGCCGCGATGGAGAAGGCCGGTGTCACCACCGTGCGTTCGCCGGGCGACCTGGGCGCCGCCATCGCCAAGCGCCTGGCCGGCTGAGCCGACGCTGCGTTGCGATCGCGGACTGCCGCGATCGCCGCCAGCGCCCTGTAGGAGCGGCCACGGCCGCGATCACGGGATGTCCGGGAACTGCATCGCGGCCGTAGCCGCTCCTGCAGGGAGCGGTAGTCGCGGATCCACGAGGAAGGCCGCCGCAAGGCGGCCTTTTTTGCGCCTGCACGGCCGTGCGACCATCATCCGTGATCTCCGAAGACCGCCGGGACCCCAGATGACCGAGCCCCTCCGCATCGCCCTTGCCCAGTTCGATTTCCCGGTCGGCGACGTTGCCGGCAACGCGAAGCGCATCGCCGCGATGATCGGCGAGGCGCGCGACGAGTATGCGGCCGATATCGTGGTGTTCCCGGAGCTGGCGGTCAGCGGCTATCCGCCGGAAGACCTGCTGATGCGGCCCTCCTTCCTGGCCGAGTGCGAGCAGGCCTTGCGGACGATCGCCGACGCCGCCACCGGCATCGTGGCCGTGGTCGGCTGGCCGGAATCGGCGGGCGCGGTGCTGTACAACTCGGCCAGCGTGCTGCGCAACGGCCGCATCGAGCGCACCTATCGCAAGCGCGAGCTGCCCAATTACAACGTCTTCGACGAGCGTCGCTACTTCCACGCCGACCCGGATGGCGGCAGCTGCATCTTCCACGTCAAGGGCGTGCCGGTGGGCCTGCTGGTCTGCGAGGACCTGTGGTTCTCCGAACCGATCGCCGACACCGTGGCCCAGGGGGCACAACTGGTGCTGGTGCCGAACGCCTCGCCCTTCGAGCGCGGCAAGCATGCCCAGCGCGACGCCATGATCGCCGCGCACACGCGCGACACCGGTGCCGCGCTGGCCTACCTCAACGTGGTCGGCGGACAGGACGCGCTGGTGTTCGATGGTTCTTCGGTCGTCGCCGACGGCGATGGCACCGTGCATCCGGCCGCCGCCGCGTTCACCGACCAGTGGCTGGTGGTCGACTACGCCCCGGACACGCGCGCGTTCACGCCGGTGGTGTGGATGGACGATGGCGACGAAAGCATGGACGCCCTGGCCTGGCGGGCGGTGGTCCGCGGCATCCGCGACTACTTCGGCAAGAACGGCTTCCGTCGGGCCTGGCTGGGCCTGTCGGGGGGCATCGATTCCTCGATCGTGCTGGCGATGGCGGTGGAAGCGCTCGGCGCGGACAACGTCACCGCCGTGCGCATGCCCTCGCGCTACACCGCGGGCCTGAGCAACGATCTCGCGGCCGAGCAGTGCCGGGCGCTGGGCGTGGAGATGATGACGGTGCCGATCGAGCCCGCGTTCAACGGCCTGCTGGAGAGCCTCGGCGAAGCCTTCGCAGGCCGCGAGGTGGACGTGACCGAGGAGAACCTGCAGTCACGCGCGCGCGGCGTCATCCTGATGGCGCTGTCGAACAAGCTCGGCGGGCTGGTGCTGACCACCGGCAACAAGAGCGAGTACGCCGTGGGGTACGCCACGATCTATGGCGACATGGCCGGTGCCTATGCGCCGATCAAGGACCTGTACAAGACCGAGGTCTACGGCCTGGCGAAGTGGCGCAACACCGTGGGTGGCGCGCCGGTGATCCCGCCGGCAGTGATTTCGCGGCCACCTTCGGCCGAGTTGCGTGCCGACCAGCTCGACCAGGATTCGCTGCCGCCCTACGACGTGCTCGACGCGATCCTGATGCGCTTCGTGGACCAGGAACAGTCCAGCGACGAGGTGCGCGCGGCGGGCTTCGACGCGGCGGTGGTGGAGCGGGTGGTGAAGCTGGTGCGCAACAGCGAGTGGAAACGGCAGCAGGCCGCACCGGGCCCGAAGATCTCGCGCCGGGCATTCGGTCGCGAGCGGCGGTACCCGATCTCGAACCGCTTCCCGCACTGACCTGCGCCTGCCACCGCCCCAACCGCTCCACGAGCGCCAGCCCGTAGCGGCTGCGGCTGCCCGTAGCCGCTGTAGGAGCGGCTATACCGCGATCGGACCTGCGGTGCCCCGGCAATCGCGGCTGTAGCCGCTCCTGCAGGAGCGGTCTCAGCCCGGACTTACTGGATCGCGGTCCTTTCCGGGGCGAACGGGTTCAGCTTGCGGATCGTCCAGGGGTACTCCGGCCAGTTGCCCGTCAGGTACGGGTGGTCGGGCTCGTTGAGCTCGAGCACGCGACGGGCGTCGGCCGCCAGGACATCGTTGCCGAGCGCGGCGTAGGCGGCGGCGAGCACGGCCACGGCGTCGTTCTGGTACTCGCTCTGCGGATAGGTCTCCAGCAGGTAACGTGCGCGTTCGGTGGCGCCGACCCAGGCCTCGCGACGCATGTAGTACAGCGCCGTCTCGATCTCGTGGCGCGCGAACATGTTGCGCAGCGCGACCATGCGGTTGGCGGCGTCGGCGGCATAGCGGCTGTTGGGATAGCGCTCGGTCACCGTGCGCAGGTCGTTGTAGCCCTGCATCGGCGTGGCCAGGTCGCGGCGGCTGGCGTCCAGGTTCCACGCGCGCTGCAGGAAGACCGCGTCGCGGGTGGAATTCACCAGGCCGCGCAGGTAGTACATATAGGGCACGTGGCGGTGGGTGGGATAGGTGCGGATGAAGCGGTCGATGGTCGACACCGCCTCGTCGTGGCGCCCCATCTTGTACTGCGCGTAGGCCGTCTCCATCAGCGCCTGCTCGGTGTGCGGACCGTAGGGATACTGGGCCACGAGGCGGCGGTACACGTTGGCCGCGCCGTTCCAGTTGCCCTTGCGCATCAGGTTGTGGCCGCGGTCGTACAGCTCTTCGACGGCCACGCCTTCGTTGGCATCGTCATCCTTCAAAGCGCCCTTCATCCGTGCGCAGCCGGAAGTCGCGAGTGCCGCCAGCAGCACGAGCAGCAGGGCGCGGCGGAACAGGGTGGTGCTTCGGGTCATGGGGCGTCCGGGACGGGGATGGCGTGGAGCGGGGATAATAGCAGCCAGCCCCGCGACGCCAGCGGGCCACGCCTGAACCGGACCCCGCCCATGACCGAATCCCACGACGACGCCCACGAAGCGGAGGACGCCACCCCCGGCGCCACCGACGTCCCACGCTCGGCCCGGGTGCCGGACGCGCTGGCCGGGCGTCGTTTCGACGCGGTGCTCGCCGAGCTGTTCCCCGAGTACTCGCGGTCGCGGCTTTCTGCCTGGGTGAAGTCCGGCGACGTGCTGCTGGACGGTGCCACGGTCCGCCCGCGCGAGGCCGTGCGCGCCGGACAGGAGGTGGTGCTGACCGCCACCCTGGAGACCCAGGTCAGCGCCGGACCGGAGGACATCCCGCTGTCGGTGCTGTACGAGGACGCCGAGGTCCTGGTCATCGACAAGCCCGCGAGCCTGGTGGTGCACCCCGGCGCCGGCAACCACACCGGCACGCTGGTGAACGCGCTGCTGTTCCGCGACCCGGCGCTGGCCGCGGTGCCGCGCGCGGGCATCGTGCACCGCCTCGACAAGGACACCTCCGGCGTGATGGTGGTGGCGCGCACCCTGCAGGCACAGGCCGCGCTGGTGGCCCAGCTCTCGGCGCGCGAGGTGCACCGGCAATACCTGGCCGTGGTGGTGGGCGCGCTGGTCTCGGGTGGCACGGTGCATGCGCCGATCGACCGCCATCCCCGCGACCGCCTGCGCATGGCCGTGCGCGAGGACGGGCGCGAGGCCACCACCCATTACCGGCTGCAGGAGCGGTTCCGCGCGCACACCGCGCTCGAGTGCCGCCTGGAGACGGGGCGCACGCACCAGATCCGCGTGCACATGGCCCACCTGAAGTATCCGATCGTGGGCGACCCGCTGTACGGCGGCCCGGTAAAGCTGCCGCGCGGTGCCTCGGATGCGCTGATCGCCGCGCTGCGCGGTTTCCGGCGCCAGGCGCTGCACGCGCAGGTGCTCGAGTTCGTGCACCCGACCACGGGCGAGCCGGTGCGCTGCGAGGCCCCGCTGCCTGCCGACCTGCAGGCACTGCTGTCCGAATTGCGCGCTGACGCCGCGGCGCACGCGGTGACCGGCTCGGGAGCACGGCGGTGAGCATTGACGCGAGGCAGCCCCCGGCGACACCCGGCCCGCCCACGCGCAAGGCCTGGCTCGACGCCGACTGGCCGGCGCCTCCGGGCGTGCACGCACTGGTGACGTTCCGCCACGGCGCCGGCGCCTCGATGCTGCCCTTCGACCGCTTCAACCTCGGCAATGCCCGCGGCGATGCCGGCGACGATCCGATCATCGTCGCGGCCAATCGCGCCGAACTGACCCTGCGCGCGGGCCTGCCCTCCGCTCCGCGCTGGTTGCGGCAGGTCCACGGCACCGGCGTGCTGCGCGTCGACGAACCCCTGCCCGAAGGTGACGCCAGCGCCGAGCGCCGGCGCATGGCCGACGAGCCGGAGGCCGACGCGGCGGTGACCTCGGTCCCCGGCACGGTGCTCGCGGTGCTGACCGCCGACTGCCTGCCGGTGGTCCTTGCCGCGCGTGACGGACGCGAGGTGGCCGTCGCGCATGCCGGCTGGCGCGGACTGGCCGACGGCGTGCTGGAAGCGACGGTCGCGGCGATGCAGGCGCCCGCCAGCGGCCTGGTCGCGTGGCTCGGCCCGGCGGCGGGCCCCGAAGCCTACGAGGTGGGCGACGAGGTCCACCAGGCCTTTGTCGGCCGCGATCCGGCGGCCGCCTCCGCCTTCATGGCCTCGCGGCCCGGGCACTGGCACGTGGACCTGTTCGCGCTGGCACGCATGCGGCTGCGCGCGACCGGCCTGGCCGAGGGCGACATCCATGGCGGTGGCCTGTGCACGATCTCCGGGCCCAAGCGCTTCTACTCGCACCGCCGCGACGGGCGCACCGGTCGCATGGCCACCCTCGCATGGCTGTCCTGACACCACCCCTGTAGCCGCTCCTACAGAGCCTGATCCCCCACAACGAGAGACCGACCATGGCCGATCCCGCCACCACCCTTGCCAGCGTTCCCGGCGTCTCGCCGCGCGACGCCGCCACCCGGGGTTTCGTCTTCAACCACACGATGCTGCGGGTCAAGGACGCGCGCGCATCGCTCGACTTCTATACCCGCGTGCTCGGTTTCAGCCTGGTGCGCCAGAGCGACTTCCCCGAGGCGGGTTTCTCGCTCTACTTCCTCGCGATCGTGGATCCGGCCGATATCCCGGCCGACGATGCCGCGCGCAAGGCCTGGGTCGCCGGCTTGCAGGGCGTGCTCGAACTGACGCACAACCATGGCACCGAGTCGCAGGACGGGCCGGTGTACCACGACGGCAACAGCGAGCCGCGCGGCTTCGGCCACATCTGCATCACCGTGCCGGACGTGCGCGCGGCCTGCGAACGCTTCGAAGCGCTGGGCGTGCCCTTCCAGAAGCGCCTGACCGACGGACGCATGAAGGAGATCGCCTTCATCAAGGACCCCGACGGCTACTGGGTCGAAATCATCCAGCCGACACCGCTCGCCGACGCCTGACGCTCCTGGCCCCCCGTATCCCTGCAGGAGCGGCTATAGCCGCGATCGGTGTCGTCCAGGGCTGGTTGCGCCGGCCCAGGGGTTTTCGCGGCTATAGCCGCTCCTACATGACAAGGGGCGGCGGGCTCAGACTGCGTCGGTCCAGGGCCGCGACAGGCGCATCGCGGCGATCACCACGCCTACGTGCGAATAGGTCTGGGGGAAATTCCCCCAGGCCTCGCCGTCCTCGAAGGCCATGTCCTCCGACAGCAGGCCGAGGTGGTTGCGCCGGGCCAGCAGCGCTTCGAACTGCTGGCGGGCCTCGTCCACGCGTCCGATCGCGGCCAGCGCGTCGATGTACCAGAAGCTGCAGATGGTGAAGCTGGTCTCGGGCGAACCGAAGTCGTCCGGCGCGATATAGCGGAACAGGCCGGTGCCGCGGCGCAGCTGGCTGCCGATGGCCTCGACCGTGGCGATGAAGCGCGGATCCTGCGCATCGACGAAGCCGAGCTCGGCCAGCAGCAGCAGGCTGGCGTCCAGGCGCCGGCCCTCGGCCGATTCCACGAAGTGACCCAGCTCCGCATCCCACGCGCGCGCCAGGATGGCCTCGCGCATGGCGTCGGCGCGGCCACGCCAGTGTGCGCCGCGTCCGGCAAGGCCGAGGTGGGTCGCGATGCGCGCCAGCCGGTCGCAGGCGGCCCAGCACATCACGCTGGAATAGGTATGCACCTCGGCGCGGCCACGGAATTCCCAGATCCCGGCGTCGGGCTGGTCGTAGAGCTCCCAGGCGCGTTCGCCCACTGGCTCCAGGCGATGGAAGGCGTCGATGTCGCCCGGGCGCGCCAGGCGCTGGTCGAAGAACAGCTGGGTCGCGGCCAGCACCACGCTGCCGTAGACATCGTGCTGCTTCTGCACCCAGGCCAGGTTGCCGCGGCGCACCGGCCCCATGCCGCGGTAGCCGGCCAGGGCGGGCTCCTCGTGCTCCTCGAGTTCCTTCTCGAACGCGATGCCATACAGCGGCTGCAGGCCGTCCTCGCCGGTGGCGAGGTTGAGCACGTAGCGGAGGTAGCCCTCCATCGTGCGCGTCGCGCCCAGCCGGTTGAGCGCGCGCACCACGAAGGCGGAATCGCGCAGCCAGCAGTAACGGTAGTCCCAGTTGCGCTGGCTGTGCGCGGCCTCCGGGATCGAGGTGGTGATCGCGGCCACGATCGCGCCGGTTTCCTCGTACTGGCAGAGCTTCAGCGTGATCGCGCTGCGGATCACCGCCTCCTGCCACTCCAGCGGGATCGAGAGATAGCGCACCCAGTCGCGCCAGTATTCGATGGTCTGGCGCTCCGCGGCCCGGGCGAAGCTGTCCACCGGCTGGGTCAGGGTCTCGTCCGGGCCCAGCATCAGGTGGCGGTCGCCATCGAGCTCGAAAGCCAGCGACTCGCGCACCAGGCGCACCGGCACGTCGCTGGTCAGGCGCAGGGTGAAGCCGGGCAGCAGGTAGCGGACATGGTTGCTGCCCCAGGTCTGGTCGGGGATGTCGGCGCCATAGTTGGCCAGCGGCCGCAGCACGATGCGCACGCGTGGCCGGCCGGAGAGGGGGCGCAGCCGGCGCACCAGCATCACCGGGCGGTAGAAGCGCCCGTGCTGGCGCCAGCGCGGCGCGAAATCGGTGATCTCCACCGCACCGCCATGGCGGTCGCGCAGCACCGTGCGCAGCAGTGCGGTGTTCTTGACGTATTCCTGGGAGGCGCATTCGAAGTCCTCCAGCTCCACGGCGTAGTCGCCGCCGCCGGCCTTGGGAGACAGCAGCGAGCAGAAGGCGGGATCGCCATCGAATGCCGGGATGCAGCACCAGGACACGCGTGCCTGCGCATCGATGAGCGCGGCGATGCTGCCATTGCCGACCAGGCCGAGGTCGAGGCTGCTGCCGCAGCTCACGCGCTCGCCCCGATCCAGGCATGCACGTCGGCGGTACCGGGCAGGCCGAAATGGGCGGCGCTGTCGCGCGGCGCCCCCACCAGCACGCTGACGCCATGGTGGGCGTTGACCGCGGCGAAGCCCGCCTCGTCGGTCACGTCGTCACCGGCGAAGACCGGGCGGCGCCCGGCAAAGGGCGGCTCTTCCATGAAGGCGAGGATCGCCGCACCCTTGTCGGCACGCGTGCCCTGGTTGTCAGCAGGGCGCAGTTCGATGACGTCGTGGCCGGGCTGCAGGCGGTAACCGGGCAGCCGCGGCAGCGCGGCCCGCGCGAAGGCCTGGAGTTCCGCGCCGGCATGCGGCGTGGCCGCGCGCCAGTGCAGGCCCAGTGCCGCACCCTTGTCCTCGACCACGGCGCCGGGATGGCGCGCGGCGATCCGAATCGCTTCGCTGCGCACCCGCTCCAGTGCGGCGGGCGGCTTCGGCGCGCGATGGACGCGACGCCCATGCCGGCGCTCCAGCCCGTGCAGGCCCGAGGCCGGCAGCTTCGGCGGGGAGAGCAGGGCATCGAGGGTCGCCAGTGAGCGGCCGCTGACCAGCGCGACAGCCCCCTGGAGGCGCTCCTGGAGGCCGGCCAGCGCCTGGCGCAGTCGGTCGGGCACTTCGACCGCATCCGGTCGGGGCGCGAAATCGAGCAGGGTGCCGTCGACATCGAGGAACAGCGCGCAACTGTCGTCGATCGGCGGCGGCGGCGGAAGCACACGGGTCTCGGCCATGCCGGCGAGTCTGGCCGAGCACACGTGAGGGCCGCTTGAATCGGACGGCGGAAACCGCATCTTCCGGGTATTGCCGGCGCTGCGCCGGCGCTGATCGAAGAGGGCATTCCCATGCGGATGGACAAGCTCACCTCGCGTTTCCAGCAGGCGCTGGCCGACGCGCAGTCGCTGGCCGTGGGCCGCGACCACAACCTGATCGAACCCGCGCACGTGCTGGTGGCCCTGCTCGACCAGCCCGGTGGCGGCAGCGGGCCGCTGCTGGCGCAGGCCGGCGTGAACGTCCCGCTGCTGCGCGAGCGCCTGGGCGAGATCCTCGAGAAGCTGCCGAAGGTTTCCGGCCAGGCGGGCCAGGTCTCGCTCGGCAACGACCTCGGCCGCCTGCTCAACCACACCGACAAGCTGGCGCAGCAGCGCGGCGATGGCTTCATCGCGTCCGAACTGTTCCTGCTGGCCTCGCTCGAGGACGGCGGCGACGCCGGGCGCGCGCTGAAGGCGGCGGGCGCGGACAGAGCGCGGCTCGCGGCCGCGATCGACGCCATGCGCGG
Source organism: Luteimonas sp. (assembly GCA_036515815.1). Lineage (GTDB taxonomy): Bacteria > Pseudomonadota > Gammaproteobacteria > Xanthomonadales > Xanthomonadaceae > Luteimonas. The sequence continues at coordinate 16,141 of DATBUS010000046.1, forward strand.
CGGCGCGAAGGTCGACGATGCCAGCGCCGAGGAGGCCCGCCAGGCGCTGGAGAAATACACCATCGACCTGACCGCGCGCAGCGAGTCCGGCAGGCTCGACCCGGTGATCGGCCGCGACGAGGAGATCCGCCGCACCATCCAGGTGCTGCAGCGGCGCACCAAGAACAACCCGGTGCTGATCGGCGAGCCCGGCGTGGGCAAGACCGCGATCGTCGAGGGCCTGGCCCAGCGCATCGTCAACAACGAGGTGCCCGAGGGCCTGCGCGGCAAGCGCGTGCTCTCGCTCGACATGGGCGCGCTGATCGCAGGCGCCAAGTACCGCGGCGAGTTCGAGGAGCGGCTGAAGGCGGTGCTGAACGACCTGGCCAAGAACGAGGGCCAGATCATCCTTTTCATCGAC
>DATBUS010000047.1:0-14760 GCA_036515815.1 Luteimonas sp.
GTCGTCGGGCCGCCGGTCCCGCGGGTGCAGCCGGCGCCGCCTGCACCGGCGCTCCCACGCGGAACGCACCAACGCCCGGCAGCCCGTCACGCGACGCGCCGCTGGCGTCGTCCTCGAGCCCGGCGATCGCGATGCCGGGCCCTGGCGCGGGCGAGTCCGCCAGCAGCCGACCCGAGTCGTCCACGCGGAACGCGCCCGAGCGGCTGTTCGCATCCACACCGGCGACTTCCTGCCAGCGCGCGAAGCCCAGCGGCAAGCCGCCGCCTTCGGCTCCCGGGCGGCCGTCGATGAACAGGCAGTCCCCGTGGTAGGCGTTGTGGTCGAGGCCCGGCGAACCGTCCAGTCCCGACAGGCCGCCCATCTCCGCCGCATGGCGGATGCCGACGCAACGCCGGCTGCCGAGCACGAGATTGTTGACGATGCGCGGGTTGATGCTCGGCGGCCTGCCGGCGTGTGCCTCGCGATCCTGGAACGCGACGCCGAAATACAGGGCCGCATGTCCGCGCCTGGCGGCATCGATGATCGTGTTGTTCGCCACCAGCGCATCCCTGGCGGCATACAGGCCGATCCCCGCGTAGCCGGTGCCGCGGACGACGTTGTTCCGGACCGTGCCGCGCAGGGCCTCGTGCCAGCCGGGATTCACCTTCGGGTCCAGGTATTCCGGGCTGGTGTCGAAGCCGACCAGGATGCCGGCATCGCCCGCGTTCTCGATGCGGTTCCGCTGCACCAGAACGTCCGCGGCACCGCCCTTGAAGTACAGCCCCGTGGTGGCGACATCGTGGATCCAGCTGTCCTCGACCACCATGCCCGACCCGTTGACGTTGTCGATGCCGTCGGCGTTCATCTCGTCGGTCGGCGTGCCCGCGGGATAGCGCGCGCCGGTGTTGCGGATCTCCACGCGGCGGATGGTGACGTTGTCCGACTTCGGCGTGATCTTGATCCCGTCGCGGCCGGTGTCGCGTACCAGCAGGTCCTCGATCACCACGTCCGAGGCGCCGTGTTCGCTGTCGGGTCCGCCCTGGTACCAGTTGGTCTGCATCATCACGCCGTAGTGGGCGCCACCACTGAGTTCCAGGTTGCGCAGGCGGCTGCCCGAGGCGGTGGGGTCCACCTGCACGACCACGGTGTCGGGGCCCTTGGCCATGTCGCAGTGGATGTGGGCGCGCTCGCCGGGCAGCGAGCGCAGCTCCAGCCTGACGCGCAGGCGTACGTCGCATTCGCGATAGGTGCGGTTTCCGGCTGGCGCCAACAGGGTGATCGTGTCGCCCGCGCGCACCAGGTCGCTGGCCGGCGAGAGCACGTGGCCGATGGTCCTGAAGGGACGGGCACGGCTGCCGTCGCCGCGGTCGTCGCCAGCCGGCGACACGAACCACTCCCGCGCAGTGGCGGGCAGTGCAAATGCCAGCGCCGCCAGCACCAGCAGGATCCGCGCCGCGCCATGCCGCTGGAAAGCGGCGTTGCGCGGCGCGGCGGAGCGTTGTGCGGAGTCTTCGTCCATCGGGGGTCCTGCGGCTGGTGGCTGGTTGCGGGGCGCTTTTCCGTTGACATGGACAACGCGAATCTCGGATGCGAGAGGCCGCATGCAGGGGACGGCTTGATGATGAAGCGGGACATGGCGGCGATGGCATTGGCGACACCGGGCCTGCGGCGGCTGCTCGCCGCGGCGCTGCCCGGCGATGGCGTGGTGGTCCTCAACTACCACCGCGTGGGCGACAGCAACGCGTCGCGCTACGACCGCGCGCTGTGGAGCGCGTCCGCCGAGGACTTCGACGACCAGGTCGGTTTCCTCAGGTCGCATTGCGACGTCATCGCCCTCGACGACATCGGGGAGGCACTGCGCAGCCGTGGCCGCCACGTCGCGATCACCTTCGACGACGGCTACCGGGACAACCACGACATCGCCTATCCGGTGCTGCGCCGCCATGGGGTGCCCGCGGCGTTCTTCATCGCCACCGGCTTCATCGACCAGCGCCTGCTGCCGTGGTGGGACGCCATCGCCATGCAGGTGCGCGAGACCAGTGCCGCAAGCCTGGACCTGGCGCCCTGGCAGGCCGGTTCGCTGGCGCTCGATGGCGACCGGGAATCCGCCATCCGCCAGGTGCTGGGTATCTACAAGCGGCTTTCCTTCGACGAAACCGGCCCCTTCCTCGAGCGGCTTGCCGCGGAAACGGGGATTTCCCCACCCGCGTCGGTGGACGAGGAGTGGATGGACTGGGACATGATCCGCGTGTTGGCACGTGGCGGCATGACCATCGGCGGACACACGGTGACCCACCCGATCCTGTCCAGCCTTGACGAGGACGCCCAGCGCGCCGAGATCGACGGCTGCGCACGGCGCCTGCGCGAGGAGCTGGGCATCGCGATGACGCACTTCGCCTACCCGGTCGGCAGTCGTACCGCGTTCGACGACGGCACCCGCCGGCTCCTGCGCGAAGCCGGCGTGCGGCAGGCGTTCTCGTTCTACGGTGGCGTGGCCGACGGGGACTCCGACATGTTCGACCTGCAGCGGATCGCCGTCGACCGCGACATCGGCCGCGACCTGTTCCGCGCCATGGTCGAGCTCCCACACGTGTTCTGCAGGCAGGCTGCATGAGCCAGGACGGCGCCCGCGTCGATTTCGCCAGGCTCTATGCCGAGCTGGGAGTCGCGCCCGACGGTGGGCTGGACGCCTTCAGGCGCGCCTACCGCCGCCGCGTGGCCGAACTGCATCCGGACCGGCCCGCCACGCGACCACGCGATCCGGCGCAGCTGATCGCGCTCAACCTCGGCTATGCAGCGGTGCTCGACTTCCATCGCGACCAGGGCCGGATTCCCGGCGAGCCGGTGGCCGGCCCGCGCGTGGATGCCGCCGCCGGGGACGCGCCTGCGCTCGACAGCACCCCCAGCGCCTCCCGCCAATCGCAATACCGCGCCCGGCCGCCGCGCTTCCACGGCCCCGAGTCGGGCGCGGGCGTGGCCGCCGTGCGCATCGGGCGACACCCGGCGCCGCGAATCCGCGTGCTTGCACTGCCGGTGCTGCTGGTCATCGCAGCGATCTGGCGCTGGTATCCCGAAGCCGGCACGCGCCCCGCTGCGCCGCACGCAGCGCTCCCGGCCGTCGCCCGGGAACACGCCCCCACACGCGGGAACGCGCAGCTGGGCATGGACCGGCCCACGGTCGCCGAGCTGCTGGGTGAGCCCGTGGCCCGCGACGCCGCCAACCTGCGGTGGGTCTATGGCCCGTCGTGGCTGCGCTTCGAGTGCGGACGTCTCGTGGACTGGTACAGCTCGCCGCTGCGCCCCTTGCGCGTGGAGTCGCGGCGGCCGTCACGGGAAGACCGCGCCCTGCACGCATCGCGCAGCATGCCCTGCCTCGAACCCACCGACCTGCTGGCCCGCGACCACCGGGGGGACCGCTGAACATGTGTGGACTGGCCGGCTATCTCGGATCAGCACCCGCGGAGGGGGCACACGTCGTGCTCGGCCGGATGATCGCAAGCCTTGCGCACCGCGGACCGGACGGCTGCGGGTTCCATGTCGACGCAGGCGTGGGGCTCGCGCATGCGCGGCTTTCGGTCATCGACCTTGCCACCGGCGACCAGCCCATGGCCAGCCCGGACGGCGCGGTCTGGACGGTGTTCAACGGCGAGATCTTCAATTTCGTCGAGCTGCGCGCGCGGCTGGAAGGCCAGGGACATGTCTTCCGCACGCGGTCGGATACCGAGGTGATCCTTCACCTCTACCAGCGCCATGGCGACGCCTTCGTCGAACACCTCAACGGACAATTCGCGATCGCGCTCTGGGACGCACCGCGCCGCCGCCTGGTACTGGCGCGCGACCGCCTGGGCATCCGTCCGCTGTACTACACGCGGGCGCGCGGCGCACTCTGGTTCGCGTCCGAACCACGCGCGCTGTTTGCGGCCCTGCCCGGCGACGCGCGACTGGACCCGTTCGGCGTCGCACAGGCATTCACGCTCTGGGCGCCGCTCGATCCCTGCACCGCCTGGCGCGACGTGGCCTCGCTGCCACCGGGCCACCTGCTGGCCATCGAAGCCGACGGGCGCGAGCGCCTGGCGCGCTACTGGGACTGGACGTTTCCCGATGCGGCCGAGCCGCTCTCCCGCCACTGGCGCGACATCGACCATGCCGCGGGCGAACTCCGGGAGCGGCTGGTGGACGCGGTCCGCCTGCAGTTGCGCGCCGACGTTCCGGTAGGCGCCTACCTCAGCGGCGGACTCGACTCCTCGGGGATCGCCGCCCTCGTCCGCAGCGCGACCCGCACGCCCCTGCGCACGTTTTCCGTGGCCTTCGCCGATCGCGAATTCGACGAGAGCACGCACCAGCGGGCGATGGTCCGCCACCTCGGCACCGAGCACACGACCCTGGGGACCGCTGCGGCCGACATCGGCGCGGCCTTTCCACGCTTCGTGGCCCACGCCGGCGTACCGGTACTGCGGACCGCGGGCGTGCCGCTCATGCTGCTGGCCGACGAGGTGCGTCGGCAGGGTTATCGCGTGGTGCTGACCGGCGAGGGCGCCGACGAGGTGTTCGGGGGCTATGACCTCTTCAAGGAGGCCAAGGTGCGCCGCTTCTGGGCGCGCCAGCCGGGATCGGTCGGACGCCCGAAGCTCCTGGGTCGCCTGTATGGCTACCTGGCGAACTCGCCGGCATCGAGCCCGGCGCTGGCCGCTGCCTTCTTTGGCCAGGGCATGGAGCACATCGACCGGCCGGTCTTCGCGCATGTGCCACGCTGGACCACCTCGGCGCGTGCGCTGGCGTTCCTGTCGCGCGAGCTGCGCGAGGCGGTATCCGCCTTCGACCCATTGGCCCTGGTGGAATCGGGATTGCCCGGCAGGATCATGCGCTGGGGGCCGCTGGCCCGCGACCAGTATGTCGAGGCGAAGACGCTGCTGGCCGGCTATCTGCTGGCAAGCCAGGGTGATCGCGCCGCCATGGCGGCATCGATCGAAGGCCGCTACCCCTTCCTCGACCATACGCTGGTGGAGTTCGCCAACCGGCTGCCACCGCAGTGGAAGATCCATGGGCTTTCGGAGAAGCACGTGCTGCGAAAGGCTTTCGCCGGCCTACTGCCGCCCGCGATCCTGCAGCGGACCAAGCAGCCCTACCGCGCACCCGACAGCCAGTGCTTCTTCGTCGATGGCCGGCCGCTGGATTACGTCGCCGACGCGCTGGATCCGGACAGCATCCGGGCGACCGGGCTGTTTGAGCCTGCCGCGACCGCACGCCTGGTGGCGAAGGCGGCCAGCGGGCGTGCGACCGGGTTCGGCGACAACCAGGCCTTCGTCGGGATCCTGTCGACCCAGCTGCTGGCCATGGCGCCGTCCGGGGCAATGCATGGCGCGCCGGCGGAGCCACGGGTCCGGGCTGCCGCCGCCGAGTTGGCCTGAGGACGGGTCGAGCCTCGCACAGCCCGCCAGGCCGCGCCGTTCAGGCCGCGGCGATCTCCCGCCCTTCGGCCTCCGCCTGCAGCTCGCTGCGGCGGATCTTGCCGGTGGTGGTCTTCGGCAGCGCGTCGCGGAACTCGACGGTGCGCGGCACCATGAATTCCTCCAGGTGCGCCCGGCACCATGCGATCACTGCGCGGCCATCGATTCCGGGGTCGTCCACCACCAGCAGCGCCTTAAGCGCATGCCCGAGCACCGGATCGGGGACGCCCACCAGCGCCGCCTCGCGCACGCCGTGCATCGCGTACAGCACGTTCTCGACCTCCTTGGGACTCACCTTCTCGCCGCGGGTCTTCAGGATGTCGTCCTTGCGGCCCACGAAGTACAGGAACCCTTCGGCATCGCTCCGGAACAGGTCCCCGGTGTGCAGCACGCGCTCCCAGGGATAGCGCCCGGGCCGCAACGCGCGCGCCGTCGCCTCCTCATTGTTCCAGTAGCCCTGCATCACGTGGCCACCGCGCACCACCAGTTCGCCCACCTCGCCATGCGGCAGCGGGCGCCCATCGTCGCCGGCCACCCAGGCCTGGGTGCCGGGGATGGCGATGCCCACGCTGTCGGGCCGCCGGGCGAGTTCCGCCGGCGGCAGCCAGGTGCAGCGCTTGGATTCGGTCATCCCGTACATCGAATACACGCGCGCGTCCGGGAACAGCTCCCGCAGCCTGGCGATGTGCGCCGGCGGAAGCGCTGCCGCGGTATTGGTGAGATAGCGCACGCCACGGGCCCAGGCCGGGTCGAAGCTGCGCAGCTGCACGATCAGCGCGGCCATGGTCGGCACCAGCGGGAACGCGGTCACGCCCTCGCTGGCCAGCAGCGGCAGCACCTTCTGCGGGAAGGCGAAGGACTTCTCCAGCACCAGGGTCGCGCCCAGCTTCACGCACATCAGGAGCTGGTACAGACCGTAGTCGAAGGCGAGGGGCAGCACGCTCAGCACCACGTCGTCGCGGCGCGATTCCAGGTAGGTGGTGATGGAGGATGCCGCGAAGCGCACGTTGGCGTGGGTCATCATCACGCCCTTGGGATTGCCGGTCGATCCCGAGGTGTACACCAGCATCGCCAGGTCGGTATCGATGCCGATGGCCGGCGCGAGGTCCTGCGGACGCGCCGAGGCGAGGAAGTCCGCGTAGCCGTACGCCCCGCCGTCGGTGCCATCGCCTTCGCCATCCACGACCACGATGCAGCGCACCGACGGGCTGCGCGCTGCGGCCGACACGGCGGTCGGCAGGAGGCTTGCCTGCGTCAGCAGCACCGATGCGGTGCAATCACCCAGCACGAAGGCGAGCTTGTCGGCCTTCGTGGTTGGATTGATCAGCGAGAACACGCCACCGGCGCGCAGGGTGCCGAACACACCCACGGCCGCCTCGATGCAGTTCTCCAGTAACACCACGCAGCGCTCGCCGTCGGCCAGGCCGGCGGTGGCCACCAGGGCTGCGGCGAAGCGTTCGCTTTCCGCGTGCAGCGCGCCGTACGTGACGCGCGCTGCGCCACGCACGATGGCCACCTTGTCGGGATCGGCCGCGGCCGCATCGGCCAGCCACCGCTCGCAGCGCGTGGTCACCCTGCCGGCTCCAGCTCGACCTTGCGGGCGATGAAGGCGTCGATGGCCGCGATGCTGTCCAGGTTTTCCGGGACCACCTCGTCGTCATCCACCACGAAGCCGAAGTCCTGCTCCAGCCAGGTGACCAGCAGGAGCACGCCCATGGAATCGATGACGCCCGATTCGAGCAGGCTGAGACCGGCGGGCACGACGTCGCCTTCGGTGGCCGGCGGGAAGTTCTCGTCGAGGAAGGCGCGGATGCGGGATTCGTAGGTACTCACCGGGATGTCCATCGAGGGTTTGTCCTATGAACGCAAGACGTGGCCGGCTGCGGACGCGATCAGCGCGCGCCGCGACCGAACAGCACCACTTCCACCGTCTGCAGCAGGATCATGAAGTCGAACAGCAGGCCGTGGTTCTTGACGTAGAACAGGTCGAACTTGAGCTTCTCGCGGGCGTCGTCCGCGGATGCGCCGTAGGGATAGCGCAGCTGCGCCCAGCCGGTCAGCCCCGGCTTCACCGAGTGGCGGACGCTGTAGTAGCGGATCTCGTCGTTGAACTGGTCGACGAACTGGGGCCGCTCCGGGCGCGGGCCGACGAAGCTCATGTCGCCCGCGAGCACGTTGAAGAGCTGCGGGAGCTCGTCGAGCCGGGTCTTGCGGATGAAACGGCCCACGCGCGTGGTGCGGTCGTCGTGCTGGCGTGCCCACTGGGCCATGCCGTCCTTCTCGGCATCGGTGCGCATGCTGCGGAACTTCACGAGTTCGAAGCCGCGCCCGCCCTCGCCCACGCGGACCTGCCGGTAAAGCACCGGCCCGCCGCCCTCCATGCGCACCGCGAGCGCCACCAGCAGCATCGCCGGCCAGCCAACGGCCAGCAGCAGCAGGGCCGCCGCAAGGTCGAAGGCGCGCTTGCTGAGCCTGCGCACGAAGGAGTGGTCGAAGCCACCGGAGAACACCAGCGAGGATGGGTCCACCACCTCGAGCTTGATCATGCCCGCCTCGCGCTCGAAGAACATCGGCAGGTTGACCACCGAAACGCCGCGCTGCGCGCAGGCCAGGATCGCGTCCATGGGGAGGCTGCCCCGGCGCTCGTCCGGCGCGACCACGATTTCCTGCACCCCCAGGCGCCGCACCAGCGCCGGAAGATCACCCGCGGCGTCCACCAGCAGGTCCGGCGCCACTACAACGGCCTGCCCCGGCACCGGCACGAAGCCGACCACCACGAAGCTCTGGCGGTCCGATCGCCGGCGCATGCGCCGGTTGATCAGGTCCGCGTTCTGGCCGGCGCCGTACACCAGCACGCGACGCTTGTAGGCCTCGCCACCGACCATCCACCGCATCGCCAGCCGCAGCATGTACACGCCGGCGAAGCCGAGCGGCAGCGTGATCGCCATCAGCCCGCGGCCGAGGTACAGCGAAGGCACCAGGTAGTACACGACCAGCAGGCCGACACCGCCGAAGGCGAATGCGATCAGCATCCGGATCGCGAGCTCGGTGCGGCTCAGCCGGATATGCGGCTGGTACAACCCGAAGGCCGCCATCGAAAGCGTCATGAACGCGGCCACCAGCAACGCGGGCCACGGGCCACGATCGAGCAGCAGCTGGCGCCCGGCGGGCTCGTCCGGAAAACGCAGCCAGATCGCGGCAACGACCGTGAGCGCCAGCAGCAGCGACTCCACCAGCCACAGCAGCCGCACCAGGCGGTCGGCGCGGCTTGCGAAGGCCGCGATCATGGCGACATCCCCCACAGCGGGCGCACGCCGTGCGCGCCCTGGACTTCGTGGATATGCATCCCGTCCCCCGTCTTCGTCGAGCTGCGCCGGGGCCATCCCATCGGCGTCCTAGCTGAAAACTCGAACCACGGGAGAAAGCGGACATGGGGACGAAAAAGGCCCCGGCGTCGCCGCCGGGGCCTGGTGCCAAGGAGCGCGATGGATCAGCGCGCGACTGCGTCCATCAGCCTTGCGCCGAGGTCGCGGATCCGGTTGCGCGGACGGTCCTGGGGATCGCGCGGCGCCGGCGGAGTGAGATCGTCGCGCATCCTGGGCGGACGGGCCCCGCCGCCATCGGGCACGCGCGTGATCTCCTTCATCCGCGTGCGGTCGTCTCCGTCCGAAGGCGGCTGCGGATCCGGCGCAGGGCCGCTGCCGACCTCGTCGGCACCGATGTCGTAGCGGGTACCGCGCACCTGGCCGTCGATGTCGTCCGGGACCTCGGCAAGCACCACGCCCCGGTCGATCGCCGGGCTGCCCGCGGGCAGGTGGCCGGTGGCATCGACGCTGAAGGTCCCGGTGATGCTGTGCATGTCGGAACCGGTCGCCGAACGCCACTGTGCCAGGTTGCCGTTGGACAGGTTGCTGCCCGGGCGACCGTCGCGGAAGGTGCAACCCGCCTGGAAGCCGTTGTAGTCGCTGTTGGGCGAGCCACTAAGTCCCGAGAGGCCGCCGAGCTCGTTCGAGTAGCGGATGTCGATGCAACGGCCGCCGTCCTGGATCACCAGGTTGTTGCGCAGCGTCGGGTTGCGGTTCGCCGGGCGACCGGCGTCCTCGTCCCAGTCCTGGAAGGTCACCCCGAAGTACAGCGGGGCGTGCCCGCGGCGCGCGGTATCGATGAGGGTGTTGTTGGCCACCACCGAATCACGCGAGGCGTACATGCCAATGCCCGAGTAACCGGTGTTGCGCACCACGTTGTTGATGACCGTGCCGCGGATGGCCTCGTAGTAGCCGGGATTCACCTGCAGGTCGAAGAATTCCGGGCTGGTGTCGAAGCCGACCAGGATGCCGGCGTCGCCGGTGTTCTCGATGTGGTTGCGCTGGATGACGACATCCGCGGCGCCGCCCTTGAAATACAGCCCGGTGGTGGCGGTGTCGTGGATGTAGCTGTCCTCGACCACCATGCCGGAGCCGTTGACGTTGTCGATGCCGTCGGCGTTCTTGTTGTCGGCGGGCGTGCCGGCGGGATAGCCCATGCCGGTGGTATGGATCTCGACGCCGCGGATGGTGGCGTTGTCGGACTTCGGCGTGATCTTGATGCCGTCGCGGCCGGTGTGGTGGATCAGCAGGTCCTCGAGCACGACATTGCGCGCGCCGTGGTTGCTCGAGGGACCACCCTGGTACCAGTTGGTCTGCAGCATCACTCCGTAGTAGCCGCCGGTGATCTCGAATCCGCTGACGCGGCTGCCCGAGGCGGCCGGATCGACGCGCACCGCGACGTCGCCACTGGTGAGTTCATTGCAATGGATGCGCGGGCGCTCGCCCGGATAGCCACGCAGGACGAGACGGTGGCGCAGGCGCACCTCGCACTCGTTGTAGGTGGCATTGCCTGCCGGACCGCGCACGGTCACGGTATCGCCGGCCGAGGAGACATTGCTCGACAGGGCACGCTTGATCGTGCGGAAGGGCTTCTGCTGGGTACCGGTACCGGTGCTGTCACTGCCGGCCGTGGAGACGAACCATTCGGCGGCAAAACCCGGGAAAGACGCGGTGGCGAGCAGGAAGGTGGCCGAAGCCAGAAGGTGGCGCTTTGCAAGGGGGCTGCGCGAAGGCCTTGAAGCGGAACCGCCGGCGCGTAAGGGCGCGGGCGCAGTGATGTCACTGCGTAAACATAATCGCATGAGGAACTCCTGGGGGCTTGCGACGGCACCCCTTGCCGTCGCGGGCTGGATTGTCCCGGCAGCGGGGGCCACCGGAATCCGCATGCTAATGGCGCGTCCGCAGCGCATTCGTGCGGGTCGTCACGCTTCGTCGACATCCGCCCCTTGACACGCTGCAGGCCAGCAGAAGGCGACCCACCGGTCAGCCAGGCGTCAGGCCCGGAAAGCAGAAAGGCCAGCGGCAGGTGCCGTTGGCCTTTCGACTTTTTTGCGTTGGCGCGCCCGGAAGGATTCGAACCTCCGACCCCCAAGTTCGTAGCCTGGTGCTCTATCCAGCTGAGCTACGGGCGCGTTGTGCAGAAGCGGAATTATGAAGAGGCGAAAGACGTTCGTCAATCATCTCGTTGCAGCTGGCGGAGACTGAGGGATTCGAACCCTCGATGGAGCTTTTGACCCCATACTCCCTTAGCAGGGGAGCCCCTTCGGCCTCTCGGGCAAGTCTCCGGGTGTTGCTCTCGTGCCTCGCGGCTGTCGAGGGGCGTAAGGATACCGGCTGGATGCGAAACCGGCAAACGTCAGTTCGCATCCTCTTCGCTGCCGACAGCCGGGGCGGCATCGTCGCGGTGGATACGCTGGTAGATCTCCTCGCGGTGGACAGAGACATCCTTGGGCGCGGTGATGCCAACGCGCACCTGGTTTCCCTTGACGCCGAGCACGGTCACGGTGACGGAGTCACCGATCATGAGCGTCTCGCCGACCCGCCTGGTCAAAATCAACATTTAGGACTCCTGCGCCGGGTTTCTCCGCCCGGGCTTGGGTCGAAGGTGCCGGCCGGCACCTTCGGTGATACAGCAGCTGGTCATGATAGCGAGCGGCACGCCCGCCATGTGTATGCAGAAAGTAACGGGGAACGGCTTCGTTCAGGCCAAGCGGTCGGCCACCCAGCCGGGCACCGCGGCCAGCGCCGCGACGAGCGCCGGCCCGTCCTCGCCACCACCCTGTGCCATGTCCGGGCGCCCGCCGCCCTTGCCGCCCACCTGCGCGGCAACATGCGACAGCAGCTCGCCGGCCTTGATGCGGCCGAGTGCCGAACCGCTGACACCGGCGACCAGCGCGGCGCGACCGTCGGTGGCACCGGCCAGGAGGACCACGGCATCGCCCAGCTGCTGCTTGAAGCGATCCAGCGCATCGCGCAGCGCGCGTGCGTCCAGGCCTTCGATGCGCGCCGCCAGCACCTTGATGCCGCCGACGTCCACGGCGCCTGCCGACAGGTCGGCCGTCGCGCTGCTGGCCGCGCGCGCCTTCAGCGTCTCGAGCTCGCGCTCCAGCTTCTTCTGGCGCTCGAGCAGTGCGCGAAGCTTGTCGGCCACCTCGGCGGTGGTGCCCCCCAGCAGACGCGCGGCCTCGCCCAGGCGCGCCTCTTCCTGCGCGACGTGTTCCAGCGCCGCACGCCCGGTCAGTGCCTCGATGCGACGCACGCCGGCGGACACGCCACCTTCGGACACCAGCTTGAACAGGCCGATCTCGCCGGTACGGCCGACATGGGTGCCGCCACAGAGTTCGACCGAGTCGCCCATGGCCACCACGCGCACGCGCTCGCCGTACTTCTCGCCGAACAGCGCGATGGCGCCGGCGTCGATCGCCTCCTGCATGCCCATCTCGCGGATGGACACCGCGTGGTCGGCTCGGACCTCGTCGTTGACGCGCTGCTCGATATCGCGCAGCTCGTCGGCCGTGATCGGTTCGAAATGCGAGAAGTCGAATCGCAGGCGGTCGGGCGCGACCAGCGAGCCCTTCTGCGCCACGTGCGTGCCCAGCCGCTCGCGCAACGCGCCATGCAGCAGGTGGGTCGCGCTGTGGTTGAGCACGGTGGTCGCGCGCCGCTCGCCGTCGACCGATGCGACCAGCCGGTCGCCGACGGCCAGGGCACCGGCCTGCAACCGGCCCACGTGCCCATGGAACTGGCCGGCGAACTTGCGCGTGTCGGCGACCAGGAAGTCCTGGCCCAGCTTGCCGGTGTCGCCGACCTGGCCACCCGACTCGGCGTAGAACGGCGTGCGGTCGAGGAACACGATGGCCTCGTCGCCGGCGTCGATGCGCTGGACCGGCACGCCCTCGCGCAGGAGCGCGACAACCTCCAGGCCGTCGGCCTGCAGCCGGTCGTAACCGAGGAAGCCGGTGGGCTGCATGCGCGCCACGAGCTCCGCCGGCAGCGTGGTGCCGCCGCCGAACTTGCCGGCCGCGCGCGCGGTCTCGCGCTGTTGCGCCATCGCCGCCTCGAAGCCGGCCACGTCCACTTCCATGCCGCGCTCGCGGGCCATGTCGGCGGTGAGATCGAGCGGGAAGCCGTAGGTGTCGTACAGGCGGAAGGCGTCGGCGCCGGGAATCACCCCATCGCTGCGGCCCGCGACTTCGTCGAAGATGCGCATGCCGCTGTCGAGGGTCTCGGCGAAGCGTTCCTCCTCGGCCAGGAGCGCGCGCTCGACCAGCACGCGCTGGTCGCGCAGCACCGGATAGGCCTCGCCCATCAGCGCGTCGAGCGTGCCGACCAGCCGGTGGAAGAAGGGCCGGCGCACGCCCAGCATCCAGCCATGGCGCAGGGCGCGGCGGATGATCCGGCGCAACACGTAGCCGCGGCCCTCGTTCGACGGCAGCACGCCGTCCGCCACCAGGAAGCTGCAGGCGCGGATGTGGTCGGCGATGACGCGCAGGGACTTGTTGTCGAGGTCGGTGGTGCCGGTGAGCGTGGCCGCTTCGCGGATCAGCGCCTGGAACAGGTCGATCTCGTAGTTGCCGTGCACGCCCTGCAGCACCGCGGCCAGGCGCTCGAGGCCCATGCCGGTGTCCACGCACGGCGCCGGCAGCGGCTCGAGGCGCCCGTCGGGCTGCCGGTCGAACTGCATGAACACCAGGTTCCAGATCTCGATGAAGCGGTCGCCGTCCTCGTCGGGCGAGCCGGGCGGCCCACCCGCGATGTGCGCGCCGTGGTCGTAGAAGATCTCGGTGCACGGGCCGCAGGGGCCGGTCTCGGCCATCTGCCAGAAATTGTCCGATGCGAACGGTGCGCCCTTGTTGTCGCCGATACGGATGATGCGCTCTTCCGGCACGCCCACCTGGTCGCGCCAGATGCCGTAGGCCTCTTCGTCGGTGTGGTAGACGGTGACCAGCAGGCGCTCGGCCGGGATCTTCCACACGCCGGTCAGGAGTTCCCAGGCCCAGGCGATGGCGTCGCGCTTGAAGTAGTCGCCGAACGACCAGTTGCCCAGCATCTCGAAGAAGGTGTGGTGGCGCGCGGTATAGCCGACCTGGTCGAGGTCGTTGTGCTTGCCGCCGGCGCGCAGGCAGCGCTGGACGTCGGCCGCGCGCACGTAGCTGCGCTTCTCGGCGCCCAGGAAGACGTCCTTGAACTGCACCATCCCGGAGTTGGTGAACAGCAGCGTCGGGTCGTTGCCCGGCACCAGCGGCGCCGAGGGCACGATGGTGTGGCCACGGCTGCTGAAGAAATCGAGGAAGTCACGGCGGATGTCTGCCGTGGTGGGACGCGCGGAAACGGGGCGTGCGGAAGTATGTTCGGAAGGCATCGGGCTGCGGACAAGGGTGGCGGCGCAGCCATCCCGGCGCCCCTGCCGGCCTTGCCTGCTCGGGTGCCGGGCGCTGGCGCTCGGGTCCCCGTTAGGTTAGCAGGACTCGTCGAAGTCGAAGGCCGTGGCCGCCCGCACGGTGTCGCCATCGAAGCCGCGCCGGAACAGGAACTCGGCTGCCTTGCGTCGCAGGGCGGGATCCTCGGTCACGCCAACGCCGTGGCGGCGCTCGATCAGGCCACGCGCAATGGTCCGCCAGTCGTCGTCCCCATTTTCGGCAAGGGCGTCGAAGGCGGCACGGATCAGGTCCTCGCCCAGGCCGTGGGTGGCCAGCTCCGCCCGGATCCGCAGCGGGCCGTAGCCGGACAGTGCGCGCGAGCGCGCCAGCCCCGTCGCGAAGCGCGCATCGTCCTGCCAGCCGGCTTCGGCCATGCGCGCGACGGTGGCCTCGGCCTCGTCGCCATCCACGCCCCGGGCTTCCAGCTTCCGCGCAAGTTCCTTGCGCGAATGTTCGCGCCGGACCAGCAGGCCCATCGCCCGCTGCGCGGGCGTGGGGTCGGGGCGGCGCCTGCGCTCGGGAGCCGCGCCCTCCCCGGCGCCCTCGCGG
>DATBUS010000048.1:0-17282 GCA_036515815.1 Luteimonas sp.
ACGGCTTCAAGGTGGTGCCGCCCAACACCGGCATCGTCCACCAGGTGAACCTGGAGAACCTGGCGCGGGTGGTGATGACCGGCACGCGCGATGGCGAGGCCTGGGCGTATCCGGACACCGTGTTCGGGACCGACTCGCACACCACGATGATCAACGGCATCGGGGTACTGGGCTGGGGCGTGGGCGGGATCGAGGCCGAGGCGGCCATGCTCGGACAGCCCTCGTCGATGCTGATTCCGCAGGTGGTGGGCTTCAAGCTGAGCGGCAGGCTGCCCGAGGGCGCAACCGCCACCGACCTGGTGCTCACCGTGACCCAGATGCTGCGCGCGCACGGCGTGGTGGGCAAGTTCGTCGAGTTCTTCGGCGAGGGCCTGCAGCACCTGCCGCTGGCCGACCGCGCCACCATCGGCAACATGGCGCCGGAGTACGGCGCGACCTGCGGCATCTTCCCGATCGACGCCGAGGCGCTGCGCTACCTGCGCCTGTCCGGCCGCAGCGAGGAGCAGATCGCGCTGGTCGAGGCCTATGCCCGCGCCCAGGGCCTGTGGCACGAGCCCGGCCAGCCGGCGGCCACCTACTCCTCGGTGCTCGAACTCGACATGGCGACCGTGCAGCCCTCGCTGGCCGGCCCGAAACGCCCGCAGGACCGCGTGCTGCTCGGCGACATGAAGCGGAACTTCAACGACAACGTCGGCCCGTTGACGGCGCAGCGTGAAGCGTCGCGCGACCTGCAGGTCAACCGCTTCGAGAAGGAAGGCGGCGGACAGCCGCAGGCCGAGCGCCTGGCGGCCAAGCCCGAACGCCCGACGTCCACCATCTGCCTGGACGGCTGCAACCACGAACTGACCGACGGTTCGGTGGTGATCGCCGCCATCACCTCGTGCACCAATACGTCCAACCCGGCCGTGATGCTCGGCGCCGGACTGCTGGCCCGCAACGCCGTGGCCAGGGGCCTGAAGGCCGCGCCCTGGGTGAAGACCTCGCTCGGCCCGGGCTCGCTGGTGGTCACCGACTATCTGAAGAAGGCCGGCGTGATGGATGACCTGGAGACGCTCGGCTTCCACGTGGTCGGCTACGGCTGCACGACCTGCATCGGCAACTCCGGCCCGCTTCCCGAGGCGGTGTCGAAGGGCATCGCCGAGAACGACCTCGCCGTGGCTTCGGTGCTTTCGGGCAACCGCAACTTCGAGGGCCGCATCCATTCCGAGGTCAAGATGAACTACCTGGCGTCGCCGCCGCTGGTGGTGGCCTACGCCATCGCCGGCACGGTGGACATCGACCTCACGTCGGAGCCGCTGGGCAGGGACCAGGACGGCCGGGACGTCTACCTGCGCGACATCTGGCCGAGCAACAGGGAGATCGGCGACACCATCGCCGCGACCGTCGGCCCGGAGCTGTTCGCGCAGAACTATGCCGACGTGTTCAAGGGCGATGCGCGCTGGAACTCGATGGACTCGACCGACAGCGAGCTCTACGGCTGGGACGAGGCCTCGACCTACATCAAGAACCCACCCTACTTCGAGGGGATGACGATGGACGTCGGCGCGATCGAGGACATCCGGGGCGCGCGCGTGCTTGGCCTGTTCGGCGACTCGATCACCACCGACCACATCTCGCCCGCGGGCTCGATCAAGCAGGATTCGCCTGCCGGCCTCTACCTGCAGTCGCGTGGCGTACAGCCGGCGGACTTCAACAGCTACGGCTCGCGCCGCGGCAACGATGACGTGATGGTGCGCGGCACCTTCGCCAACATCCGCATCAAGAACCGCTTCTTCGGCGGCGAGGAAGGCGGCAACACGCTCTACTTCGGCAGCAATCCTCCGGAGAAGATGCCGATCTACGACGCCGCGATGAAGTACCGCGCCGACGGCACGCCCCTGGTGGTGATCGCCGGCAAGGAATACGGCACCGGGTCGTCGCGCGACTGGGCGGCCAAGGGCACCAACCTGCTCGGGGTGAAGGCCGTGATCGCCGAGAGCTTCGAGCGCATCCATCGCTCCAACCTGGTCGGCATGGGCGTGCTTCCCCTGCAGTTCCTCGACGGCCAGAACGCCGACGCGCTGGGACTGGACGGCACCGAGACCTATGCCATCACCGGTCTCCAGGACAGCGCGGCGAAGCGCGCGACGGTCGCGGCCACCGCGCAGGACGGCACCACGAAGACCTTCGAGGTCGCGGTCATGCTGCTGACACCGAAGGAAGTCGAGTACTTCCGCAACGGTGGCCTGCTGCACTACGTGCTCAGGCAACTGGCGGCGCAGAAGCCCGCGGCCTGACGCACCCGCGTGGCGGGGGTCGCGAGGGCGGCTCCCGCCGGCGTGCAGGCCGCGCCCGGGCGCGCTGCGTGCAACGCGCGCTCAGCGCAGCGCCGGCGCCCAGTCGGCGCTCGTCATCCGCCACTCGCCGTCGTCCAGGCGCCAGCCCGTGTCCACCTGCCAGGCCTGCGTACTGTCGGGCAGCAGGCGCCCACTGCCACCCGCCAGCACGGCACTGAACCGCACCCGCGCGTGCCCCTCCTGGAGCTCGACGTCGAGCGGACCCGGCAGTACGCCGACGTCTCCGTGCCGCAGGAAATGCAGGGCGGCCAGGCGCCGGGCGCCGTCGCGATCAAGGCCGCCGGGACCGACGAAGTCTTCGGCGAGATGGTCGGCGAGCGCGCCTGCCTCGCGCGACTCGATGGTGACCAGCGCCTCGCGTACCGTGTCGCGAAGCGCCTCCTCGGGCGGCGTGCGTGTACAGCCGGCCGCGGCCAGGAGCAGGAGCACCAGCAGTGCGGCGCGATCCCATGCGCGCCTGTTTCGCCCGGAATCCGGCATCCGCATCCTCCCTCTTTGCTGCGTAGGCAAGCAGCATAGCCGCGCCGCGCCGCGCCTTGCCGCGCCTCCGAGCCGTGTGATCCAATCCGGACGATACGCCGGGCCCGCTTCCCGGCGGCCTACAGCCCGAGGGGGAACGATGAGCAGCACTGAGCGGCCGTGGCTGGCCAACTATCCGGAAGGCATTCCCGCGGAAATCGACGCGGACGCGTACCCTTCGATTCCCGCGCTGCTGCAGGAAACCATCGACAAGTACCGGGACAGGCCTGCGTTCTCGAACATGGGGGTGTCGATCACCTACGGTGAGCTCGATGCCATGAGCCGGCAGTTCGCCGCCTACCTCCTCGAGGAATTGAAGTTCCGGAAGGGTGATCGCATCGCGATCATGATGCCGAACTGCCTGCAGTACCCGATCGCGATCTTCGGCGCGCTGCGCGCCGGCCTGGCCGTCGTCAATACCAACCCCATGTACACGGCGCGCGAGCTCCGCCACCAGCTGGTCGACTCCGGCGCGCGCGCGATCCTGGTGCTCGACAACTTCGGGCACGTCGTGCAGAAGGTGCTCGCCGACAGCAAGGTCGAGAAGGTCATCACCACGGGCCTCGGCGACATGCTCGGGTTCCCGAAGAGCGCGGTGGTGAACTTCGTGGTCAAGCACGTGAAGAAGATGGTGCCCGACTACGCGATCGCGGGCGCCATCCGCTTCCGCGACGCGCTGAAGGCCGGTGGCCGCCACACCCTGCAGGACGTCGCGATCGACCCCGAGGACATCGCCTTCCTGCAGTACACCGGCGGCACCACCGGGGTGGCCAAGGGCGCCATGCTGACCCACCGCAACCTGGTGGCCAACATGCAGCAGGCCTCGGCCTGGGTCGGCAAGCAGGCCAAGCCCGGTGAAGAAGTGATCATCACCGCGCTGCCGCTGTACCACATCTTCGCGCTGACGGCGAACGGCCTCGTGTTCACCAAGTTCGGCGCGAAGAACGTCCTGATCACCAACCCGCGCGACATGCCCGGCTTCGTCAAGGAACTCAAGCGGCAGCCGTTCACCGCCATCACCGGGGTCAACACGCTGTTCAACGGGCTGCTCAATACCCCCGGATTCGACGAGGTCGACTTCTCGCAGCTGCGGCTGACGCTCGGCGGCGGCATGGCCGTGCAGCGTGCGGTGGCCGATCGCTGGAAGAAGGTCACCGGCGTCACCCTGGTCGAGGCCTACGGCCTGACCGAGACTTCGCCCGCCGCATGCATCAACCCGATGGACCTTGCCGAGTACAACGGCGCCATCGGCCTGCCGATCCCGTCCACCGACGCCTGCATCAAGGACGAGGAAGGCCGCATCCTGCCCGTGGGTGAAGTGGGCGAGCTGTGCATCAAGGGGCCGCAGGTGATGCGCGGATACTGGCAGCGCCCCGAGGACACGGCGGCCGCCATCGACGCCGATGGCTGGCTGCACACCGGCGACATGGCGCGCATGGACGAGGGCGGCTTCTTCTATATCGTCGACCGCAAGAAGGACATGATCCTGGTCTCGGGATTCAACGTGTATCCGAACGAGATCGAGGACGTGATCGCGATGATGCCGGGCGTGCTGGAAGTCGCCGCGGTCGGCGTGCCGGACGAGAGGTCCGGCGAGGCGGTGAAGCTCGTGATCGTGAAGAAGGACCCGTCGCTCACCGCCGAGCAGGTGAAGGCGCACGCCCGCAAGGAACTCACCGGCTACAAGCAGCCGCGCCACATCGAGTTCCGGGACGAGCTTCCGAAGACCAACGTCGGCAAGATCCTGCGCCGCGAACTGCGCGACGAGGCGCACTGACGCCTCCGCCCGCGGGCGCCGCCAGGGCCGCCCGCGGGCATGACCGGCACCTCGCGCCGGCCATGCGACACCTGAATGCTTGCAGCCCCCCCGGTCGAAGGCAGACCATGCCACGGTCGGGCGCAGCTTTTCCAAGCATCTTTCCGCCGTCCCGTTGAGCGACCGGCCGGACGGCATAACAGGGGTTATCGCATGTCCATTCTCGAAAACGTCGTCTTTGGCCAGGACGCTTCCATCACCCGCCGTGTTTCCGACGCCAGTGCAAGTGCCGACTGGTGCTTCATGCACGCCAACGCGCCGGCGGCCTACCACCCGTGCTTCTCCGAGCGGCTCCTCAACGAGCTCAAGCGCACGCAGGAAGGGATCCGCCGCTCGCTCGCAGCCGACAACAACAGCGCCGCGGGCATCCACCATCTGGTGCTCGCCTCCGACACCGACGTCTTCAACCTGGGCGGCGACCTCGCCCTGTTCTCCAAGATGATCCGCAATGGCAACCGCGGGCGCCTGCTGGACTATGCGCGCCTGTGCGTCGAGGTCGCCTACAACTTCTCCCACCTCTACCACGACCGGGTGCACAGCATCGCCGTGGTGCAGGGCGATGCGCTGGGTGGCGGCTTCGAGGCCGCGCTGAGCTGCAACACCATCATCGCCGAGGAAGGCATCGGCATGGGCTTCCCGGAGGTGTTGTTCGACCTGTTCCCCGGAATGGGCGCCTATACCTTCCTGACCCGCCGCGTGGCGCCGAGCACCGCCGAGCGCATGATGCTCGATGGCCGGGTCTACCCCGTGGAGGAACTGCTGCGCATGGGCGTGGTCGACCACGTGGTGCCGAAGGGCGAAGGCCTCGTGGCCGCACAGGACCTGATCCGACGCAACCAGCGCATCGGCAATGCGCTGCGCGCCATGAATACCGTGCGCCAGGCGTGCCGTCCGGTCAGCCTGGAGGAACTCCTGGCGGTCACGACCGAGTGGGTGGACGCGGCCATGCGGCTGAACGACCGCGGCCTGCGCACGATGGAGCGCCTGATCCGCGCGCAGCAGCGGCGTGCGGAATCGCACGTCGCGTCCTCGCACCCGGCGCTCGCGATCGGCGGCTGACGCAGGCGGGCGGTGGCTCAGCCGCCGTCGGTTTCAATCCCGATGGCGAGGTCGCCGCGCTGCCTGAGCGCGGCGATCGCCTGTTCCAGTTGCTGGCGCAGGGCACGGATCAGGCCCTGGTGTTCCGCAACGAGCCGGTCCGAGGGCATGCGCATGCCCTCGGAGGCGTTGTCGGCAAGACGCTCGGCACCCATGTTGCTCGCCGCGCCCTTGAGCCCGTGGCAGGCGTCGCGGAACGCGTCCCAGCGGCCTGCCGCCGCCGCGGCATCCAGGTCGGCCACGCATTTGCGGGCATCCCGGGCGCATTCAGTCAGGAAGCGCTGCACAAACTCCTCGCCCAGGCCCATCTCGCGCAGTTCGTCGAGGATGTGCTGGGAAATCACGCTGTTGCCCACGTCCTGGCGCGGTGCACGCACGGGCGCCTCGGTGCTGTCCCGGGTCGCGCCTTCGGCCAGCTCGGCCAGTGTCTCCAGGAGGCGCTCCACCGACACCGGCTTGGTCATGAATCCGTATGCCCCTGCCCGCTCGCACTCCTCCCGTGCCTCGGCGGTCGCATCGGCGGTCAGCACGATGAAGGGCGTGCGCTTGCGCCCCACCTCCATGAAGCGGGTCTGCTTGATGACCTCCAGTCCGCTGGCACCGGGCATGTGCAGGTCGATGATCACGGCATCGAAGCTCTGGGACTCGATGGCGTCCAGTACCTCCTCGCCATCGTCGACCAGTTGCGGCCGATGCCCCGCCTTCTCCAGCAGCCGACGCATCACCATGAGGTTCGCCGGCTGGTCGTCGGCGACCAGGATCCGCAGCGGCCGCACGCGCGCACGGTGGCGCACGAAGGGGTCGTCGAAGGCGATGACATTGCTGGATTCCTGCACCGGCGGCTGCCGCTTCGCGATGCCGAGCGGGAGATCGACCCAGAAGTGCGAACCCTTCCCGAGCTCGCTCTCGGCGCCGATCGTGCCGCCCATCTGCTCGGTCAGCGCCTTCGCGATCGTGGTACCCAGCCCGGTGCCGCCGTACCTGCGGCCGAGCCCCGTGTCGACCTGCTCGAAGGCGTCGAAAATGCTCCCCAGCGCGTCGGCGGGGATACCGATGCCACTGTCGCGCACCGAGAACCGCAGCACCACCTTCTCGGCCGCCATCGAGCGCGCCGACACCTCGAGCGATACCCGACCCTCGTCGGTGAACTTGATGGCGTTGGACAGCAGGTTCACCAGCACCTGCCGCAGGTGGTTGCTGTCGCCGTGCAGGAGCCGCGGTGCATCGGCGGCGATGTTGAACTCCAGCTCCAGGCGCTTGGACTGGACGCCCGGCTGCAGCATCACGTGGATGCTCCTGACCAGTTCGTCGAGCGAGAAGTCGTCGTCGTTGCGGCGGAACTTGCCGGCCTCGATCTTGGAGATGTCCAGGACGTCGTCGACCAGGTGTTGCAGGGCGCGGGCCGAGGTCTGGATCACGTGCGCGCTGTCGCGCTGCTCGGCCGTCAGCGGCGTTGCGGCCAACAGTTCCGACATGCCCACGATGCCGTTGAGCGGCGTGCGGAACTCGTGGCTCATGTTGGCCAGGAAGCGCGACTTGGCCTGGTTCGCGCGCCTGGCGTCCTCCGTCGCCCGGTGCAGGTTCTTCATCAGCGAGGAGAGATAGCCCGGGATCGCGAATAGCCCCAGCCAGAGGCCACCGGCCAGATGGGGCTGCTCGCGCCAGTAGGGATTGATCAGCACGACCACGAGGAACGCAGTGGCCGACAACGCGGAGGCGGCGTACAGGTATTTCGTTCCGAAGCGCAGGCCGTTGCCGATGGTGACCCACATGATGAGGATGTACAGCGGCGACAGCGCCGCTGCGCTGAGCGACATCAGCGTCGCCAGCGTGCCGTAGTCGGTGACCATGCCGACCCAGCGACGCGGGTGGCAGACACCGGGGTCCGCGAGGATCCATGCGGTGATGCCGAGCGCGGTGCAGGCCTCGAGCAGCATCACCACGATCATCAGGTCGACCTCGGCCTGGCCGCCGGATGCCTTCAGCGCCCAGAGATAGGCCAGCAGCAGGCTGGCAATGACCAGCCGGACGATGGCCTGGCCATGTTCGGTGTCAGGCCGGTTGGCGAGGCGCTGCCTTGCCCAATGCATGAATCCGTTCACGGTTCAGGGTCTCCATGTCCCCACGTTCTTCGCGAGCTCGGCGGCATGGCGCGCGCAGGCCTCCTCCACGCGCGCCCGGCAGGCCACCAGGGCGTCCACGCAGCGCGGATCGAACAGGCGGCCGCGCTCGGCAACGATGTAGTCGAAGGTCTCGTCCATGCTCCAGGCGCGCTTGTACGGGCGCTCGGACAGCAGCGCGTCGAACACGTCCGCCACCGCCACCACCCGTGCTTCCAACGGGATCGCGTCGCCGACCAGGCCGTCGGGATAGCCGCTGCCGTCATAGCGCTCCTGGTGCCTCAGGGCGATGACCGCACCCATCTGGACAAAGCGGTTCTGGCTGTCCTTCAGCAGCTCGTGCCCGATGGTCGGATGCGCGCGCATCACCGCGAGCTCCTCGTCGGTCAGCTTTCCCGGCTTCAGCAGCACGGCATCCGGAATGGCGATCTTGCCGATGTCATGCAGTGGCGCCGCCAGCTCGATCGTGCGCGCCTCGTCCTCGCCCAGCCCGAGGCCCTCGGCGATGATCCCGGCCACCGCGGCCAGGCGTGCGAGGTTGGCGCTCGTGCCCGCGTCGCGGTAGGCGATCGCGCGCGCGAGCCGCGTCAGGGTCTCGCGTTCACGTTCCTCCACCTCGTGCATGCTCGACAGCAGGCGCTGTTCCAGCGAGAGCGCGCGCTGCTTGACCGACTCCGCCTGCTGCCTGAGCTGCAGCAGGTTGCGGCAGCGGGCACGCAGCTCCCGCGGGCGCACCGGCTTGACCAGGAAGTCGATCACCCCGGCCTCGAGGGCGGCCTGCCGGATCGGCTCATCGCCCACCACCGTCACCAGCACGATCGGCACGTCGCGGTGCCGCAACGGCCGCCGGAAGCGGCGTGCGAACTCCAGGCCATCCATCACCGGCATGCGGTAGTCGAGCAGCAGCAGGTCGGGCCGGTTGTCTTCGCACCAGCGCAGGGCTTCCTGCGGGTCGCTGAAGTCGAGCACGTCCAGCTCGGGACTGATGTCCTCGAGGATGTGCCGCAGCATCGTGCGTGCCGAGGTCTGGTCGTCGACGATGACGATGTTCACCGGTTCATGTCCCCTCGGGCCGATCGGATGCATGCACCGCCGGCGCGCGGCGCCGGTGCGGGTTGCACGCAGGCCACGGGCCCACCCCGGCCCCGGATCCGGGGCCCCCGGCGACCGAGGATACGTCAGATCCCGGCCGGATCGGGCACCCGGGTTCCGGGAAGGTCACTCGGGCGCCGCCTGCGGACGCATGTAGGGGAACAGCAGCACGTCGCGGATCGAGGCCGATCCGGTCAGCAGCATGACCAGCCGGTCGATGCCCACGCCCAGGCCACCGGTGGGCGGCAGGCCGGTTTCGAGCGCGCGGATGTAGTCGGCGTCGTAGTGCATGGCTTCGTCGTCGCCGCCGGCCTTGGCCTCGACCTGCGCGCGGAAGCGGGCAGCCTGGTCCTCGGGGTCGTTGAGCTCGGAAAAGCCGTTGGCCAGTTCCTTGCCGCCGATGAAAAGTTCGAAACGGTCGGTGATGCCGGCCTCGGTATCGGACTCGCGCGCCAGCGGCGAGACCTCCACCGGGTAGTGCGTGATGAAGGTCGGCTGCACAAGCCCCTCCTCCACCGTGGCCTCGAAGATCTCGAGCAGCAGCTTGCCCCAGCCCCAGGACGGCTGCACGCGCACGCCGAGGCGCTGGCAGTGCGCGGCCAGGGCGTCGCGGTCGCGACAGTCGGCGGTCGTGATCTCCGGATTGAGCTCACGCACGGCGTCTTCCATCTTCCAGCGGCGGAAGACCGGCGCGAGGTCGATGTCGTGGCCGTCCCACGTGAAGCGGGTCACGCCGGTGGCCTCGAGCGCGACGTCGCGAAGCATCTGTTCGGTGAGGTCCATGATCTCGGTGTAGGTGGCATAGGCCTCGTACAGCTCGAGCATGGTGAATTCGGGATTGTGGCGCGTGCTGACGCCCTCGTTGCGGAAATTGCGGTTGATCTCGTACACGCGCTCGAAACCGCCCACGACCAGGCGCTTCAGGTAGAGCTCCGGCGCCACGCGCAGGTAGAGCTCGAGGTCGAGCGCATTGTGGTGGGTGGTGAACGGGCGCGCCGTCGCGCCGCCGGCGATGTAATGCATCATCGGCGTCTCCACCTCGAGGAAGCGGCGCGCATCCAGCCAGCGCCGCATCGCCGCCACCACCTTCGAGCGCACGACGAACACCTCGCGCGCCTCGGGGTTCACGATCAGGTCGACATGGCGCTGGCGGTAGCGCTGCTCGACATCGGCCAGGCCGTGCCACTTGTCCGGCAAGGGGCGCAGGGACTTGGTCAGCAGGCGCAGCGCGTCGACCCTGACCGAGAGTTCGCCGGTCCGGGTGCGGGTGAGCACGCCTTCGGCGGCGACGATGTCGCCCACGTCCCAGCCCTTGAACGCATCGTAGGCCTCGCCCAGCGCATTGGCCTGCAGGAACAGCTGCAAGCGCCCGCTGACATCCTGGATCTGGGCGAAGGCCGCCTTGCCCATGACCCGCTTGGCCAGCATGCGCCCGGCGACCGCGACGCGGCGGCCCTCGGCCTCCAGCGCCTCCGCGGTCCAGGCATCGGCATCGGCGAATTCCTGCTGCAGGTCGCCGGCGTGGTCGGTGCGACGGAAATCGTTCGGGAACGCCACGCCCTGCCCGCGCAGCGCCGCCAGTTTGCCGCGCCGCTCGGCGATCAGGCTGTTCTCGTCGGCGGCGGGCTGGGGCTGGTTGGGGGTACTCATTCGGGTCTCGGAAGCTGGGGGTCTGGCGGGCGGGTATCGGCGCTGGCCGGGTGGTGGCCGAAGCGGTCGTGGGCGGCGGTGGGTGCCGCCTACATGGCGTCGGTGCGCTTCGCGCCCACTTCCAGGCCGGATTTCAGGCTGGCCTCGATGAATTCGTCGAGATCGCCATCAAGCACGTTCTGGGTGTCGGAGCGCTCGATGCCGGTGCGCAGGTCCTTGATCCGGCTCTGGTCGAGGACGTAGTTGCGGATCTGGCTGCCCCAGCCGATGTCCGACTTGGTGGCTTCCACCGCGTCGCGCTCGGCATTGCGCTTCTGCATCTCGAGCTCGTACAGCTTCGCCGCCAGCATCTTCATCGCGGTGTCGCGGTTGGCGTGCTGGCTGCGTCCGGTCTGGCAGGCCACCACGATACCGGTCGGGTTGTGGGTGATGCGCACCGCGGACTCGGTCTTGTTCACGTGCTGGCCGCCCGCGCCGGACGAGCGGTAGACGTCGGTCCGGAGGTCGGCCGGGTTGATCTGGATGTCGATGCTGTCGTCGACTTCCGGTGACACGAACACCGAGGTGAAGCTGGTGTGCCGGCGGTTGTCCGAATCGAACGGGGACTTGCGGACCAGGCGGTGCACGCCGGTCTCGGTCTTCAGCCAGCCATAGGCGAAGTCGCCCTCGATGCGCACGGTGGCCGACTTGATGCCGGCGACGTCCCCGCCGCTGGCTTCCATGATCTCGGTCTTCCAGCCACGGCTCTCGGCCCAGCGCAGGTACATGCGCAGCAGGATCTCGGCCCAGTCCTGGGCCTCGGTGCCTCCGGCGCCGGCCTGGATGTCGACGAAGGCGTTGGCCGAATCCATCTTGCCGGAGAACATCCGCTGGAACTCGAGCTTCCCGACCTCGCCGGCGTAGCGCTCGACGTCCGCCTCGACCGCCTGCGCGGTCTCGGAATCGTCCTCGGCTTCGGCCAGCTCCAGGAGCTCGGCGGCACCCACCAGGCCCTCGGTCAGGTCCCGGATGCCATTGACCGTCTTGTCGAGCATCGAACGCTCGCGCCCGAGCGCCTGCGCGCGTTCGGGATCGTTCCAGATGGCGGGATTCTCGAGCTCGCGCTCTACTTCCTCGAGCCGCTCGCGCTTGGTGTCGTAGTCAAAGAAACCCCCTCAGCGCATCCAGCCGACCCTTGAGGTCGGCGATGCGCTGGCGGACGGGATTGAGCTCCATCATCTGCCGGTCGATCCGCGTGGAAAGACGCGGATTCTAGCAATTTTGGCCCGCCGGCCGGGTCTCCGCGCCGCCGCGTGCGCGCAATGCGTCACGGTATCTGCGGCTGCAGGGCAACTGCCGGCCGCCGGCGAGGTGGAGCCTGGCGTCGCCACTGTCGAGCAGCTCGATCGAGTCGATGCGATCCACGTTCACGATGTAGCCGCGGTGGACGCGGGCGAACCGTCCCGGGTCCAGGCGCTCCTCGATGCCCGTCATCGTGCTCCGCAGTGGGTAGTCGCGACCTGCCACGTGCAGGTTCACGTAGTTGCCGGCGGCCTGGACCCATTCGATGTCGCGGGCGGCCACCAGGAATTCCCGGCCGAGCTTGCGCACCAGGAAGCGCTCGGGCCGGTCCAGCGGCTCGGCGGGCTCGCCGGCGTCGGGTGCGCCGAGCAGGTGGGCTTCGCCCTGCATCCGCCGGAGCGCCAGGCGATAGAGCTCGACCAGGGCCACGACGCCCAGGAAGGAGCGCATGTCCTTGAGATACTCGTAGCCCAGGTTCGGAAGCCATGGGCCGAAGTCGTACGACGAGCCGGCCACGCGATAGGCAGCCACGCGCAGGGCCACCATCGCCAGCACGTGCAGCAACGACACCACAACGCTTGCGAGCAGGTACCAGGGCAGCTGGCGCCGCCAGTTGTCCCAGTGGAGCGGACAGGCCCGGCTGAACCACGCGATGGCGGGTACGAGGGCCAGCCACGACAGCCCGCTGGACCACTCCCAGACCACCGGCTCCCAGGGCGCGAACTCGAGGCCGCCGCGACGCATGTCGATCAGCACGGTGATGCTGTTGCCGACTCCGTTCAGCACGGTCACGAACAGCCAGAAGCCGATCTCGAACGTGCGCCTCCAGGGCTGGAACCGGGTCCAGGCGTCGGCGGCAGGCGCGGCAACGGAGGCGGGGGCATCGGGCATGGGCGCGCATTCTAGGCTCTGGCGGCCAGCGCGGCCCGCCATTGGTCCCCGTGCGGACGCAATTCATCCCCCGGCCCTGCCCTCACGTCCCCGCCGCCTCCCGGGCCGGCCCCGCTGCGTGGACGCTGTATGCCCCACCCTGCGGAGAACCCGGATGACGCGTCGCCACGATCTCGACTGGGTACGTGTCTGCGCCTTCGGGCTGCTGGTGCTGTACCACGTCGGCATGTACTACGTGAGCTGGGACTGGCACGTCAAAAGTCCCTCGGCTGGCCCCACGATCGAGCCGCTGATGTTCCTGACTTCGCCCTGGCGACTGTCCCTCCTGTTCCTGGTGTCCGGTGCGGCCACGGCGCTCGCGCTGGAGCGGGCCGCGCACGGGGGGACCACCGGGGCGCCGCCCCGGTTCCTCGGGCTGCGGTCGCGCAGGCTGCTGGTGCCGCTGGTGTTCGGGATGCTGGTCGTGGTGCCGCCGCAGGCCTACTACGAAGTGCTCGGATCCGGATATCCCGGCGGCTACGACGAGGGATACCTGGCCTTCTGGGGCCGCTACCTCGCCGCCGACGACAGCTTCTGCGACGCCGATGGCTGCCTGGATCTTCCGACCTGGAACCACCTGTGGTTCGTGGCTTACCTGTGGGTCTACACCCTTGCGCTCTGGCTGCTGTTGCGCTTCGCCCCAGCCATGGTCGCTTCATGCCGGGCCCGGCTGACGCGGCTCCTGGCCGGGGGTGGCCTGTTGCTGGTGCCGATCATCTTCCTGGCGCTGGCGCGCGTGTCGCTCGTCGCGGTGTTCGAGTCCACGCACGCGCTGACGGACGACTGGTACAACCACGTGCAGTATTTCGCGATGTTCGCGCTCGGCTTCGCCCTCGCGTCGGCGGCAGCGCCCTGGGACCGCATCGTGGCCATGCGCTGGCCGGCGCTGGGCCTGGCCGTGGCCAGCTGGGCGTTCCTCGCGTGGTATTTCAACCACTACGTGGCCGACGCGCCTCCGCCCGCCGTCCGGATGCTGCAGCGCGTGGCGTGGGCCGTGAACCAGTGGACGGCGATCGTCGCGGTGCTCGGATTCGCGCGCTACGCCGCGCCGGGCGACAGCCCACTGCTGCGCTACCTGTCGGGCGCGGTGTTCACCGTGTACATCCTCCACCAGACGGTCATCGTGGTGATGTCCCAGGCGCTGCGGCCGCTGGGCCTGCAGCCCCTCGCGGAGGGGATGCTGCTGGTGGCCACCACCCTGGCGGCGTCGTTCACCGGATACGAGCTCGCGCGGCGGATTCCACTGTTGGGCGCGCTGCTCGGCGCCCGTTCCCCGCGGGCGCGGGCCCGGCGCTGGACGTGGCCCGGCCGCCCGCGGCTGCCGGAGGCCTAGCGCCTGTGGACGCCGATGCGGTAGCGCCCGCCCTCGCCGCCCACGGCCGACGAGGCCTCGAGCACGTAGTCGCCGGGCTGAAGATGTTCTTCGATGCGTGCATCGAATCCGCCGCCACCGTCGTCGTCGGCAGCGACCACCTCGCCATCGCGCGAGAGGCGCAGATGGCTGTCCACGCCGTCGTCCGAGGACATTTCAACCCGGTACGTGCCTTCGCGCTGGATGCTGAAGGTGTAGCGGTCGGCCGCACCAGCGATCAGGCGTGCCTCGCGCATGCGTCCGGCCTGGAGCACGCCGCCGCCCGCATCGGTGGGCACGTCCGAGACCTGGGCCGACAGCGTGAACACGCCGGCGCCGGCATCGAAGGCCGATGCACGCACGGTGTAGTCGCCGGCCTCCAGGACGGTCGCGATGCGCGCGTCGAGCCGCTCGCCCGAGTCATCGTCCTCCAGCGACACGCCATTGCCTTCCAGCACGAGTCCGGGATCGATCTCGCTGCTCTGCATGTCGAGCTCGACCAGCTTGCGGCCGTCGAGGTGTAGCCGGTAGGCGACCGGCTGGCCCTGGTAGAGCGCGGTGATCGCAGTGCCCGGCACCAGCTCCCCGCCGGTTGCGGGCAGGACGCCGTCGTCCAGCTGGTGCATGGCGACCGAGAGCCGGTATTCGCCCTCGACCTGGTCCTGGAAGCCCGACGCGCGCAGGGTATAGCTGCCTGGCTGGAGTTGCGCGGTCAGCATGGAGTTGCTGCCGTCGGCGTCGTCGCTGCGCAGCGAGAGGCCCTCGCCTTCGAGGGACAGCACGGTATCGAAGTCGTCGGAAGACATCCGGATGCGGTACATGCCGGCCGACGCGATGCGCAGTGGAATCGTGCGCGGTGCCTGCGCCCAGTCGGTGATGCTCGCCGGCGGAACCAGCTCACCCCCGGCGTAGACCTGCATCGCCGTCGCCTTCAATGTGTATGGCCCATAGGCCGAGGCGTCGCTGCCACTCACCGCCAGCACATAGCGGCCGGCGCGCGGCAACCTCGCGGCCAGGCTGGCCATCTCCCGTCCCTCGGCCGAGGCCTGCACCAGCTCGCCGTCGCGGAACAGCGACAGCTGCGCGCGCAGCGGGCCCTGGACTTCGAAGCGGACGCCCTGCCCCTCATCGAGATGGATCGAATACAGCTCGCTACGGCTGCCGTCGCGCCAGTTGATCGCGTCGGCGCTGGTGATCTCGCCGCGAACCTGCTGGTCCAGCGCGAGCGGCGCCGGCGTTGCGGCCAGGGCGGTGGTCGAAGCGGCGGCGAGGATCGCCATCGCGAGTGCGGTGGACCTTGGAAGCATGTGCGGACCCTTTGTCGTATGCCGGGCACGATGCGCGCCGGCGGCGCGCGATTATCCGGCTGCAGGTGGAAGGGCGATAGCCCGGGCCCGGCTCAGCAGGCCTCCAGGTGTTCCACCAGCAGCTGGATCGCATCGCCGCCACGATAGTCATCGGGCTGCAGCCTGTAGGCCAGGCGCGCGCGCGGCGGTGGCGGATCGCCGCGCCATGCACCGAAATGGATTGCCGGCAGCGGCATGCGCACGCCGTCGATGCGGACGTCCAGGCGCAGGTGGCGCTCGCCGACCACGCGCCAGTTGGCGACCTCGAACTCGCCGTCGAACAGCGGCTCGGGAAAGCCCTGCCCCCAGGGACCGCCATCACGCAGGGCCTCGGCATGCAGGCGGTCGAATTCGTGCGGCGCCAGCGTGCCATCGCTGTCGAGCGTGGCCTGCAACGCGGCGGCATCAAGCGTTGCGGTGGCGTGTTCGAGGAACGCCGCTTCGAAGCGCTCCAGGTGTGCCGCATCCAGCGACAGCCCCGCCGCCATGGCATGGCCACCGAAGCGTTCGATCAGGCCTGGATGTCGTGCGTCGATGGCTGCAAGCGCATCACGGATGTGGAAGCCCGGGATCGAGCGTGCCGAGCCGCGGAGGCTCTGGCTGCCCGGTTCCGAGGGCGCCAGTGCGACCACCGGACGGTGGAGGCGCTCCTTCAGCCTGGATGCCACCAGGCCGACCACGCCGGGATGCCAGCCGGCATCGTAGGCGCAGACCGAGGCCAGGCCGTTCCCGCCCTGGGCATAGGCCTCGAGCATGCGGTCGGAGAGCGCCTGTTCGGCCTCGTCGAGCATCGACTGCTGCATGCTCCGGCGTTCGCGGTTGATCGCATCGAGCCTGTGCGCCAGCTCGCGGGCGCGCATGGGGTCGTCGCTGAGCAGGCATTCGATGCCCAGCGCCATGTCCTCTAGCCGGCCGGCCGCGTTGAGTCGCGGGCCGATCGCGAAGCCGATGTCGGCGGCGACCAGTGATTCGGCGCGCCGCCCCGCCACCTCGACCAGCGCCATCAGCCCGGCGCAGCCCTGGCGTGCGCGCAGCCGCCGCAGGCCTGCCGCCACCAGTGCGCGGTTGTTGGCATCGAGCGGCGCGAGGTCGGCCACCGTGCCCACCGCCACCAGGTCGAGCAGTTGCGCAAGGTCCGGACCCTTCCCGTCCAGGCGGCCTTCGGCCCGCAACCGCGCGCGCAGGGCGAGCAGCACGTAGAACATCACGCCCACGCCCGCCAGCGACTTGCCAGGGAAGCCGTCGCCGCTGCGGTTGGGGTTCACGATGGCATCGGCCGGTGGGAGCTGCTCGCCGGGCAGATGGTGGTCGGTCACCAGCACCTGCCAGCCCAGCGCCCTGGCCGCCGCCACGCCGGCGTGGCAGGCAATGCCATGGTCCACGGTGACCAGAAGGTCCGGGCGCAGCGGCGCGAGTTCGGCCACCAGCGCGGGCGACAGCCCGTAGCCATGCACCATGCGGTTGGGCACCGCGTGCATCACGTCGCGTGCGCCAAGCATGCGCAGCCCACGCACGGCGAGCGCGCAGGCGGTGGCGCCGTCGGCGTCGAAATCCCCCACCACCAGGATACGACGGCCTTCGGCGATGGCTTCGGCCAGCAGGCCGCTGGCACGATCCAGGTCGAGCATGCCGTCCGGCGGCAGCAGGCCGGCCAGCCGCGGCCGCGCGGTATCGGGGTCGAGCGCGCCGCGGGCGGCATAGATGCGCCGCAGCAGCGGCGGGACATGGTCCGGCCACGCGGAC
>DATBUS010000049.1:0-7274 GCA_036515815.1 Luteimonas sp.
TTCCCGCGCAGCTCGTCGTTGACCAGCACGTCGTCGCCCTCGAATTCCATGGTGAAGTGGTCCGAGGTGGCGATCTTCGCGATGCCGTTCGACTTCGCAGCCGCGACGCCTGCCTCGACCAGTTCATCATGGCCGGCGTCCGCGTCGTCGCTGCCAGTGTTTTCCGCGCCAGTCGCGCTGCGGATCGCGCCGATGGTCTTCGGGGTCCAGTGGAAGTCCAACTCGACGCCGGCCGCGGTCAGCTCGGCGATGCTGATGTAGCCCAGCTCGCCGCCGTCGCCGTGCAGGTCGGCCAGCCCGAACGCCTGCTGCTGCATGTTCGGCTCGTCACCGCCGCCCTTGTCCTTTTCGGTGATGTACCAGTCGGCGCCGCCCTTGAAGTAGTGCAGGTACGCCACCGCCTCGCCGCCCTTGCCGTCCTGCCCGTAGGTTTCCGGCATGTCGCGGATCGTGGTCGCCAGCTCGACAGCCTTGTCGATGAAATACTGGCCTTCCTCGCCGGCGGCGCCGTGCTTCATCGCGCTGAACTGCGCCTTCGACAGGAACGGGGTCAGGTAGGTCATGGCGTTCGCGAACTCGGCGCGACCGGCGGGCTTGCCGGCGCCGCCCTGCAGCAGCGAGCGCACGCCATCGGTCGCGACCACCTTGTCGTCGGTGGCCTGCGTCACGCGGCCGCCCTTGGCGTCGCGCACGCTCACCGATCCCTCGGCGTAGATCAGCACCCAGCCCACTTCGGTGCCGGCGCCGTCGCGGACGACCGCGGTCGCGTGCTCTTCGCTCACGCTGTCCAGCAGCACAACCGAGTCGAGCGTGAACTCGATCCCGGCGGTCTTGCCGTGGAAGCGAGCCATCTTCCGGTGGTAGTTGCGCGCGGCGCGCGTCTCGACCGCCAGCGACGCAGCGACGTGCGAATGGTGCGCCATGCGGTGGACGCGGCTCACCTCGCGCGCGTCACCGCTCTTGGACTTGCGCTTCGCGAAGATCGACGCCGCCACCGCGGTGCCGGACGTGCGGCTGCCCTTGCGGTACTGGTTGCCGCGGAACGGGTGGCCCTTGAAGTCGCCGTCGAGCGCGACTTCCTCGTCGTCTTCCTCCGGCATCGCCTCCCACTCGGCCTCTTCATCGAAGTCCTCGTCGTCGTCCTCGGCATCGCTGCCGGCGCCGCCGGAGTCCGCGGCGGAGTCCATCGCCTCGCCCTTGCGCGCGCCAGCCTTCGCCTCGGGGCTGCGGAAGCCGTCGAAGTCGCCGGCCACGATCGCCTTCAGGTCGTGCAGCAGGTCGGCGACGCGATCGCGCAGGGCCGGCGCCGCGTCCTTCAGCAGGTCGAGCGCGTCATCCACGAGCTTCGCCAGCGCCGCCAGCGCACCCGCCTTCACCACCGCACCGGCCGGGCTGTTCAGGAACTGCGCCAGCGGCGCGGCGCGGCCAGCCATTGCGGCGACGAACGCCTGCGACCGCACCACGTCGCGCAGGGCTGCCAGCACCGCGGCGCCGGCGGCCATTGCGGCGGGCTTGGCGAGCTGCATCGCGATGTTCGCGACGGAATCCAAGGCGAGGTCGGGGTCAGCGCCCCAGACGATGCTGCCGCCCTCCTGCGCGACGGTGGCCTCGATCGCCTCGACCATCGGCACGGCGGCGGCAGCCTTGGCAGTCAGCCAGCCCATGAACTCGGGCGTCGCATGGGCCATCGCCGGGCCGGCGCCGACGATCACGGCCGATTCCTCGCCAGCGGCCGCTGCTTCGCCCAGCAGGTAGGCGGCGTAGTTGTAGCCGTGGGCTCCGAGGTCGAAGTCGTTGACGTAGTAGACCGTCTTCGTGCCGGCCTCCTTCATGCGGCGCTCGTGCTCGGCCTGCTCGCGGTTGTCCGCGCGGTTGAACGCCCTGCGCGACATCGGCTTGATCTTGCCGACTTCCTCCGTGCTGATCGACAGCTCGCCCGCCGCGTGCGCCGCCTCGATGTACTCGTGCAGCTTCTGCACGTTGCCGTTGACGCGCACGTCCTTTTCCAGCCGCTTGCGCGCGGCACCGGCGGCCATCGGCGACAGGGTCGCGAGGTACTGGCCCAGCGCGGTGTCCGCGAACGCGGCAGCGGCCTTGGCTTCCGCCTCGGCGGCGGCCTGTTCTTCAGCGGCGCGCGCGGCCGCGGCGGCGGCTTCGGCTTCCGCTGCCTTCTCGGCATCCGCCTTGCGCGTGTCGGCCGCCACGATCCGGCTGCGCATCAGCTCGGCCTCCTTCATGGCTTCCTCGCGGGTCTGCCACAGGGTGTCGCCGACGCCGGGCTTGTCGGCGATCTGGACGGCCCAGCGGTCGCCGGCGCCCTTGATCGCAGTCGGGTAGATGGTGAAGCCTGCGTGCTCGAAGGGCTCGCGCTCGGCGGCCTCGGCCGGCGTCTGTGCCAGCGCGGCCTTCGCCACCGGCACGAGGTGCGGCGGCATGGTGATCGACTCTTCGAGGTTGCGACCTGCGTCCTTGCGGGTCATGTAG
Organism: Luteimonas sp.; assembly: GCA_036515815.1. Taxonomy (GTDB): domain Bacteria; phylum Pseudomonadota; class Gammaproteobacteria; order Xanthomonadales; family Xanthomonadaceae; genus Luteimonas. The sequence goes on from DATBUS010000049.1 coordinate 2,485, forward strand.
GCGTCGCCGTTGCTCACCTCCACGAGGTCGCGGTAGCCGATCGCAACCAGAGCCCGCACGTCGTTCTCCGTCAGAACGTCATAGGGCAGCTCCGGCAGGCCGGCGGTGCGGCCGTCGGAACCGATGGTGATGTCGTGATCCTTGGCGCCCGCGGCTGCCTTCGCCCTCTTCTGCAGGGCGGATGCCTCGCGCTCCAGCCTCGCCTTTTCCTTCGTCCCCGGCAGCGCCCCGTCGGCCTCGCGCTTCGCATCCTCGGCCTGCTTGGCGAGCCTCTCGGCGAGCGTCTGGCCGGCAGCCGTCGCCTGCGTGGCCGCGCGCGCCAGTGCCGCGCCCTCTTCTGTCCACTCGACCTGCGTCGTGGACTGGCGGCGCAGCCAGCCCGCGGCCACGCCGGCGTTGATCGTGTAGTTGACGCCCGGGTCATTCCACCAGACGGTTCCCATGCCGGTCAGCTTCATCGCCGCGGCGACCTCGGCGATGCTGGCCTTGGGGTTCGATTCGGGCTCCGGCTCGGGCTGCGGTTCGGGCTCGGGCTGCGGTTCGATCTGCGGCGCCGGCGCCGGGTTGGCCAGTCGGTCCTCGGCAAGGATCAGCTCGACTTCAAGCTCGCGCTGCGCCTGCTGCAGCTCGGCTTCGAGGCCGGCCACCTCTTCCTTCAGGCTCGCGATGTTCGCCATGCGTTCCGCGCGCTTCGCGTTCACGCGCTTGAACGCCGGGCTGTTCTTTTCGGCCAGCCGCATGATGCGGCGCGCGACTTCTCGCGGGTTCAGGTCCGCGCCGCGCTCCGGCGCCACCACGATCGTGATGTCCTTCTTGTTCAGCAGCCACTTCCACGACACCATCTCGTCGGTCGGCGCGAGGCGCGCGGGCGTCGTGTCCGGGTTGTGGAAGTAGATCGACACGCTCTGGCCGTCGGACAGCTCGAACACCGCGGCGACGTTTGTCACGCCGCGCTGCTTGAAGGGTTCGCTGATCTGCACGTTGAGCGGCTTCACGTCGCCGCCAGAGCGCTCCATGACCGTCTTCAGGACGCCCATGCGGCGGGTGAGCATGTTCACCGGCACCACCAGCGCGTCGAGCGCGATCACGCCCTCGGAGTCCTCGATGATGTCCGCCATGGTGACGGCGTCCAGCAGCAGGTTGTCGCTGTCGTCGTGGATGCGGACGCCGTACAGCACTTGGTCGAGGCTCACGCCCTCGGGCTGCGCATCGCTGTTCCAGAAGACTCGGTTCATGGATCGGGTTCCTTGCGGCTGAAGTTGGTCGGCGGTCAGGGCCCGGCGCTTGTTGCCGTGCCGCAGCCAGTGTTTGAGCTGGGGGATCGTGGCCGGGACCACGCTGGCCAGCCCGCGCCATCCGCGCGTGAAGCTGGCGAGGTACAGGTGCCGGGCGTGCTCTTCATCCACCGCGCCGAGCACGACCTTGTGCTCGTCGAAGCGGCCGCCGACGTTCTGGTTGATGACGTAGGCCGTGTCGGCGTCAGGATTCGGGCCGAGGAACACGTCCACGCCCTCCCCGTCCGCGCCGACGGCGCCCATGAAGTAGCCGTAGTGCGCGGCAAGTCGGCACGTCCACGCGGTGCCGTCGGCGTCGGTGCCAGTGCGCACGCTGCCGCGGGGCTGTTCGATCGCGATCCGCAGGCCGTGGAGCGACACGCGACCCATGCGGTAATTGCCGGCCCGGCGCTGGGCCTCGGACGGCAGCGGCTGCGCGTTGTCGCCGAAGGCGCCCGCGTGCGCGGCTTTTTCGACGGCGGTAAACGGGGATTCGGCCATCCCAGCATGGTGCGGGGATGGCCTCTATCGGCCCCGGCGGATTTTCCGGCTTACTCGATGGGGCAAATGCACCTTGACCACGGATGGCAGCAGCTCGGCGCGCGCTCGCCGGTGTTGTGCGACCGGCGGCCGCGGCGGATCAGCAGAGCGAGGCCGATCGCGATCGCCGCCATGACCACCGAAACCGTCACGCCGGCTCCCCGGGCACAAGCTCCAATTCGAGCCGCGCGAACGTGTCGAAAGGCGCCTCTTCATCCAAGTCCACGACCACAGCAGACTCCACCAGCGCCACGCACTGCTCGTGCGTGATGGCCGGGGCGTTCGCGGGGAGCGCCATGCCGGTCTGCTGCGCCATTTGCACCGCGCCCCAGAGGGCTTCGGCGTCGGTCAGGAGCGGCGCGAACTCTTCCGCCACCGGGCCGCTTGAAACATAGCGGTCTGCGGGCTCGCCCGAGCCCTTCGGGCGCAGGCCGGTGATCCACATACCGGAGCCGGGAGGGCCGGCGAGGTGCGCGGCCAGCGCGCGCGCGAGCGGCGCGTGCGGCGCCATCACGATCATGGTGCGACGGATGTACAAGCTCATTCTGGAACCTTCGTTTTGTCAGTTAGAAACTTCCGTACAGCTGCGCGCTCCTTTTCATTCGGCGCGCGCCAGAGCGCGATGTATCCGTAGGTCCGGCCAAGATTGCTGGACGAGTTACTGGTCAGATTGGTCGCCGTTCCGAACGACGCCCCACTGGGCCAGTTTGATTCCGCCTGCCAGTGCGCGCCATCAACCGCAAGCAGCAACGAATCGCTATCCAGCACTGCCTCCATAACGCAAGCTCGGCCAAGCGGAACGCTTCCGGGCGCAGATAGCGTGCTCGCTACACCAAGCCCGAGCGAGAGCCCTCGGGTGCGCGACTGGACACGCTCCGATGTTTGGATGAAGAAGTGCAGGTAATCGTTTCCATTCTGGTCGGATGATGCTGCGAGCGACGCGTGCGAACTCGCCACGTTCTGTCGATCGTAGGCATCCGCCAAGAACATGCCGGGCATCACCGGCGCCGGAATGACGGATCGCATGAAATCGTCCACGCCGTCGCGCTGCAGATAGAGCGGCCACCCTTTCCAGTTATAGTCAGAGGCGGTATTCACGCGCTGATACTTCGTCGCCTTTGTGCCAAGCTCGTGCTGCGCGCCCCAGATATATACCGTCTGCTCGCCATCGGCAGCATAAGAATTGTTCGTCGGATTCGCTGGGTCGGAAAACCCAATCCCAAACTGGTTGTATACACTCGCCTCGGCGCCGCGACGGAAGATGATGCGATACCACCCGTCATCAAGCATCTCGATCATCCTCTGGCCCGAGGCCGGGTCGTCATTGACCGAACCCGTGTCGAAGTCGATTCGCGCCGTTAGCGGGTTAGTTGGCGTGGTATTCGTGTAGACCGAAATCCAGACGTGGCGTGCTGTTCCCCGCTTCACATAAAGCGAGCGGCAAGTGGGGGCCCCGACGCCCGCGCCCACATTCCCTCTCCGAATATAGTGACCGCCATCACCGGGAATAGCCTGCAGTTTTGATGCTACCGACAAACCATCGGGAGCAATTGTCTCCGGATCGCGCATCGCCACGGCGCCGGCCGTCGCCCATGCCTCGAACCGCTCGCTGTCTGTGAGGTTGTTGACTCGCGCGCTAAGAGTTGGTCGAGCGGGCGCAGTGACCTGCAGCGCGTTGTTGCCATTACCGCTCTTGTCGAGGATCAGGCCAACGGGCTGCTCGACGCCGGTGACAGGAATGGTGCCCGCGGCGTCTTGGAACATTGTCGCTTGTTCGATTCGCGGGATCGCGCGAACTGAAAGCTCGCGAATCTCTGCGATCCCTCCGGAATAGGTTCGGATACCAAGCACCGCTCCGTTCCCGACCAGTGTCCGGACAATGCGCTGCTCGTTTCCGCCTTGGATGTAGAGGATGGGGAATCCGAGAACGTAAAAGGAGCCAGAGGCGCGGCTCTTGAAGTCCACCGTCACCTCATACGTCATTCCGGCGACGGTCCGGATTCCGCCACCGACACGAGCGGTGCGGCCAGTCGTGCCGCTATATAGCAGCACGCCATCCTCGATGGACGTTTCCTCGTCAAGCTCCCAAGCACCGGGCGAAGCAAAATGGGGATCGGGAACAAGCTCGTCGCCAAGGGCCCCGTAGCTGTAGAGGTCGCTGGGGTCGTACCACGCGCCCTGCTCGCCCCGCGCGAACAGCGCGAGCATCGGCATGTCGCCCGGCGGGATGATGGGGCGCTTCACGTTCTTGTAGCAGACGACGGTCACGCCTCGCCTCCGTCCAGCTGCAGCCACAGGCGCTTCGCGTCCGCGACCACGTTGTAGGTGATGCGGTCGCCCTTGGCGATCGCGATGCTCACGTCGCGCGACACCGGGGCGCCCGCGCTGATCGGCACCGGCCCGTACACGCGCGAGCCGTTGCGCTCGACGGATACCGTGGCGCTGGCGCCTTCGATCACCTCGCCGTAGAACCGGACCATCGTGCCGGCGTAGCGCGCGCTCCGCGTCACCGGGTATCCGCCGGCGGTGATCGCGTCGTCGTCCTCGATGAACGCCGTGTATTCGCCCAGCGAGAGCTGCACGGCGCGCTGCGATGCGGCCGTGGTGGACGCCGCGGAAGCCGCAGAGGCCGCTGCGGACGCAGCTGCTGCGCCTGCGCTGATCCCTGCCGCGCCTGCCGATCCGGCCGCCGCTTCGGCACTAGCCCGAGCCTCGGCTGCGCTGCTGCTCGCCGCGGACACGACATCGCGAACGGCCACCTCGCTCCGGCCGGCGGTTGCGGCGGACTGCGCCGCGGACGCCGAGTGATCCTGAGCGGCGCCAGCGGACGCTGCAGCAGCAGATGCCGACGACTGCGCGGCACTGCCGGCGAGGCGCGCCACATTCTCGTGGCCTGCGGCGGTCTGCGCCGACTGGCCCGCGGCCGCGGCGGACGCCGATGCGCTCGACGCCGATACGCCGGCGGCAGCCGCGGCG
>DATBUS010000050.1:0-34732 GCA_036515815.1 Luteimonas sp.
GCTAAGCCTGTACCTGTGGCAGATCGTGCTGCCGGTGCCTTCGCACATGACGTTCTTCTACGACTGGCTGCAGCCGTCACGCGGCCTGCTGGACCCGTGGACGACCATGCCCGCCTGGCTGCTGGTGTTGGCCTTACTGGCGCTGGCCTGGCGTTTCCGCCATCGCCGCCCGCTGTTCGCGCTCGGGGTGCTGCTGTTCTTCGCCGGCCATTTCGTCGCCAGCAATGTGATGAACCTGGAACTGGCCTTCGAACACCGCAACCACTTCCCGCTGGTCGGCATCGTGATGGCATTGGCCGACCTGCTAGCCCTGGCCGCAAAGCGCCTCCGGTGGCGCGCCGTCGCCACGGTTCCCGCGTGCGTGCTGTTGCTGGCGGCCATGGCTGGCACGACCATCGTTCGGGCGCGCGCATGGCACAGCGAAATCGAGTTTGCACGGAATAGCGCGCGGATCGCCCCGGATTCAGGGCGGGCGTGGCAGACGCTCTGCGTGGCCCACTACGAGCTCGGAGGAGGCGGCACCAGCGCCGACAATCCCTACTTGGCCAAGGCCATCGCCGCTTGCAGCCGGGGGGCAGAGGTGGCGCCCCACTCGCTCACCAGCCAGACCATCCTGATCGTCCTCAAGGGGATCCAGGGTTCCCTCACCCAGGGCGACTGGGATCTCTACCTGGATCGCATCGGGCGCGCCGCCATGACCCCAGAGGACGCATCCCGGATCTGGGTGATCCTCAACTACGTGAGGCTCGGCGTGTCCATGGACGACAGCCAAGTGCTCGCGGCCATCGACGGTTTTCAACGCCGCGTGCCATTCCCTGCCATCGAATCTTCGGCAATCGGCTACTTCATCCTGGGACACACGCGGCAGCCGGATCGGGCCTACCCCTATTTCGCCCATGCAGTACAGACAACGGTCGATCCTTCGTTCGCGACAGAGCTCATCGCCGACCTACGGAACGAAGGCCGTCGCGAGTGGGCGGACTGGTTGCAGGCAACGCGGCAGGCAACGGATTGACGTCCACCGTCGCGCGGGGAACACCCGATCGGAGCAATCGTCGATAATCAGCTTCCTGACGACACTGGCCACGCCCACGCACATGCCCAAGGCGAACATCCGGTACCTCATTTCGAGCCTGCTGGTCGGTGTCGCGGCCGTGCTGCTGTTCACGCCCGGCCTGCCCGGCGAGTTTGTCTTCGACGACACACCGAACCTCATCAACAACCCGGCCATACAGCTGACGCAGTTGAGTGGCCAGGCGTTGACCGACGTGCTGACCTCGCCGCAGATGTCAGGAACCCTGCGCACACTGCCGACCCTGAGCTTCGCGGTGGACTACTGGCGCGGTGGCGGCCCAGATCCGATGGTCTTCAAGACCACGAACCTCGTCATCCATGCGCTCACCGCATGGGCCCTCACCTGGTTCTTCCACGGCTTGCTGGGGCTCACTGGCGTCCGCAGCGGCCGGGCACGCTGGCTGGCGCTGGCGCTCGCGTTCGCTTGGGCGGCGCATCCGCTGCAAGTGTCCTCGGTGCTCTACGCGGTACAGCGCATCCAGACCATGGGCACCCTGTTCCTGGTGCTCGCCCTGTGGGCCTACCTGCATGCCCGCCACGCCCAGGTCCAAGGGCAATCCGGCCGCAAAGGCCTGCTGCTCTCCGTGCTGCTGTGGGTCGTGGCCATGGGCTGCAAGGAGGATTCCGTGCTGCTGCCCGCCTACACACTGGCGCTGGAGCTGACCGTGCTGCGCTTTGCCGCCGCCGACGCAGGCCTGGCCACGCGGCTACGGCGCGGTTACCTGCTGGCGGCGCTGGCGGGAGCGTCGGTCTACGTGCTGTGGGTCATCCCCCATTACTGGCAATGGGACACCTTGCCGGGCCGCGAGTTCTCGACGTCGGAACGGTTGCTCACCCAGCCCAGGGTGCTTTGCATGTACCTGTGGCAGATTCTGGTGCCCCTCCCCGGCAACATGCCCTTCTACTACGACTGGCTGCAGCCGTCGCGCGGCCTGCTGCAGCCGTGGACGACGCTGCCGGCCATTGCGGTCGTGCTGTCGCTGCTGGGCGGGGCCTGGCACCTGCGCCACCGTTTCCCGCTGATTGCGCTAGGCGTGTTCCTGTTCTTTGCCAACCACTTCATAGCCAGCAACGTCGTGGGCCTGGAGCTGGCCTTCGAACACCGCAACCACTTCGCCCTGATCGGCGCAGTGCTGGCCGCGGGCAGCCTGCTGGCCCGCGCGAGCCAGCGCCTTCGGCCAAGGCCCGCCGCGGCCGCCGCGATCTGCACGGCCGTGCTTCTGTCGTTGGCGGGCGCCACTCTGCTGCGGTCGCACACTTGGCGCAGTTCGGCGGGCATCGCCAGCACGGGCACGGAGGCGGCGCCGACCTCCGGCCGCGCCTGGGTCCAGTTGTGCAGGAGCCATCTCCTTGCAGGCGGGGGCGCGGTCCCCGGCAACACCCGCCTCGACCAAGCAATCGCGACCTGCACCGATGGCGCCTCTATGGCGCCCCAGTCGCTGAACAGCCCTACGCTCCTGATCCTTCTTAAGACCCTACGTGGCGACGCCAGACCGCAGGACTGGGATCGTCTCCAGGCGCGGATGCAGACTGTTCCCATGACCCACGACAACGCCCGGGTCTACACCATCCTGCTCTCCCACAAGCGGATGGGGGTGGATCTGGACGACGCAGAACTGCTGGAGTCTTTCGATATTCTGCTGGAGCGCGCGACGTACGGACCGCAGAACCTCGCGAACCTCGGCTACTTCATCATGCACGATCTATCGGCGCCGGAACGTGCGCTGCCCTATCTGCTGCGCACTGTCGAAGCGGCACCCGCAAGTGATCCTGTCGGCGTTGAGATCGCAACAACGCTCAGGGCACGGGGCAGGCCTGACCTAGCCGAGCGCGTGGAGGCAGCCATCCGGGAGCGATCGATGGCTCCGCCGTAGGTGCGGGTGGCGGCGCGCCCGACTCGACGATGCCGTCGCCGTGAGCGACCCCCGCAGGGACAAGTACCGGAATTGCTCAATAGCCATGCCCTGCTGGTGGGGCTCAAGTCCATCTGCGGGAACGCCACACAAGGGGATTGGCAACGGCTGCGGGCAAGCATCGCAGACGCGCCGATGACTCCCGACGACGCGCGGGTTGTTCATGGCCTTCCTCTTCCATGGTCGCAACGGTGTGGTGCTGGACGAACCGCAATTCGTCGCCACGATGCAGGCGCTTGCCGAGCGGGGTCAGCTGGGAAGCTTCAACCTGTCGGCCATCGGCTACTTCCTCATGGAGGACCTGTCGAATCCGGAGCAGGCACTCACGTTCTTCTTCCGGGCAATCGACGGCACGCCGCCGGACGATCCGTTCCCGAAATTGCTGGCCCGGGAGCTGCGGGGGAAACGCCGCGTTGACCTAGCGGAGCGGTCGAGCAGTACGTCCGCGCGCGGCAGGCGCCTGCTGTCGGCTGGGGCGAGCGCCCTGGGAAGTGAGGCGGCTCAGCCCTGCATGTCGGCCAGCAGCGCGCGCCATGCCCGTGCCACGGCCGCGTCATCCAAGTGTTCGAGATAGTAGCGGCGCGCCGCTTGGCCCAGCGCCCGGCGCCGCTCCGCGTCGCCCTTCAGCGCCACGATAGCCTCCGCCAGTGCTTCCGCCGACGGTGAGACCAGCTCGCAAGGGATTGGCGGTGTGCCCGGCGTGCCGTAACCGGACTGGGTGACGACGGCCTTTCCATGCGCCAGCGCGTGGTACACCTTGAACGGCAGCACCCGCTCGGCCTTGCCTTCCCCGCCGAACACGCCCAGGCAGATGTCGGCTGCACCCATGTGCCCGGCCAGCATCGCCGACGACTGCCAATCGCGGATCCACCGCACTCGTGGGTTACTTTCCAGCAGAGGTGCTGCAGCTTCTGCCTGCTGGCCGTTGCCGATCACGACGAACTCGATTTCATGGTCGCGCAGCTGGTGGATGGCCTGTGCGACCACAAGCGTGCCCTGCAGCGGCACGAACGTGCCGACGAACAAAACACGGAGGGTGTCCGTTCGCGGCAGCGCCGCTGATGCGGCAGTTTCGCCCTCCTCCAGCGCCAGGGGCGCGGTCACAATCCTCTCGAGCGGCACTCCGAACAGCCGAGCCACTTGCATCGCGTTGGCGGTGGTATCCACCACCACCCGCTCGGACGCACGCAGGGCGCGGGACTCGACACGGAGCAGCAACTTGGCGAGAGGGCTGCGGCCGTCGGCCATGCGACGGTCTTGGTAGAGTGCGTCCCACACTGTGATGTAGGCATCGCAGATGCAGCGGGGTCGGCATCGACGCGGCACCCACGACAACAGCCACAACAGGAACACACTCGGGTACGGGACGTAAACGATTGCTCTGGCACCACGCCGTAGCAGCCGCAACGCCGAAATAGCGTTAGCCAGAATGATTCCGGCTAGGGTCGCGACGGCAGCAAGCCTGCCCTGACTTGCGACGGCCCACAGCCTGAAGTTGCTCGGCAACCACCTCCCGTATTCGACAACTTCGACGCCCAGCGCCTGGCGCAGTATTCGGATGGTGTTCCATGCATTCGGATACCCCGCGCCGCGTGCGCCAACGCCAGCAACGACCACCCGGGAAGACCGGTCTTCAATCGGGCGTGACATCGGGTCCCCGCTCGGCGACGACGACCAAGTTGAGTGAGTTGGGTGGGTCCTCGGCGATGATGAAATCCGCTTCCCCGAATCCGTAGCCCGCCTGGGGTTCCGGTGCACGCCTTGTGGTACGCGCGCCCATGAGCCGATGCACCACGTCCAGGCCTGCCACCCGTACCCACTCCGGCATGAAGGGCAGTGTCATCGGCAGGGTCAACCATTTGGTCCGCGCGTAGCGTTCGATCTCGACCCTGGCAATCGCCCACGGGGCACCCATCCGCAAGCGTCGCACCACCCGAAACTGGCGAGCCGCGAATCCAGCCAGCTCTTCCAGCGAGTACTCGTGCAGGTGCCAGCGGTTCCATGGTCTCTGCATCGGCAACAGGCGATTGCGCCGATCGGGTGTAATCAGCACCAACGAACCCCCCGGCGCCAGCACCCTGTGTGCCTCCCCGAGGTAGCCGGCGGGATCCTCGACGTGCTCGATGACCTGGAACGAGAGGACGACATCGAAGCTTCCGTCCTCGAACGGGAGCCTCGCGCCAGCAGCTACCTGCCGGAAATGCAGGTTGGATTTCCTGTATCGCGCATCGGCAAACGCGACGGCATCGGCCGCCACGTCGACACCGTGGACCTCCGCAGCATGCCCGGCAATACGGTGTGTGCCGTAACCCGAGCCGCAGCCGAGGTCCAGCACGCGCTTGCCGGCGCACAGTGGCTCCGCGAAGGCGTAGCTGGCGGCGTGCATGGCGTAGATCGTGTACCCGCCAAGCGACTGCCTGTAATCGTCCTCGAGGACGCGCTCACCGGTCACCTCAAGATTGGGCTTCATCGACGGGTCTCATATATGTGAGCCGGCAGGCCGCGGCCACCAGGCTGCTAGGCAGAAGGAGATCAGGTCGGCCGACATGCTCGCAAGCCGGGCAAGCAGCACGAACTGGGCGACCTCGGCGTCCGCGGCGTGCCCCTGCAGGATCAGGATCATGATGCCCTCCCGGGCGCCGATACCAGCTGGCGCACCGGGGGCGAGGAAGCCGAGGATCCACGACAGTGCGAATGCCGACGCCGCGAGCGCGAACCCCACGCCTTCGGCCATCCCAAGCGCACGAGCGATCAGCCACAGCCCGGCGCCAATCAGCAGGTAATTCAGTGCATAGCTCAGCAGGGCGGCGAGCGTCGCGCGCGGACCGGGCAAGCCGCCGACAACGCGCAGGAGCCGACCGAGCCGCGTCCTTGACAGAGCAGCCGCGTCAGGCGGGACATCCATGCACAGCAGGAGCACCAGCAACACGCCCCCGGCAAACAGGCTCCAAAGCAGCGGGCCGTAGCCGGCCGGCATGGCGGCGCTAGCGTCGACGAGCAGCGGTACGCCGACGAGAATACTGGCTGCGCAGGCCAGCAGGGTCTCCTGGACGACCGTCGACGCATACGGCTTGACCGGCATGCCGGCCCGCAGCGCAAGTGCGGCCCGTGACGCGTGCTGGAGGACGTTGCCCGGCACGTACTTCGCGAGTTGGGTCAGGCTGACTAGTCGCGCGAGCTGCCCGGCCCTCCAATCCTGTCCCTGCCGCAGGAGCAGCCGCCGCCACGCCGAACCCGTCAATGGATAGACCGCCATGTGCGCAAGGGTCGCCGCCAGCATCGCGAGCCAAGCGCGTGGTGAGGACAGCGCCGAGGCCAGTGCGCGGCCGTCCAGGCTCTGGTAAGAAAACCAGGCGAAATAGGCGATGAGGGCCACCGCCACCAGCGCACCGGCGCGACGAAACCAGCGCCTCATGCGCGATGCGCCAGCAGGAGGTATCCGCTCCCCCAGTCCGTGCGCAGCGTGAGCGATTGAGCCACGCCGGCCATCGAGAGCGCTGCCTGGCCGGGAAGCGAGAACATCAGGCTGGCCACCTTTGAATAGCTGCGGCGGTCAATCCCGCTTTCCGCAGTGCTCTCCGCTTTCGAGTTGTTCGCCCTCGCCGCAATCATCCGGCGGTAGGCGAAATTGCCCAGCAGCTCGGTCAGGTTCGCCAGCGGAAACCCGTAGCACTCCAGGCGCTCCGTCACCAGCCCAGCCGCGTCTACAAGCGCCAGCAGATCGCGACGATCGTAACGCCGGAAGTGACCGGCCCAAACGTCTCCCGCGCTCCACCGAGAACGGTGTGCGGGGACGGAGAGCAGCAATTTCCCCCCTGGAGCCATCCAGCTCAGCCATTGCTCGAGCGCTTGGGCATCATCCTCGATGTGTTCCAGCACGTCGAACGCGCAAACGAAGTCGAAACTCCCCTCCCACGCCTCGCCGGGCAGTGCGGCAACCTCATGGGGACTGCCGCTGCGCCCTGCAAGTTGCGACGCCATCCGGTGTGCTGCCGAGGACGTCTCCAGGCCGTGGACGTTGTAGCCCATCCGGGTGAGATCGCACAGCAGAGCACCGCCGCCGCACCCCACCTCGAGAAGCTTTCCCCGAGGCTGCGTTTCCAGCAGGGACAGGATCCGTTGACGTCGCAGCAGGTACCGGATCGGCGGGGTCCAACCCAGATCAGGGGCCACAATGCCGCTACGCCGCGAATAGCTGGAGGAATCGCCCGATATTACGCTCATCGTAGTTCCGCCTATCCCACGAGGCGCCGAGTCGACTCACCGACCCCGCAGGTAAGTCAGATTGGTGATCTGCTCTGAGATAAGGCCGATCAGGAAAATGATGACGGCCGCACTGAAGAGCAGCACGCTCATGTTGGTGAACCGGCCCTGGGTGGCGAAGGTGTAACCGTAGTAGCCCAGCCCGGTCAGGAAGAATGCGCCTCCAACCGGCGCGAACAGCTTCAGCGGCGAGTACAGCGTGGCGATCTTGAAGATAATCAGCAGGAATCGGATGCCGTCCTTTAATGGACGAATATGGCTGTTGGTGCCCACGCGTCGAGCTACCGGGATCTGGACGTAGGCTACCGGGTAGGCACTGCGGAAGAATGCCATGGTGCTGGTGGTCGGGTAGCTAAAGCCGTTAGGCAGCAGGTGCAGGAACTCAAGGAACCTGGCCGCGCGCACAATGCGGAAGCCGGAAGTGAGATCCTTGACCTCGAACCCGGTCATCCGGCTGGCGAGCCAGTTGTAGAAGGCGTTTGCCACGCCGCGGTGCACCCCTGCCTGACCGGACCAGTCGCGTGCACCGACCACCATGTCGTAGCCCTCGTCCAGCTTGGCGAGCAGTATTTGAATGCAGGCAGGGTCGTGCTGGCCGTCTGCATCCATGAAGACCAGCACGTCACCCGTGGCCGCGCGGGCGCCTCGCTTGATGGCGGCGCCGTTGCCCATGGAGTATGGCGAACTCAGCACTTGAGCACCGAACTCCGCGGCGACAGCGGCGGTGGCGTCGGTCGAGCCATCGTCCACGACGATGATCTCCGCCCCGGGCATGCGCTCGCGGAGCGCGGGTAGCGTGCGCTGGAGACCTTCGGCCTCGTTCTTGGCGGGTAGGATGATGGATACGGACACGATTCTCCCCTTTGGACCGAAAGGGTAGCGGTTGGGGTCTGGCGTTGAAAGCCGCCCCGCCCGCGCCGTGACCGGGTTTCCACCGTCAGGCTGCGCCGGCCACCCGGGGGCCGGGACGCGCGCAGGCCCGGGGGCGTACTTATCTGCGTCGGCTCAGACTCCAGGAATTGCGTTAAAGTCCCGCAACCCAAGGGACAGTCTCTGCTCATGAACGCCGTCACGACCAATCTTGCCGGCATCACCGGCATCGTCCGCCGCCTCGTCCTGGATGGGGCGCTGGATGAGGCAGCCGGCCGCGAGGCGCTCGACAAAGCCAGCGCCGAGCGTAAGCCGGTGGCGACCTGGCTGCGGGAGCACAAGCTGGTAACGGCCTCCCAGATGGCGGCCGCCAACTCCATCGAGTTCGGCATGCCGGTGTTCGACCCGGGCACCATGGACGCCACGGCTAGCGCCCTGAAGTTGGTCAGCGAGGAGCTGATCAACAAACATCAGGTCCTGCCCCTGTTCAAGAGGGGCGGCAAGCTCTTCGTGGGTACCCCTGACCCCACAAACACTCACGCGCTGGACGAGATCAAGTTCTTTACCAACCTGATGGTGGAACCGATCCTGGTGGACGAGGAGAAGATCCGCCGGACTCAGGAGTTGTGGCAGCAAGCCGGGGATTCACTAGATGACGCACTGGGTGACAGCGAGGGGCTCGAGAACCTCGACGTGGAGGGCGGCGAAGAGGACCGTGAGAGCGGCACTGACGCGAAGCAGGACGACACCCCGGTTGTAAAGTTCGTCAACAAGGTACTAATCGACGCCATCAAGCGCGGCGCCTCGGATATCCACTTCGAGCCCTACGAGGATGACTACCGGGTCCGCCTGCGCATCGACGGCATCCTCAAGCAGACGGCCAAGATGCCGGTCAAGCTGAATTCGCGTATCACCGCACGCCTGAAAGTCATGGCGCAGCTGGACATTGCGGAGAAGCGCGTACCGCAGGACGGCCGCATCAAGCTCAACCTCAGCAAGACCAAGCAGATCGACTTCCGCGTCAGTACCCTCCCCACGCTATTCGGGGAAAAAGTGGTGCTCCGTATCCTCGATGCGAGTGCCGCGAAGCTCGGCATCGAGAAGCTCGGCTACGAGCCCGACCAGCAGAAGCTGTTCGAGGAGGCCATCCAGAAGCCCTACGGCATGGTGCTGGTGACCGGCCCGACCGGCTCTGGCAAGACGGTTAGCCTGTACACCGCCCTTGGCATCCTTAACGACGAGCAGCGCAATATCTCGACAGTCGAGGATCCGGTGGAAATCCGCCTCCCCGGCGTGAACCAGGTGCAGCAGAATGAGCGGCGCGGCATGACCTTCGCCGCCGCCCTGCGCAGCTTCCTGCGCCAGGATCCGGACATCATCATGGTGGGCGAGATCCGCGACCTTGAAACCGCCGAGATTGCCATCAAGGCGGCTCAAACCGGTCATATGGTGCTGTCCACCTTGCACACCAACGACGCCCCCCAGACTATCGCGCGCCTGATGAACATGGGTATCGCGCCGTACAACATCACGAGTTCCGTTTCTCTGGTGATCGCCCAGCGTCTGGCGCGCCGGCTGTGCCCGAAGTGCAAGCGCAAGGCGGACATCCCGGACAACGCCCTGCTGGCCGAGGGCTTCACCACCGATGACCTGCAGGAAGGCCTGGTGGTCTACGAGGCGGTTGGCTGCGACGACTGCACCAGCGGCTATAAGGGCCGCACCGGTATCTACCAGGTCATGCCCATGACCGACGAGATCGCGTCGATCGTGCTGGAGGGCGGCAATGCCATTCAGATCGCGGCGGCAGCCGAAGAATCCGGGGTGCGCGACCTGCGCACGTCGGCCCTGCTGAAGGTGAAGGCCGGGGTGACCAGTCTGGCCGAGATCAACCGGGTGACCACGGACTGACGCTGCGCGTCACTCGGGCCGGCACGTCCCGGCCCGGTTTCGGCACTCCGCTGGGCGGAAGTCTGTCCGGCGTCACAGGCCGGTCCGCCACGCCGCGCCACAACCGGCTACCATCACGTTATGGACCTCCGCATGCCGGAGGCCGGGGACCAAACGGGGAACTCGATCATGGCCGTGACCACTGCCACCAGGACTGCTGCCCGCCAGACTGCCACGCCCGCGCGCGAAGGCGTGACGCTTCCCGTGTTCGTCTGGGAGGGCGTCGACAAGCGCGGCAAGAAGATGAAGGGCGAGCAGCAGGCGCGGACCGCGAACCTGCTGCGCGCCGAGTTGCGCCGGCAGGGGATCCAGCCGGGCAAGGTGAAGCCGAAGGCGAAGCCCCTGTTTGGCGGTTCCGCAGGCAAGCCGGTCTCGGCCAAAGACATCGCGGTGTTCAGCCGCCAGATCGCCACAATGATGCGCTCGGGCGTGCCGATCGTTGGCGCGCTGGAGATCATCGGAAACGGCCAGAAGAACCCGAAGATGAAGAAGCTGGTCGACGACGTCCGGCTTGACATCGAGGGCGGCGCGTCGATCTACGAGGCGATGAGCAAGCACCCGGTGCAGTTCGACGAGCTGTACCGGAACCTGGTGCGCGCCGGCGAGACGTCGGGTGCGCTTGAAACCGTGCTGGCGACGATTGCCGACTACAAGGAAAACATCGAGTCCATCAAGGGCAAGATCAAGAAAGCGCTCTTCTACCCCGCAGCGGTGATTGCGGTCGCGATCTTGGTCTGCGCGATCCTGATGGTGTACGTGGTGCCGATCTTCCGCGAGCAGTTCGCGAGCTTTGGCGCCGACCTTCCGGCATTCACGGCGTTGGTGTTCGGAATCTCCGATGTTATGGTCAGTTACTGGTGGGCGCTCATCGTCATTCTGGGCGTAGGCATCGCGGCTTTTCTGTACGTCTACAGGCGCTCCACCAAGCTGCAGCACACGGTGGACCGCCTGTTGCTGAAGATTCCGGTGGTAGGCCAGGTGCTGCACAACTCTTCCATCGCCCGCTTCGCGCGGACCCTGGCGGTAACTTTCAAGGCCGGCGTGCCGCTGGTGGAGGCGATGGAAAGCGTGGCCGGGGCCACTGGCAACCGCGTATACACGCAGGCTGTGCTCGAGATGCGCGACGACGTCGCCACCGGTTACCCGCTCAATGTGGCAATGAAGCAGGTCGCCCTGTTCCCGCATATGGTGGTCCAGATGACCTCGATCGGCGAAGAGGCGGGCGCGCTCGACACCATGCTGTTCAAGGTGGCCGAGTTCTACGAGGAAGAAGTCGACAACGCGGTCGACACCATCTCCAGCCTGATCGAGCCCTTCGTGATGGTCGTAATCGGCGGCATGGTCGGCTCGATCGTGGTCGCGATGTACCTGCCGATCTTCAAACTCGCAATGACGGTGATGTAACAAGCAGTGGCCTTCCTCGACCAGAACCCCGAAATCGGCTACCCGCTGGTTGCAGGCCTTGGCCTGCTCGTCGGCAGCTTCCTCAACGTGGTGATCCTTCGCCTGCCCAAGCGCATGGAGTGGGAGTGGAAGCGCGACAGCCGCGAGATGCTGGGTGAGCCTGAGATCTACGATCCTCCACCGCCCGGCATCGTCGTCGAGCGATCGCACTGCCCCAACTGCGGACACCAGCTGAGCTGGTACGAGAACATCCCGGTGGTGAGCTGGTTGGCGCTCGGCGGCAAGTGCCGCGCGTGCCGGGCGCCGATTTCGGCGCAGTACCCGGCTGTCGAGCTGCTGACGATGTTGCTGGTGCTGGCTTGCGTGTGGCGCTTCGGCTTCGGCTGGCAGGGCTTCGGCGCAGGGCTGCTGACCTGTTACCTGATCGCACTGTCGGGCATCGACCTGCGCACGCAGTTGCTGCCGGACTCGCTCACGCTGCCCCTGATGTGGCTGGGGCTGATCGCGGCCGTCGAGAACCTCTACATGGGGCCCAAGGAGGCACTGCTGGGCGCCATCGCCGGCTACGTAAGCCTGTGGAGCGTGTGGTGGGTGTTCAAGCAGCTCACCGGAAAGGAAGGCATGGGCCACGGCGACTTCAAGCTGCTGGCTGCGCTGGGCACCTGGTGCGGGCTGGCCGGCGTGCTGCCGATCATCCTGCTGTCGTCGCTGGTTGGTGCGGTGATCGGCATCGTCTGGCTGAAGATGAAGGGCCAGGACAGGGCCACACCCATCCCCTTTGGGCCCTACCTCGCCATCGCCGGCTGGATCGTCTTCATGTGGGGCAACGACCTGATCGGCTGGTACCGGGGCATCGCCGGGTTCTGACCGCCGGCCTGGGAGACGCCCGCCATGGCTGACTACACCGTCGCCCTCACCGGCGGCATCGCGTCGGGCAAGTCCGAGGTGGAGCGGCGGTTCCGCGCCTTGGGCGTGCACGTGGCCGATGCCGACATCGTGGCCCGCGAGGTGGTCGCCCCTGGCTCGCCTGGGCTTGCAGAGGTGGTGGAGGCCTTCGGTCCCGACGTCCTGGACGCCAGTGGCGCGATGGACCGCGCCGCGATGCGCCGCCGCGTATTCGCCGACGACGCGGCCCGCCGTCGCCTCGAAGGCATCATCCATCCGCGCGTGCGCACGGCCCTGCGCGCCGCGTGCGAAGCGGCGCCGGGCCCTTACGCCATGGCCGCGATCCCGCTGTTCGTGGAAGCCGGGCCTGCGGCTTACGCGGAGTGGGTGGACCGCGTGCTGGTGGTCCACGTGCCCGTGGAAGTGCAGCTGGAGCGCCTGCTGCGCCGCGACGGAATCGACGAGACGCTGGCCTGGCGGATGATCCGCGCCCAGGCAACCGCCGAAGCGCGCCTCGCGGCGGCCGACGACATCATCGACAACGACGGTCCGCTGGCGGCACTGGACGACGCGGTAGCGGCACTGCACGCGCGCTACCTCGCCCTCGCCGCCACGCCGCCGCGACCCTGACGGAGAATGGCATTGGACCGGATGCGCCTCCTCGCAGCCCTTGCCAGCCTGGCGGTCCTCGCCGCTTATCCGCTGCTGATGACGCGATACCCGGAGTTCACCCTGCTGTCGCCGCGCGGCGGCGTGGTGATGCAGGCGGTGTCGCTGGTGATCGCCAACGTCGGCATCTGGCAGGCGCGCAACGAGCACCTGACCGCGTCGACCAGGTTTCAGCTCGCCGCGGCAGGTTGGATCTGGATCTTAGTGCAGGCTGGCGCCGGCATCTACATGTATCGCGCTGGCGGCTGAGCTGAAAGAAGTTCGTCCGGGAACGGCGCAAGGTCTCGTGTCATATGGCCCGCGAACGTTCACGCGCAGAAGCCGATGCCCTCGGTGTAGCAACGCGCCCTGACCCAGCCAAGCTGCGCGAGCGCGCACATGCCGGCCGCGGATCCGCCGACGAGCGCAGATTCGGCCGACGCGCCCATTGCCGGCATCAGCGTCCATGCGTACGCGGCTCCGACCACGCTTCCGGCCGATATCGCGCCCGCAATCCGTAGCCACGGGCGCGTTGCAACCCCCGGCAATTGATGCAGCAGCGACACCAGGACACCGACGAGGAACGCAGGAATGAACATCAGACCGTAGCTCACCGCCGTCAGCCACAGCAACAACCCGCCGGGCGGGCGCCAGGTGTCGCCCAGCATCGGTGGCCCCAGCAGGCACAGCCCGGCCAACACGGCCATCGGCGGGCCCAACAGGCCGTACAGCAGTAGCGTCCGGGCATTCAGCCGCGCAAGGGTGGCGATCATGGTTCCGCGGGCTCCCTGCGCAGTGCTATTTGGAGATAGCCGTGCGCGTCGCCACCATGAGTATCGCCGTCGACCCGGGCACAGAGCCGTCCGTTGCAGAAGGTCACGTCGGCGCGGTTGACGGCTTCGATCATGGCCTGCTCGCGAGCGACCAGGCCGAGTTCGCGATGCGCCGATACCACCATGGCGCCGGCGACGGCAACCGCGAGCACCGCCGCGACGAGGAGCCCACCCGAGACCACCCGCGACGCCTGCATTTGGGTGTGCATTGACGCCAGTTGCGCCGCGGCTGCGCGTTCGGTGCCCGCCGCCATGGCGTCGGACATCCGCGCCACCTCGGCGGCGAACTCGTCGGCAACGACCTCCACGCGCTGGACGGCGCGCGCGCTGCGCTCGTCCAGGCGCTCCGCGACGATGGCAAGTTGCAGGGCAACCTCGCGCGCATCGCCGGCGTGCAGATCCGTGCTCACGGCGAGACCCGGGCCGGCGCCGCCGTCGGGTCGCGCAGCGCGGAAGACAATTCGGGCTGGCGCGTCCCATGCCGCTCGACCTGCCAGGTTTGATCTGCAGCCATACTCTCGCGCACCAGCCCAAGGACGGATGATGCCGCCATGAACGCGTGTCCCGCCGGTGTCGCCCTGTACATCGCCGTAGCCAGGTCCATGCCGGGCAGGTCGTTGCGGGCGGCCGCTACGGCCAGTCGGGAAAAGCTCGCCTTCACACCCTGAGCATATTCAAGCGCCTCCGCACGCAGGGGGAACCGCGTGACCGCAACTGCCTGGTCCAGGATGCCATTGTCGCGCTGGTGCATGTCGCGCACGGCGTGCATTGCCGCGTCCATCTTGGGGTCGCTGCCGCTCGGCAGGCGCGCCCTGCCCACATAGTCGAATTCCAGTGTTTCAGCGAGGCGATGGTCGACGGCTTCGCGCAGGCACGGCTCAGGGACCTGGGAGCAGCCAGGGCCGAGCCGTGTGTGGATTTCGCGCTCCCCGTGAGTGCGGTAGTGGTGGTCGGGCCAGAGTCCATATAGATGCTGTTCGGATCGATGGAAAACGTAGAGCCTGGGATCCAGGGCTTCCGCTACCTTTCCCAGGCGCTCCTGGCCCAGCAGCGTGTTGAAGTAGTCGACCGCGAAGTTGTGCACAACGCGCCCGGTCCCGTCGAGCAGGTATGTGCCACCGAGGTCGGAGTGGGTGCCGGGCATCTCGAGGTTCGCCATCCGCCCCTGGTAGGACAGACCCGGCGGCAGATGCTGGGTCGAGGTGAAATGGCTCCGTCCCTCGTCGCGACTGGTGATCTGCACGGCACTGACGTTCGACGCACGCATCCCCCGATCGATGTCATAGACGCCAGTGCCAACGGGATCTACGAGGAAGGCTGCCTGGACGGTCCGCCCTTGTGGCACAAGCGGCGGATGATCCGCCCAGGTAATGGTCTTCAGGATTCCGTCGCCATCGTACTGCGCGACAGCCCCTTCCGGATTACGGATACCGCGTTCGTGAACGAGGCGCTGCAACAGCGGTACGGTCTCGGCACCGCGGCTGAAGCCGATTCCCGCGAGGTGGATGCGGGCTCTGGGGTCTTCTGCAAGCCACTTCGCCGCTTGGCGGCAGAATCCCAGGTACGCCTGCTCCGCCCGGGCTTCCAGGGTGTCGGCGCTTGCGCGATCCCATGTGCGCTTGAACCAGCCGGATTGGGTACCGACGCCTTCCACGTACTGGACGGCTATCGACCTATCGTCCAGATCCCAGATCTTGCGGGCAATGGTGGCTACTATGCTGTGGTTGACTTCGGGATCTCTGAACTGGCTGTTGCTCGTTCCGTCCAGCGCCGCCACGTAGAGCCTGTCGTGCGGCGTGTCCATCAGGCGAGGCGCGCGCACTTGCATCATCCGCGCGCGCGCGAGTTCGAGCATGGCGAACTCGTTTTCGTCGAGTGCGCGCGCCTGCACTCCGTCAGGCGTAAGCCTGTATTCGGTCATGCGATCCTCCTTGATCGCGCTCGTGTCAGTACCTCTTCGAGTGCACCAGCACCAGGTCAGAATGCAGATCGCTATGCGGGTTTTCCGGGTTCCGCGGTTCCTTCAGCCAGATCCACGTGCGCATGTAGACGCTAATCGTTCGGTCGTCTACGAGCAGCATGACACCGGGCGGCGGAATGCTGGTTTCTTCTTTGACTTCTTCCTTGGCCAGCGTGTGCCTGATCATGCGGTCCGCGAAAACTTCTGCGATATCGACACTGGCTTCCAAGCGTGTTCCGTCCAATGACGTCCAACGCACCTCCGCAGGTGCGGGAAAATTCCGGTACGGCCCCCAGCCTGTTCTCAGAATCCTGTCCAGTGGGCGGCCCAGGGATTCCAGCGAAGGCCGCGGCGAATTGCCCCCATGCGCGAATCCCGAATAGTTGACGACACAGCTGAGAGTGCTGAAGCAGTGGGCACCGAACTCATGCTCGATGAACCACAGCGGCCAATCCTCCACGGTCCCGGTGTAGGGCCCATGGCCGGGGGGTGGCTGCATGTTGTCCGGCGTCCTCGAACTGCAGCCCTGCAACAGCGCAAGGCCCAGGATCAGGAACGCGGCCGGCCGGGCGAGGCGTGCCGCGCGCGAGTCACGTCGTGTGTGCATGCGTCCATATCCATATGGGCTCGAGCCGACGCTAGTGGTTCAAGCCCCCGACCGTCAAGCCGGGCTGGTGCGGACGCCGGGCGGGGACGGGGGTGTCGTATCGGGAAAGCCTGATCTGGCGAGGCGTCCTTGTCGGAATCGCCGTGGGAAGCGTCAGTTACCCGTTCCCCACAACGCCCGTATCCCCGCCACCCCCTGCGCTCCATGCCGCCGGGCCTCTCCCATATCCTCCGGCCCCAGCCCACCAATCGCATACACCGGCAGGCTCACCGTCTCCCGCAGCGCGGCAAACGCCTCCCAGCCGATCCCCGGTTGTCCCGGGTGGCTCGCCGTCGGCTTCACCGCCCCCAGTACTACGAAATCGCAACCCAGCCGCGCGGCGTGGGCCAGATCCTCCGCGGTATGGCAGGACGCAGCCAGCGGTGCACCTTCGGCAAGGCTCGGACGCTCGGCGAGCCTGGCGAGTTGCGACGAGCGCAGGTGCACGCCGGTGCCCAGTTCGGCGGCCAGGGCGATGTCGGCGTTGAGCAGCAGCTCGGCGCCGGCGCTGCGGCAGCGGTTGGCCGCGATGGCCGCCAGTTGGCGGAACAGGTCGGGGTCAATGTTTGGAAGGCGGAGCTGGATGCGGCGGATGCCGCTGCCGAGGGTGGCCTCGAGGCCGGCCAGCCAGGCACCGGCCGCGTCGGGCAGCGGCTGTCCAGTGGTAGCGGCCATAGCCGCGGATGCGCCATCGCAAGCCCGATCGCGACCATGGCCGCTCCCACGGGAGCCTTCAGGCAGGCCGGGGCTGATGGCGTAGCGATCCGGCTGCTGCAAGGCCGCCACCACCGGAGTATCCGCCGGCGGCATCGCGTAGCTGGCCAGCTTGTGCGGCGGCACCCAGGCCAGGGCCTGGCCTTCGCGGCCGCGCGGCACGCCGGTCCAGCGGCCGACATGCCGCACCTCGAGCCGCAGCCGCTTGGTCGGGTAGCGCTGGGGAACGGTGATCAGGTGCTCGCCGATGCAGGCCTGGATGCCGAGCTCTTCCTCGAGCTCGCGTGCGAGCGCCTGTTCGGGGGTTTCGCCGGGCTCCTGCTTGCCGCCGGGGAATTCCCACAGGCCGGCGAGGTCGCGGCCTTCGGTGCGGCGGGTGAGCAGGACACGGCCGCGCGCGTCGGTGATGACGGCGGCGAGGACGTGGACGTGGGGTACGGCGGACGCGTCGGCCGGGACGCGGTCGCGGGGTGCCCCCAACTGCCCTTCGGACATCTTCCCCCGCCCGGCGGGGGAAGAGGGTGCTACTGGCGGAGGCTGGTCAGGCGAGCTGTCCATGGCAGTGCTTGTACTTCTTGCCGCTGCCGCAGGGGCACGGGTCGTTGCGCCCGACCTTGGGCATGCCGTCCTCGCCTTCGCCGCCGTACTGGTAGTCCGGCTGCGCGGCTTCCTCGTCGGCGCTGTAGCTGCCGCTGTCGGCGTGCTGGAACTGCATGTTGCGGGCCTGGGCCTCGGCCTGGGCGCGCTCCTGCGCTTCCATCGCGGCGACTTCCTCCTCGCTGCGCACG
Source organism: Luteimonas sp. (assembly GCA_036515815.1). Taxonomy (GTDB): domain Bacteria; phylum Pseudomonadota; class Gammaproteobacteria; order Xanthomonadales; family Xanthomonadaceae; genus Luteimonas. Next base: position 17,946 of record DATBUS010000050.1, read on the forward strand.
CGCACGCGCGACAGCATCATCACCACTTCGCGCTTCACCTTGTCGAGCATCTCGGAGAACAGCTCGAAGGCTTCCTTCTTGTACTCCTGCTTCGGCTGCTTCTGGGCGTAGCCGCGGAGGTGGATGCCCTGGCGCAGGTAGTCCATGCGCGCGAGGTGCTGCTTCCAGTTGTCGTCGAGCACGCTCAGCATGATGTGCTTCTCGAGCATGCGGATCGTCTCGGCACCGAGCGAGGCTTCCTTGGCGGCCACGATCTCTTCCACGCTCTTCTGCACGTGCTCGAGGATGCGCTCGGCATCGAGCTCGGTCTGCGCGGCCGTCCAGCTGGCCAGGTCGATCGACATGCCGAAGTCGGCCTCGAGCGAGGCCTGCAGGCCGGCGATGTCCCACTGCTCGTCCACCGACTCCGGCGGCACGAAGCGCTCGACCAGGTCGCCGATCACGTCGGCGCGGATGCCGGCGATGTTGTCGCGGATGTCCTCGGCCTCGAGCAATTCGTTGCGCTGGCCGTAGATCACCTTGCGCTGGTCGTTGTTGACGTCGTCGAAGTCGAGCAGGTTCTTGCGGATGTCGAAGTTGTGGGCCTCGACCTTGCGCTGCGCGTTGGCGATCTGCTTGCTGACCAGAGGCGACTCGATGATGTCGTCTTCCTTCAGCCCCATGCGCGCCATGACCTTCTGCACCCAGTCGGCGGCGAAGATGCGCATCAGGTTGTCTTCCAGCGACAGGTAGAACCGGCTGGAACCCGGGTCGCCCTGGCGGCCGGAGCGGCCGCGCAGCTGGTTGTCGATGCGGCGCGATTCGTGGCGTTCGGTACCCACGATGTGCAGGCCGCCGGCGGCCTTGACCGCGTCGTGGCGCTCCTGCCAGGCGGCCTTGAGCTTCGCGCGCGTGTCGGCGTCGATCTCGCCCTGCTCGGCCTCGAGCGCAGCCAGCTCCGCCTCCAGCGAACCGCCGAGCACGATGTCGGTACCGCGGCCGGCCATGTTGGTGGCGATGGTGACCGCGCCCGGGCGGCCGGCCTGGGCGATGATCTGCGCCTCGCGCTCGTGCTGCTTGGCGTTGAGCACTTCGTGGTGGATGCCGGCCTCGTTGAGCTGCTGGCTCAGCATCTCCGACACTTCGATGGACGTCGTGCCGACCAGCACCGGCTGGTTGCGGGCGTGCGCTTCCTTCAGCTCGTTGACCACGGCGCGGTACTTGCCGGCACGGTTGAGGAACACGGCATCCGGGTGGTCGACGCGGATCATCGGGCGATGGGTCGGGATGACCACCACTTCCAGGCTGTAGATGCTGTTGAACTCGAAGGCTTCCGTGTCCGCGGTACCGGTCATGCCGGCGAGCTTGCCGTACATGCGGAACAGGTTCTGGAAGGTGATGCTGGCCAGCGTCTGGTTCTCGCGCTGCACCGGCACGCCTTCCTTGGCCTCCACGGCCTGGTGCAGGCCGTCGGACCAGCGGCGGCCCGGCAGGGTGCGGCCGGTGAACTCGTCGACGATGATGACCTCGCCGTCGCGCACGATGTAGTCGACGTCGCGCTGGAACAGCGCGTGCGCGCGCATCGCGGCGTTGAGGTGGTGCACCACGTGGATGTTGTGCGGGTCGTACAGGCCGTCGTCCTCGCCGAGGATGCCGGCGCGGCGCAGCAGGTTCTCGGCCAGCTCCTGGCCGGACTCCGAGAGGTGCACCTGCTTGCCCTTCTCGTCCACCCAGTAGTCGCCCTCGGACTGCTCGTCGGCCTGGCGGGTGAACTCGGGAACGATGCGGTTGACCTTGATGTACAGGTCCGGGGTCTCGTCGGCGGGGCCCGAGATGATCAGCGGCGTGCGCGCCTCGTCGATCAGGATCGAGTCGACCTCGTCGATGATTGCGTAGTGCAGGCCGCGCTGGTAACGCTGCTCCTTCGACAGCGCCATGTTGTCGCGCAGGTAGTCGAAGCCGAATTCGTTGTTGGTGCCGTAGGTGATGTCGGCGCCGTAGGCGGCGTGCTTGTCGCCGTGCGGCATGCCCGGGTACACCACGCCCACGCCCAGGCCCAGCCAGTTGTACAGCCTGCCCATCTGGGCGGCGTCGCGGCGGGCAAGGTAGTCGTTCACCGTGACCACGTGCACGCCCTTGCCTTCCAGCGCGTTGAGGTACACCGGGAGCGTCGCCACCAGGGTCTTGCCTTCACCGGTGCGCATCTCGGCGATCTTGCCGGTGTGCAGCACCATGCCGCCGACCAGCTGCACGTCGTAGTGGCGCATGCCGAGCACGCGGACCGAGGCCTCGCGGCAGACGGCGAACGCTTCCGGGAGCACCTTGTCGAGGGTTTCGCCCCTGGCGATGCGCTGCTTGAACTCCGCGGTCTTGCCCTGCAGCTCGGCGTCGGAAAGCGCCTGCATCTGCGGTTCGAGCGCGTTGATCTTCGCGACGACCTTGTTGAACTGACCGACGATGCGTTCGTTGCGGCTGCCGAAGACGCTGGTGAGCAGGCGATTGAGCATTGGATGACCGGTTGGATGGAAGGAAGGCCGGCGTGGCTGCCGGGCATCTCTGCCCGGGCAAGTCAGCCCGGCGTGTCGGCCCAGAAACGGGAAAAGGGCGCTGGGCGCCCTTTCCTGCTGGCCGCGGCATTGTACCGTGGGGCTTCCGGGGCCGCCTATCAAGCCCCGGAGACCATAGCCCCAACCTGTAGGAGCGGCTATAGCCGCGATTGGCCGGGTGTCCGGTGAAGCCTGGCGGTGATCGCGGCTATAGCCGCTCCTACAGCCGCGCCTGCGGGGCCGGTCAGTGCTGGGCGACCAGGAACTTGCGCGGGTTGGTCACGCGGCCGTTCTCCCAGACCTCGAAATGCACGTGCGCGCCGGTGCTGCGGCCCGTGCTGCCGGCCTTTGCGATCTCCTGGCCCACGCGCACCAGGTCGCCCACCTGCACGGTGTTGCGCGAGTTGTGCGCGTAGCGGGTCACATAGCCGTTGCCGTGGTCGATCTCGACGACGTTGCCGTAGCCGGAGCGCGAGCCCGAGTAGCTGACGACGCCGTCGGCCACTGCCAGCACCGGGTCGCCGGTGCGGGCGTCGAAGTCGATGCCCTTGTGCCAGGCCGCGCCACCGCCGAACGGGTCGGCGCGGCGGCCGAAGCCGGAGGTGATGAAGCTCGCGGCCACCGGCGAACGCGAAGGCACGGCGTTGCGGTCGAGCTCCCGGTTGAAGAGCAGCATCTCGAGCACCGAGAGCTGGCCGCCCGCGGTGGCGAAGTCGGCACCGATGCCGTCGATGCCTTCGCGCAGCTCGCCGGCCGGCATGTCGCGCACCGGGCCGTGGCCGCCGATGCCCACCGGGCTGTTGAAGTCGAACTCGCCGTCGCCGAGCTGGGCGACCTGCGTCAGGCGGTCGCCAAGTGCGTTGAGCCGCGTAGCCTCGGCCTGCAGTTCACCCAGGCGCGCGGCCAGGGCGTTCACCTCGCGCTGCGCGGCGCGGCGGGTGTCCTCGAGCTGGGCATCCTGGCTGGCCAGATCGGCGCGCAGCGTATTCACCTGGTTGGCCTGGAGGCTGGCGCCAAGGGCGGCACCGGCGACCAGGGTGGCCGCGGCCAGCGCCAGCGGCTGTCCCTTGCCGAGACCGGCGATGCGCCTGCCGCCGCGGCGGAGGTAGTGCACGAGCCAGGCCTGCGAATGTTGAAGCGTACGTTGTAGAGTCATAGCACCATGTCTGTTGGCAACGCCTAGTGGCATCCCCCAAAGGTCCACGCGTCGCACTCGACGCGCTGGCGGCCGATCCCTCCAGCCGCTCCCCGATCAAGCGCGCCCTGTGGCTGGACGCCCTCGATCGCACCCTGCGCCCCCATCTTCCGGTTTCACTCGCCGCGCACGCGCGACTTGCGAATGTGGATGGCGCACGGCTCGTGTACCTGGTGGATTCGCCACTGTGGAACGCCAGCCTCAGGCTCGCTGCTCCAGCGCTTCTGGACGCCGCCCGTTCGCATGGGCTGGATGTCCGGGAGCTCAGGGTCAGGACGACCACCCAGCCGCTGTTCCCGCCAGTGCGGGTCGAGACGGCCATACGTCCGCTGTCGGCATCCGCACCGCAAGCGCTGCGGGATGCCTTGGCGTCGCTGCGCGCGCCCGCGGGCGACGACAACGACGGGTCCTGAATTCGACGACCCCGGTCAGGGCCGACGGGGCATCCTAACGGCCATGGCCGGCCGAAACGTTAACCGGTCGGCCGTTTTGATGGGATTTCCGTTAATTTTTCGTAAAACTGTGCGCCCGGCGGCAAGATGCCGTGAAGGCAGGACAGGTGCCGGACAGCTCCGTGAGCAGCCCCGACCTGCAGGAGCGGCTACAGCCGCGATGTAGGAGCGGCTATAGCGGCGATCGCCAGGGGCTTGGCCTGCGAGAGGCCTATCGCGGCTGTAGCCGCTCCTACAGCAGGAGGTACAGCCCGCAGGCGGACGAGGCGGCGGACGGGCTGGCGCTCAGGCGGCGGGCTGCAGCGTGCCGTAGGCCACGGGGCCGCGGGCGGGCTCCGGGAAGGTCACTTCCTCCCACGCACTCTCTTCCGCAAGCAGCGCGCGCACGAGCTTGTTGTTGAGCGCATGGCCCGACTTGTAGCCCTCGAAGGCCCCGATGATCGGCCGGCCCGCGAGATAGAGGTCGCCCACCGCATCCAGGATCTTGTGGCGCACGAACTCGTCGGCATAGCGCAGGCCGTCCTCGTTCAGCACCCGGAAGTCGTCGAGCACGATGGCGTTGTCCATCGAGCCGCCGAGGCCCAGGTTGCGGTCGCGCATGTATTCGAGGTCGCGCATGAAGCCGAAGGTGCGCGCGCGGCTGACCTCGCGGATGTAGTTCTCGGTGGAGAACTCCACCACCGCCCGCGAGCGCGTGGTCGGGATGGCGGGGTGGTTGAAGTCGATGGTGAAGCCCAGGCGGAAGCCGTCGAAGGGCTCGAAACGGGCGATCTTGTCGCCCTCGCGCACCTCCACCGGCCGGGTGACGCGGATGAAGCGCTTGGGCGCGCCCTGCTCCACGATGCCGGCCGACTGCAGCAGGAAGACGAAGGGCCCCGACGAGCCATCCATGATCGGCACTTCCGGTGCCGACAGCTCGACCATGATGTTGTCGACGCCCAGGCCCGCGAGCGCCGACATCAGATGCTCCACGGTCTGCACCTTGGTGCCGTCCGTGGACAGGCCGGTGCAGAGGGTGGTTTCCGTGACCAGCGTTGCCTCGGCAGGAATTTCCACCGGCGGCTCGACGTCGATGCGGCGGAACACGATGCCCGTATCCGGAGCCGCCGGGCGCAGGGTCATGTAGACCTTTTCGCCACTGTGCAGCCCCACGCCGGTGGCGCGGGTGACGTTCTTGATGGTGCGCTGCTGGGCCATTCGCGGGGGCTCTTGTCCGGGGCTGGCCGCGCAGTCGCGGCCGTCAAATGAAAGCGGTTCGCAATTTAGCACGCGATACGCTGAACCTGAACGGAGCACGGCCGGCGATGCAGGCCCTTGGCAATGACGCAGTGTCCTGACACGCGGATGCGGCTATCCCTGCGATCGGCACCTCCGATGCCCGGCACCCGCACCACCCTGTAGGAGCGGCTACAGCCGCAATCACCGTGCCGGATGACCGCGAACCGATCGCGGCTGTAGCCGCGCCTACAGCGAAGGGAAGTCGGGGGCCCCGCGGCTGCGGGGCCCCTGCCGGGTCAGTCGGCTTGGCGGCGCAGGAACGCCGGGATGTCGAGGTAGCCCGAATCATTGCCGCCGAAGTCGGCGACCGCCGGGGTGGCGGGGGCCGCGACAGGCTCGGCCGAGCCGCGGCGCAGGCTGAAGCCACCGGAGGCGGCCACCGGCTGCGGCTGCACCTCGTCCTCGATCAGCATGCCGGTGGTGCCGTCGCGGCGGCCGGTGTTGATCAGCTGGATGTGCGGACGGCGCTGCGGCTCCTGGTAGGCGTCGCGGTCACGGCCGCCGGTGCTGCGGGCGCGGCCGGCATTGAGGCCGGTGGCGACCACGGTCACGCGCACGTCGTCCTGCATCTCCGGATCGAGCACGGTGCCGATGACGATGGTGGCGTCCTCGCTCGCGAAGTTCTCCACGGTGCGGCCGACCTCGTCGAACTCGCTCATGGTGAAGTCCGGACCGGCGGTGATGTTGACCAGGATGCCGTTGGCGCCGGCCAGGTTCACGTCGTCGAGCAGCGGGTTCTGGATCGCGGACTCGGCGGCGGCCTGGGCGCGGTCGTCGCCACGGGCGGTGCCGGTGCCCATCATCGCCAGGCCCATCTCACCCATGACGGTGCGCACGTCGGCGAAGTCGACGTTGATCAGGCCCGGGCGGACGATCAGGTCGGCGATGCCCTGCACGGCGCCCAGCAGCACGTCGTTGGCGGCGCGGAAGGCCTGCACCATGGTGGCGTTGCGGCCGAGCACGGTGATCAGCTTCTCGTTGGGGATGGTGATCAGCGAGTCGCAGCTGGCGGCCAGCTCCTCGATGCCCTTCAGCGCGACCTGCATGCGGCGGCGGCCCTCGAACGGGAACGGCTTGGTGACCACGGCCACGGTCAGGATGCCCATCTCCTTGGCCAGCTGCGCCACCACCGGCGCCGCGCCGGTGCCGGTGCCGCCGCCCATGCCGGCGGTGATGAACACCATGTCCGCGCCCTGCAGCGCTTCCATGATCTGGTCGCGGTCCTCGAGCGCGGCCTGGCGGCCGACCTCGGGATTCGCGCCCGCGCCCAGGCCCTTGGTGACGCTGGTGCCGAGCTGCAGCTGCAGCTTGGAGCCGCAGTTCTTGATCGCCTGCGCGTCGGTGTTGGCGGTGATGAATTCAACGCCGTCCACGCTGCTGTTGACCATGTGGTTCACGGCGTTGCCACCGCCGCCACCCACGCCGATGACCTTGATGACGGCGTTGGGAGCCATCTTTTCAACCAGTTCGAAGTGCGCCATGTCCGTAGTCCTCTCTGATGTCGTTATGTGGTGCTGGTTCTTGTTTTTATGGGTGTTGCGGGGTGCTGCAGGTCTTTCGTTTCCGTTTTCGCCGCGACTTCTTTCGCGGCCATGGCCGCTCCCACAGGGGGCCGGCCGACCGCGACTCACACGGGGGCGGGTGCATGGTCAGAACTCCCCCTGGAACCAGGTCTTGAGCTTTTTCAGCACGCTGCCGGCACGTCCGGTCGGCAGCACCGGGCGGCGCGGGTGTTCGATCTGGCTGCCCATCAGCAGCAGGCCGACGCCGGTGGCATGCACCGGGTTGTTCACCACTTCGCCCAGGCCGGTCACGTGCTGCGGAATGCCCACGCGCACCGGCATCTGCAGCATTTCCTCGGCCAGCTCGACCACGCCTTCCATCTTCGCGGCGCCGCCGGTGAGCACCATGCCGGCACGCACGTGCTGCTCGAAGCCCGAGCGGCGCAGTTCGGCCTGCACCATCTCGAAGATCTCCTCGTAGCGCGCCTGTACCGCCTGCGCCAGCGACTGGCGCGGCAGGCGCCGCGGCGGGCGGTCGCCAACCGACGGCACCTGGATCGATTCCTCGCTGGTCGCCAGCTGCGCCAGCGCACAGGCGTAGCGCACTTTGATCTGCTCGGCTTCAGGCGTCGGCGTGCGCAGCATGTGCGCGATGTCCTCGGTGACCTTGTCGCCGGCGATCGGCAGCGACGAGGTGTGGCAGATCGCGCCCTGCACGAACACCGCGAGATCCGTGGTGCCGGCGCCGATGTCGACCATCACCACGCCCAGCTCGCGCTCGTCGCTGGTCAGCACCGCGGTGCTCGAGGCCAGCGAGGACAGCACCAGGTCGTCGATCTGCAGGTCGCAGCGCTGCACGCACTTGGAGATGTTGGCCGCGGCCGACTGGGCGCACACCACCAGGTGCGCATGCACTTCCAGGCGCACGCCGGTCATGCCCACGGGGTTGCGGATGCCTTCCTGCGAATCGTCCAGCACGTACTCGCGCGGGATGGCGTGCAGGATCTTCTGGTCGGCCGGGATCGCGACCGCCTTGGCGGCGTCGAGCACGCGGTCGAGGTCCGACCAGGTGACCTCGCCGTCGCGGATCGGCACGATGCCGGGCGAGTTCTTGCACTGCACGTGGCTGCCCGAGATCGAGGCGTAGACCGAGCGGATGTCGCAGCCGGCCATCAGTTCGGCTTCCTCGATGGCGCGCTGGATCGACTGCACGGTGGATTCGATGTCCACCACCACGCCGCGCTTCAGCCCGCGCGATTCGTGGCTGCCGATGCCGATCACCTCGATCGGGTTGCCCGGCGAGTACTCGCCCACCAGGGCCACCACCTTGGAGGTGCCGATGTCGAGGCCGACGATCAGGGCCTTGTCGCCTTTGCGGTTCATGCGTTGCTTTCCTCGGCCCAGGTCAGGGCGAAGCCATTCGTGTATCGGAGGTCGGCGCGCGAGAGCGGCAGCGCCTTCTGTTGCAGGAGCTGCGGCAGGAGGCGCGCGAAGCGGGCCATGCGGATGCGGGCCTGGTGGCTGCCGATGACCACCTCCGTTCCATTGGACAGGACCATGGCCCAGCTGCCGCGGTTGTCGAGCAGCAGCGCGCGGACGGCGAAGCCGGTGGGCGCGAACAGGCCATTGGCTTCCTGGTACAGCTCGACCACCTCCTCGACGCGGCCTTCGGGGCCATGCAGCAGCGGCAGTCCCTGCGGGACCTCGACGTCGGCACTCGGGAAGACCCGGCCCTGCTGCGACAGCAGGCGGCCTTCGCCCCAGCGCGCGAACGGGCGGTGCTCGCTGACGCGCACTTCCAGCACGTCCGGCCAGCGCTTGGACACCTCGGCCTGTTCGACCCAGGGCAGGCGCGCCACGGCGGTACGGGCTTCGTCCAGGCGCACCGCGAAGAAGCCGTGCTGCGCGTATGGCAGGACCGCCTCGCGCACGGCGGCGGGATCGACCTGCTGCAGGTTGTCGTTGATGCGCAGCGTTCGCAGCGGCCAGCGCTCGGCGCCGATCCACCCCTGCACGACCGCCACCACCGGCAGCGCGACCAGCGCCACCGCGAGCGTCCAGGCAAGGATGCGGGCGAGTGCGTTCACAGCGTCTGCTCCAGCACGCGCCAGCACAGCTCGGCGTAGTCGCAGCCGAGCTGCGCGGCGGCCTTGGGCACCAGCGAATGGCTGGTCATGCCCGGGGCGGTGTTCACTTCGATCAGCTGCAGTCCGCGCTCGCGGTCGCGCATCACGTCCACGCGCGCCCAGCCGCTGCAGGCGGCGGCACGGAAGGCGCGCAGTGCGAGCTCGCGGATCGCGGTCTCGTCCTCGCCATCCAGGCCCGGGCAGAGATACTGCGTGTCCTCGGCGATGTACTTGGCGTGGTAGTCGTACCACTCGCCGGCCGGAACGATGCGGATGGAGGGCAGCGCGACGTCGCCGAGGATGCCCACCGTGAGCTCGTCGCCGCGCACCATCTGCTCCATCAGGAGCTCGCCTTCGTAGCGCGACGCGAATTCGATGGCCGGCGCCAGGTCGGCGGCGGACAGCAGGCGGAACACACCCACGCTGGAGCCTTCCGAAGAGGGCTTCACGAACACGGGATAGCCGAGGCGCTCCGCCGCGGCACGCAGGTCGGCGCCCTTCGCCAGGCGCTCGTAGCGCGGCGTGGGCAGGCCTTCGGACAGCCAGACCTGCTTGGTGCGGATCTTGTCCATGGTCAGCGCGCTGCCCAGCACGCCGGAGCCGGTGTACGGCACGCCGAGCGCATCCAGCAGGCCCTGCAGGGTGCCGTTCTCGCCGGCACCGCCGTGGAGGATGTTGAAGACACGGTCGAAGCGACCGGCCTGCAGTGCGGCCAGCAGCGCCGGTACGCCATCGACCGCTTCCGCGTCGACCCCGCGCGAGCGCAGCGCTTCGAGCACGCCGGCGCCGGAATCGAGCGACACCTCGCGCTCGCTGGTATCACCGCCCAGCAGCACGGCCACGCGGCCGAAGGCGGCAGGATCGGTCACGCGCAGGGGCGGCAGCACCATGCTCATGCGCCCTCCCCTTCGGCAACGGGGAAGCCTTCCGCGGCCAGGCTCTGCGAGACATGGCCGATATCGCCGGCACCCATCACCAGCAGCAGGTCGCCGTCCTCGAGGATGTCGGGCAGCACCTCGCGCAGATCGCCGGGGGTGTTCACGACCACGGGATCGATGCGGCCGCGCGCGCGGATCGCACGCGCCAGTGCGCGCGCATCGGCATTGGGCAGCGGCTGCTCGCCGGCCGGATAGACCTCGGTCAGCACCAGTGCGTCGACATCCGACAGCACGCCGGCGAAGTCGTCGAGCAGGTCGCGCGTACGGCTGTAGCGATGCGGCTGGAAGGCCACCACCAGCCGCTTCTCCGGCCAGCCACCACGGGCGGCTTCGAACACCGCGGCGAGTTCGCGCGGATGGTGGCCATAGTCGTCGACCAGCTGCACGGTAGCGCCGCGCGCGGTGGTGAGTTCGGCCAGGCGGTTGAAGCGGCGGCCGATGCCCGCGAACTTCACCAGCGCGGCGCGGATGGCATCGGCCGGCACGCCCAGCTGCCAGGCCACGGCCGATGCGGCCAGCGCGTTCTGCACGTTGTGGCGACCGGGCAGCGCGAGCTCCATGGGCGTGGCCGACGCGTCCGGCAGCACCAGGTCGAAGTGCATCGTCGGGCCCTGCTGGCGCACGTTTTCGGCGCGCACGTCGGCATCGGCATGGAAGCCGTAGGTCATGACATGGCGCGAGACCGCGCCAGCCAGCGCCGCGACTTCCGGGTCGTCGATGCACAGCACCGCGAGGCCGTAGAACGGCAGCCGGTGCAGGAATTCGGAGAACGCCTGTTGCACCCGGGCGAAGTCGCCGCCGTAGTTCTCGAGATGATCGACATCGATATTGGTGACGATGGCCACCAGCGGGTTCAGGCGCAGGAAGCTGCCGTCGCTTTCGTCGGCCTCCGCCACCAGCCAGTCGCCGCCGCCCAGGCGTGCATTGGCGCCGGCGGCCAGCAGCTTGCCGCCGATGACGAAGGTCGGGTCGAGCCCGCCCTCGGCGAGCACGCTGGCGAGCAGCGAGGTGGTGGTGGTCTTCCCATGCGTGCCGGCCACGGCCACGCCGCGGCGGAAACGCATCAGCTCGGCCAGCATCTCGGCGCGCGGCACCACCGGGATCCGGCGCGCGCGGGCTTCGACCAGTTCCGGGTTGTCGGGATGGATCGCGCTGGACACCACCACGCAGTCGGTGCCGTGCACGTTGTCGGCCTCGTGGCCACGGTGCACGGTGGCACCCAGGCCGGCCAGGCGGCGCGTCACCGCGCTGTCGGCGGTATCGGAGCCCGACACCTGGTAGCCCAGCGTGCACAGCACTTCGGCGATGCCGCTCATGCCGGTGCCGCCGATGCCGATGAAATGGACGCGCGAATGCCGCCGCGCGAAGTCGGCCATCGGCACGCCGTGGGTTTCGTGGAGGCGGCGGATCATGCCTGGGCTCCTGGACTGAGCCTGGGTTCGATACGCTGGCGCAGGCGGCTGGTACCGCGCGCGGCCAGTGACGGCACGGGCTGGGTGGTGGGGGGAATGGGGGCGGCCGGCGCACTGGGCGCGGCGGCCTCGCCGCGCAGGCGGGCGACCTGGCGCTGGGTACGGTCGAGCTCGTAGGACACGCGCAGCAGCAGGCCGACCGCGGCGCAGGTCATCATCACGCTGGAGCCACCCGACGACACCAGCGGCAGGGTCAGGCCCTTGGTCGGCAGCAGTCCGAGGTTCACGCCGATCGAGACCAGCGCCTGCAGGCTCATCCACAGCGCGATGCCGAAGGCGATATAGCCGGCGAAGTGGCGGCGGCTCTCGACGCAGCGCAGGCCGACCAGGAAGGCGCGGCCGACCAGCAGCGCGTACAGGCCGATCACCAGGCACACGCCCACGAAGCCGAGCTCCTCGGCGATCACCGCCAGGATGAAGTCGGTATGGGCTTCGGGCAGGTAGTTGAGCTTCTGGATCGAAGCGCCCAGGCCCACGCCCCAGAACTCGCCGCGTCCCACCGCCATCAGCGCGTTGGCCAGCTGGTAGCCGCTGTTGAAGGGATCGGCGAAGGGATCCATGAACGAGGTCAGCCGGCGCATGCGGTAGGGCTCGGCGATGGCGAAGGCCGCCAGCAGCGGCAGCAGCACCACCACCGGTGCGGCCATGCGCGGCAGGTGCACGCCGCCCAGCACCAGCATGCCCGCGGTGATGGCGAGGATCAGCGCCAGCGAACCGAAATCCGGCTGCAACGCCAGCAGGCCCATCAGCACGATCGCCACGCCGATCGGCTTCAGCATCGCGCCCCAGGTCGCATTGACCTCGTCGCGGAAGCGCACGAGGTAGCTCGCAAGCCACACGATGTACATCACCTTGACCGCTTCCACCGCCTGGAACTTGGACACGCCAAGGTTGATCCAGCGCTGCGCGCCGTTGACGCTGGAGCCGAGCCCCGGGATGAACACCACCACCAGCGCGAGCACGCAGCCCACCAGCAGCAGGCGGTCGAAGCGCTCGACGGTCTTGAGCTCGAGCCGCATCGCCATGAAGGCCAGCACGCCGCCCAGGCCCATGAACACCACGTGGCGGATGAGGAAGTAGTTGGGACCCACGCCCAGCTCCTCGCCGATGGCGATCGAGCTGGAGCCCACCATCACGATGCCGAGCGAGGCCAGCGCCAGCGCCGCGCCGAGCATCCACGGGTCGTAGCGCCCGCCGATGGACTCGAGGCGGACGGCCTGCGTGCTGCGCTCGTGGGTCCTGTCCATCAGCGCACCTTCAACGTGGCCAGGCCGAGCAGGACCAGGATCACCGAGATGATCCAGAAGCGCACGATGACCCGTGGCTCCGGCCAGCCCTTCAGCTCGAAGTGGTGGTGGATCGGCGCCATGCGGAACACGCGCTTGCCGGTGAGCTTGAAGCTGGCGACCTGGATCATCACCGAGAGCGTCTCGATGACGAAGATGCCTCCCATCACCACCAGCACCAGCTCCTGGCGCACGATCACCGCGATGCAGCCAAGCACCGCGCCCAGCGCCAGCGCGCCGATATCGCCCATGAACACCATGGCCGGATAGGTGTTGAACCAGAGGAAGCCGAGTCCGGCCCCGGCGATCGCGGCGCAGATGATCACCAGCTCGCCGGCACCGGGCACGCGCGGGATCTGCAGGTATTCGGCGAACACCGCGTTGCCGGAGGCATAGGCGAACACGCCGAGCGCGCAGGCCACGAGCACCGTCGGCATGATCGCGAGCCCATCGAGGCCATCGGTCAGGTTGACCGCGTTCGAGAAGCCGACGATCCAGAAATAGGCGATGGCCACGAACGACAGGCCGGCCAGCGGCAGGGCCACCGCCTTGAAGAACGGGATGTAGAACGTGGTGGCCACCGGCGTGTCGGCGCTGAACCACAGGAACAGGCCGGCCGCCAAGCCGATCACCGACTGCAGCGCGTACTTGGTGCGCGAGCGCATGCCGTTGGGATCGCGCTTGACGATCTTGATCCAGTCGTCCCACCAGCCGATGGCGCCGAAGCCCACCATCACCAGCAGCACCAGCCACACGTGCTTGTTGCGCAGGTCGCCCCACAGCAGCACGGCGGCCAGCACCGTGATCAGGATCAGACCGCCGCCCATGGTGGGCGTGCCGGCCTTGGAGAAGTGCGTCTGCGGGCCATCCTGGCGGATCGGCTGGCCACCCTTGTACTGGGCGAGCTTGCGGATCACCGCCGGGCCCCACCACAGCGACAGGAACAGCGAGGTCAGTGCCGCCAGGATGCCGCGGAACGTCAGGTAGCCGAACAGGCCGAACAGGCCTTCGAGCTGCTGCAGCCAGCGTGTGAGTTCAAGCAGCATCGTTGTCGACTCCTTCAAGCAGCGCGCGGACCACGCGATCCATCGCGCTGCCGCGCGAACCCTTCACCAGCACCGTCGGCACCACATCCCGCGCCCCTGCAGGAGCGGCTACAGCCGCGATCCGGCTGTCGCGGGCAGCTGGCATCTGCGGCGCGGTGAGCGCGGCTGTAGCCGCTCCTGCAAGGGCTTCTCGCACCGCGGCGGCGAGGTCTTCGTGGGACGTGAACACTTCGCCGCCCTCGCCAAAGGCCTCGGCGGCCTTCGCCGCCAGCGGCCCCAGCGCGAACAGCCGCGCCACGCCGGCCTCGCGAGCACGGCGACCGGCGGCCTCGTGCAGCGCGCCGGCGTCATCGCCCAGCTCGCGCATGTCGCCCAGCACCAGCCAGCCACCGCCGCTGGCGGTGGCCAGGGTGTCGATGGCCGCGGCCAGGGAGCCGGGATTGGCGTTGTAGCTGTCGTCCACCAGCCATGCCCCCGGCAGGCGGTGGCGCACCAGGCGGCCCTGCACCGGACGCGCCATGGTCAGCCCTTCGGCGATCGCGGCCAGCGGCGCGTCGCAGGCCAGCGCCAGGGTGGCAGCCGCCATCGCATTGGCGACGTTGTGGCGGCCCGGCAGCGCAAGCGCCACCGCGGCCTCGCCGGACGGCGTCACCAGCGTGAAATCACTGCCGTCCTCGCGCAGCACCACGTCGCGCACGGTGACGTCCGCGCGTGCGGCGAAGCCGAAGCGCAGGATGCGGCGGCCGTGCGCACGTTCGGCGAAGAAGGATTCGAAGGCGTCGTCGGCATTGACCACGGCGGTGCCGTCGGGCGCCAGGGCGTCGTAGATCGCCGCTTTGGTATCGGCGACGTTCGCGATCGTGCCCATGCGCTCCAGGTGTGCCGGGGCGATGTTGTTGACCAGGGCCACGCGCGGCTGCGCGATGCCTGCCAGATACGCGATGTCGCCCGGCTTGCCGGCACCCATCTCGTACACGGCGAAGCGCGCGGTCTCGTCGGTGTCGATCATCGCCAGCGGCAGGCCGATCTCGTTGTTGCGGTTGCCGGGGCTGGCGACCACGGTGGCGAAGCGGCCAAGGATCGAGAGCGTCAGCTCCTTCACGCTGGTCTTGCCGTTGCTGCCGGTGATCGCGACCACCGACTGCCCGATGCGGCCTGCCTGCAGCGCGCGCGCCAGCGAGCCCAGCGCCTCGACGGTGTTGCCCACCACCACCTGCGGCAGCGGCGCGTCCAGCGCGCGCGATACAAGCGCGGCCACGGCGCCACCGGTCGTCGCGGCGGCCACGTGCTCGTGGCCATCGAAGTTCTCGCCGGCGATGGCGACGAACAGCGGTGCGCCCTCGCGCGACAGCGTGCGGCTGTCGCTGGCGATGGCATCGACCATGCGGTCCTCGCCCTGCAGCCGGCCGTTGCAGGCCTTGGCGATGTACGAGAGCGCGAGCGGCTTCATGCGCGATCTCCAAGGATCCGCCGGGCAACCTCGCGGTCGTCGAAGGGATGGCGCACGCCGTCGATCTCCTGGTAGGGCTCGTGGCCCTTGCCGGCGACCAGCACGATGTCGCCGGGGCCTGCCGCGCCGATCGCGCGCGCGATGGCGGCGGCGCGGTCGCGCTCCACCGTCACCTGCGCGGCATCCCGGAAGCCGGCCGTGATGTCGGCGACGATGCGGTCGCCATCCTCGCCGCGCGGGTTGTCGTCGGTCACCACCACGACATCGGCGCCCTGCTCCGCGGCGGCCGCCATTTCAGGGCGCTTGCCGCGGTCGCGTTCGCCACCACAGCCGAAGACGCAGGTGATGCGGCCCTCGGCATGCGCGCGCACGCTCGCCAGTGCCTGCACCAGCGCGTCCGGCGTGTGCGCGTAGTCGACCACCACCAGCGGCAGGCCATCGTGGCCGCCCAGCCGGTTCATGCGCCCGGCGATCGGCTGCAGCTGGCCGAGCACGTCCGCGATCGCCTGCGCATCGACGCCCTGCGCATGCAGCACGCCGGCGACGGCAAGCAGGTTCTCGACATTGAACCGGCCGAGCAGCGGCGAGCGCACGGGGTGGCTGTTGCCATCCACGCGCAGGCCGAAGGCGATGCCTGCGGTGTCGAGCACCACGTCCGAAGCCGCCACGTCGGCCGCGGCGTCATCGCGTGCGCTGGTGCCGATGCGTCGCAGCCCGGCGGGCAGGCGCGTGAACAGGCCACGCCCGAATCCATCATCGATGTTCACGACCGCCGCGGCCAGGCCAGGCACCGCGAACAGGCGCTCCTTGGCGGCGCCATAGGTTGCCATGTCGCCGTGGTAGTCGAGATGGTCGCGGGTGAGGTTGGTGAACACGCCGACCTGGAAATGCACCGCGTCCACGCGGCCCTGGTCGAGCGCGTGCGAACTGGTCTCCATCGCCACCGCCTGCGCGCCCGCGTCGCGCAGCTGCGCGAGCAGCTCGTGCACCTGTAGCACCAGCGGCGTGGTGAAGCCGGTCGGGCACACGTCACCGTGCAGGCCGGCGCCCAGCGTGCCGATGGTCGCAGCGCGCCGGCCCAGCAGTTCCCAGGCCTGCGCCAGCAACTGCACGGTGGAGGTCTTGCCGTTGGTGCCGGTGACCGCGACGGTCGACATCGCGGCCGAGGGGCGGCCATGGAAGGCATCGGCCATCGCGCCCATGCGCGCGCGCAGGCCGGGCACGGCGATGGCCGCACCGGGCGGCGCGGGCACGTCCGCAGGCACCGGAGGTTCGAACAGCACCGCGGCCGCACCGTCGGCCAGCGCCTGCTCCGCGAAGTGCAGGCCATGCGTGCCGAAGCCGCCGATCGCGACGAAGCCATCGCCCGGCCGCACCTGGCGGCTGTCGAGCACCAGGCCCGAGACCTCAAGCGCCGGCGGCACGCCGTCGACGTCCGGCAGCAGGTCGCGCAGCAACATGCGGCGGCTCACGGGCGCGCTCCCGCGTTGCCGGCGACCGGCGCCGCTGCGGCCGCG
>DATBUS010000051.1:0-8885 GCA_036515815.1 Luteimonas sp.
ACACGCTGGCCGCGCGGCTCGAGGCCCTCGTCGCGGCACCGGCTTCGCGCTGAGCCCGGCGCCGCGGCGGCGGCGGCCGCTCCCGTCCCAAGCCGACGCGCCTGCTGTTCGGGTGTGGATGCCGTCAGGCGTCCTCGAGGAAGCGCGGCCGGCACGCCTGCCAGGCACCCGCCAGCATCAGCAGCACGCTGGCCGCGAGCATCGCGAATGGCCAAGCCAGTCCGCCCGTGGCGTCCTTCAGGATCCCGAACAGCAGCGGTCCGAGGCAGGCCAGACTGTAACCCAGGCCCTGCGTGAACCCCGACAGTGCCGCCGAGCCCTGCGGCGTGCGCGTGCGCAGGTTGATCAGCGTCAGGCCCAGCGGGAAGGTGCAGCCGCCGATGCCGACCAGGGTCGCCCACAACCACGGCGCCGCCATCGGCGCTTGCCATAGGCCGTAGAAGCCGGCGAACTGCGCCAGGGCGCAGCCGAGCGCCATCGGGAAGCCGTTGCGCATGCGCACCGCCAGCCCCGGGACGACCAGGCCGCCGAGCAGGCTGAAGCCGGTGTACAGCGCCACCATGGCGCCGCCGAAGGCGGGCGAGGCACCGGCATCGGTGAAGATCCGCGGCATCCAGGTGAACATCGCGTAGGTCGCCAGCGAGGTCATGCCGAACATCAGCGCCATGCCCCAGCCCAGGGCGGTGTGCCACACGGGCTTGCGGGTGACGGGCGCCGCGTCGATGGCCGCGGTCCCGCCGCCGGACCGGATCCCGGTGTCCGCGCGCACGGCCTCCGGGTCGGCATCGATCGCGTGCGCACCTGCCGGCACGTCCGCGAGCCCGCGGCGCAACAGCCACCACCACGGAATCATCGCCAGGACCGCGGTGGCGGCCCACGACCCCATCGACATCCGCCAGCCGAAGGCATCGGCCAGCGGGACCGCGAGCAGGGCGGCCATGATGGTGCCCGCCTGCAGGGCCGTGATGTAGACGACGCTGAGCGTGCCGACGCGGTGCGGGAACCAGCGCTTCACCAGCGGCGGCAGCACCACGTTGCCGATGCCCATCCCGGCCAGCGACACCAGCGACGCGCCTGTCAGGATGGGCACGTTGCCTGCGGCCGAACGCAGCAACAGCCCGGCTGCCGCGAGCGCCATCGCCAGCAGCGCGGTGCGTTCCAGGCCCAGGCGGCGTGCGATCGACGGCGTGCCGGCACCGAAGGCCGCGAAGGCCGCGACCGGCAGCATGCCGATGACGCCGGCCATGGCGGCGCCGAAGCCGAACTCGCGGCCGACGACGTCCAGGAGCGGCGTGATCGAGGTGACCGCGGTGCGCAGGTTGAAGGCGGCGAGCGTGATGCCTGCGAGCGCGAGCAGCCAGCCGCGGGTACGCGTGCCGCCGGCGGGAGTGGGGGAGGCCGTCATGGTCGGTCCTGGCGCCCGGGCCGCGCGCAAGCGGTGTGCGGAAAGCAAAAAACCGGCCCTGGGGCCGGTTTTCCGCGGGTCACCGATGGTCGGGGAGACAGGATTTGAACCTGCGACTTCTACGTCCCGAACGTAGCGCTCTACCAGGCTGAGCTACACCCCGACAGGTGAGCTGCGCATTGTAATGACGCGGGGCGGGGGGTGGCAAGCACCACGTGCGCGGACCCCGGGCGCGGGTCCGGCAGCCGCTAGAATGTCGGGCCCACCGCGGCCTTGCCCCGCACCGGAGATCCGCCTTGATCAAGCCCCGCACGCCCCCGGGCGTCCTCGAGCTGCTTCCGCGCGAGCAGGTTGCGTTCCAGCGCATGCTCGACACCATCCGCCGCACCTTCGAGAGCTACGGTTTCCTGCCGGTGGAGACGCCGGTGTTCGAGCTGTCCGAGGTGTTGCTGACCAAGACCGGTGGCGAGACCGAGCGCCAGGTGTATTTCGTCCAGTCCACGGGCGCGCTGGAGAAGGCGGCGGCGGGCGAGGGCGGCCTGCCCGAAATGGCGCTGCGTTTCGACCTGACCGTGCCGCTCGCGCGCTACGTGGCCGAGCACGAGCACGACCTGGCGTTCCCGTTCCGCCGCTACCAGATGCAGCGCGTCTACCGCGGCGAGCGCGCCCAGCGTGGGCGCTTCCGCGAGTTCTACCAGTGCGACATCGACGTGATCGGCAAGGACACGCTGTCGCCGCGCTTCGAGGCCGAGGTGCCGGCGGTGATCAATGCCGTGTTCGAGGCGCTGGGCATCGGCGAATTCACCATCCAGCTCAACCACCGCAAGCTGCTGCGCGGCTTCTTCGCCGGGCAGGGCATCTCCGACGAGGCGCAGCCGCTGGTGCTGCGCGAGATCGACAAGCTCGACAAGCGTGGCGAGGACGCGGTGCGCGCGACGCTGGAGGGCGAGGGTTTCGGGCTTGCGCCCGGGGTGGCCGAGCGCCTGCTGGCGTTCTCGCGCATCCGTTCGGAGGGCCATGACGACGCGCTGGCGAAGCTGGCCGCGCTCGGCGACGGCACGCCGCTGTTCGAAGAGGGCCGCGACGAGCTGCGCGCGCTGCTGGCCGCGTTGAAGGCGATGGGCGTGCCGGAATCGCGCTATGCGATCAACCTGTCGATCGCGCGCGGGCTCGATTACTACACCGGCATGGTCTACGAGACCACGCTCACCGCGAATCCGGGCATCGGTTCGATCTGCTCCGGCGGCCGCTACGACGACCTGGCCGGGCACTACACGAAGTCGAAGCTCCCGGGCGTGGGCATCTCCATTGGCCTGACGCGCCTGTTCTGGCAGTTGCGCGAGGCAGGCCTCGTGCAGGCGGCCGAAAGCCCGGTCGATGCGCTGGTAGCGCTGTTCGACGACGCCGGCCTGGACGATGCGCTGGCGCTGTCGCAGCGCCTGCGCGCCGCCGGCCTCAACGTCGAGACCCAACTGGAGGCGCGCAAGCTCGGCAAGCAGTTCCAGTACGCCGACCGTGCCGGCATCCGCCACGTGGTGGTGCGCGGCGAGGACGAGGTGGCGCGTGGCGTGGCCACGGTCAAGGACCTGCGCGGCGGCGAGCAGTTCGAGGTCGCGCTCGATGGCCTTGCCCAGGCATTGCTCACGCGCAGGCGGGCAGGGTCCGTCGGCCCCGTAGGCGATGGCAGCGGGACCGGCTCAGCGGCCGATGCCGATCGGGGAGCCAGCGCATGAAGCCGGTTCTCCTCGACGGCCGCTCGCTCACGCGCCCGCAGCTGGTCACGGTCGCCCATGGTGCGCAGGTCGAGCTCGACGAAGGCGCGTTGCAGGCGGTCGCCCGTGCCGCGGACTTCCTCGCCGAACAGGTGCGCCGCGAGGAGCCGATCTACGGCGTCTCCACCGGCTTCGGTTCGAACGCGGACAAGCTGCTCGGCGCGCACCCGCTGCGCGACGAACTGCCCGGTGCCGCACCCTCGGGCCGCTCGCTGCATGCCGAACTGCAGAACAACCTGATCGTCACCCACGCCGTGTGCGTGGGCGAACCGATGTCCGCGCCGGTGGTGCGGGCGATGATGTGCATCCGCCTCAACACGCTCCTGCGCGGGCACTCCGGCATCCGCGTGTCGACGCTGCAGGCGATGGCGGCGATGCTCAATGCCGGCGTGGTGCCGGTGGTGCCGCAGCTCGGTTCGGTCGGTGCCTCCGGCGATCTTGCGCCGCTGTCCCACCTGGCGATCGTGCTGCTGGGCGGTGGCGAGGCCTTCCTCGATGGCGAGCGCATGGCCGGCGCCGAGGCCCTGCGCCGCGCCGGCCTCGCGCCGCTCGGCCTGTCCTACAAGGAAGGCCTGGCGCTCAACAACGGCACCGCGCAGATGCTGGCGATGGGCGTGCTGGCGCTGGCGAAGCTGGAGGATCTGCTCGACACCGCGGACCTGGCGGCGGCAATGACGCTCGATGCCTTCGCCGGGCGGCTGGGGGCCTATGCCGAAGAAGTGCATGCACTGCGCCCGCACCCGGGCCAGGTCGCTGCCGCGGCCCAGCTGCGCGCGCTGCTCGACGGCTCGACGCTCGCCGACATCCCCTACCACCTGGTGCCGCGCTTCCGGCAATGGCTGCCGGGCAGCTGGCAGGACCCCGCCGCGCAGGCCTTGCCCTTCGATATCGGCTGGGACTGGGTGCCGTCGAGCCAGCGCCACGGGCGCGAGAAGTTCTACCAGCGCTTCAAGCCCTTCCGCGGCGGCAAGAAGCACCAGCCGCAGGACAGCTATTCGCTGCGCTGCGTGCCGCAGGTGCACGGCGCGGTGCGTGATGCGGCCGCGCAGGCGGCCCGCGTGCTCGAGGTCGAGCTGAACGCAGTCACCGACAATCCGCTCGTGTTCCCCGACAGGGCCGCCGAGCACGTCGAGGAGCAGGTGATCTCGGCCGGCCACTTCCACGGCATGCCGCTGGCGCTGGCCATGAGCTACCTGAAGGCATCGATCCCGGTGCTGGCGTCCATCAGCGAGCGTCGCCTCAACAAGCTGGTGGATCCCTCCACCAACGACGGCCTGCCGGCCTTCCTGATCGGCAACGAGGACGGCACCGAGTCGGGCTTCATGATCGTGCAGTACACGGCCGCCGCCATCGTCAACGACCTGGCCAGCCGCGCGCATCCGGCAAGTGTCTATTCGGTGCCGACCAGCGCCAACGCCGAGGACCACGTCTCGATGGGCGCCAACGAGGCGCGCCACGTGCTGGCCATGGTCGACGACCTCGGCAAGGTGCTGGGGCTGGAGCTCTACACCGCCGCGCAGGCGCTCGACCTGCGCCGCGACATGATCAATGCCGCGCGCGAGCTGTCCCGGCGCGGCGACGCGGCGGCGCTCGCCGCGAAGGTTGGCGGTGCGCCGCTGGCCGGCACCCCCGAGCACCAGCGCTACATGGACGAGGTGGAGGCGCTGCGCGCCGAGCTGGCCCAGAGCGAGCCCTTCCATCCGGGGCGCGCGGTGGGTGTCGCGCATGGGGTGATCCGCAGCCGCATCTCGGGCATGGACCGCGACCGCGCGATGGATGCCGACGTGGCCGAGGCCGTGCGCCTGGTGAGTGACGGCGTGCTGCTGGCCGCGGTCCGCGAGGCGGGGCAGGGCGCTTGAACCTGCCGCTGCACCTGGGCTGGCTGGGGGCGCTGGAAGCCGGACTGATCGCGTTCGCAATCGGGTTGCTGGCTTACGCGCTGTTCCATCGCATCGCGGCGCGCGGTGGCTGGCCCGAAGGGCATGCCATCGGCTGGGCGGGCCTTGCCGCCGTGGTGGTCGGCGCCGGCGTCGACGCCTGGAACCTGTTCTACCTGGGCGTGGTGCGGCTGGAGTCGCCGGTGTATGCACGCATCGCGCTGTCGAAGATCCACGACGCCGACAACCTCGGCATCCGCGTGCTGATGGAGGTCATCGGCGCGCTGGTGGGCGTGGCCCTGGGCTGGATGCTGGCGGAGCGTCGCCGCCGCTAGTCGCGCCGACCACACGACCCGCCCGGGATCCGGCGCCCCGCACCCCTGGCGGGGCGGCCATGACCGCTTCCGCAACCTGCAACGCCGATTGCCACCGCGCGTGGCACGCATCATCCGTGAATACCGCTGTCCACGGCGCTTGCGCCGCGCCAGTTGCCGTGCATAATGTACTAACGCATTAATACATTGGTCCGATGAAGCAGCGCCCCGCCCCAGTGCCGAAGAAGGATGCCGATGCCGGTTTCAAGGCATTGGCCGAGGCGCTTGCGGCCCTGCAGGACCCCGCCGAGGTCGCCGCCTTCCTGCGCGACCTCTGCACCCCGGCCGAGCTCGAGGCCATGACCGACCGCTGGCGCGTGGTGCCCCTGCTGCTCGAGGGCGTGCCCTACCGCGAGATCCACCAGCGCACCGGCGTCAGCGTGACCACCGTCGGTCGCGTCGCCCGCACGCTGGAGCACGGTGACGGTGGCTATGCCGCCGCCGTCCGCAAGCAGTTCCCCCGTCTCGCCAGCCGACACTGAAGGCCCCCCACAATGAG
This sequence comes from Luteimonas sp., assembly GCA_036515815.1. Taxonomy (GTDB): domain Bacteria; phylum Pseudomonadota; class Gammaproteobacteria; order Xanthomonadales; family Xanthomonadaceae; genus Luteimonas. The sequence goes on from DATBUS010000051.1 coordinate 5,928, forward strand.
TCCGATCTCCTCCGCGGCGCCGCGCGAGCGGCTGCGCATTGCCATCCAGAAATCCGGCCGCCTGGCCGAACCCGCCCGCGCGCTGCTGGCGTCGTGCGGCATGTCCTGGCGCGAAGGCCGCGACCGCCTGTTCTGCCACGGCGACTCCCTGCCGTTCGACCTGCTGCTGGTGCGCGACGACGACATTCCCGGCCTGATCGCCGAGGGCGTCTGCGATCTCGGCATCGTCGGCCGCAACGTGCTGGACGAGACCAATGCCGCGCGCGAGGCCGACGGCCAGGCGGCGGCACGCGAACTGCGGCCGCTGGGCTTCGGCGGCTGCCGCCTCGACATCGCCATCCCCGAGGGCACGGACTGGGCGGGGCCGTCGCAACTGGCCGGCCTGCGCATCGCCACCAGCTACCCGGCACTGCTGCGCCGCTGGCTGGATGCCGAAGGCGTGGACGCCAGTGTGGTGACGCTCTCGGGCTCGGTGGAGATCGCGCCGCGCCTGGGCCAGGCCGACGCCGTCTGTGACCTGGTCTCCAGCGGCGCAACGCTTGCGGCCAACCGGCTGGTGCCGGCCGTGACCCTGCTGCAGAGCGAGGCCGTGCTGGCCGGTCCCTTGCAGGCATTCGGCGACGCACGCGACGGCCTGGCCCAGATGCTCCAGCGGCGCATGGATGGCGTACTCAAGATCCGCGACAGCCGCCTGCTGATGTTCCAGGCTTCGCGCAGCGCGGTGCCGGGGCTGCTTGCCCTGCTGCCGGACGCCGAACCGCCGACGGTGATGCAGGTCGACGGCAAGGACACCCTGGCACTGCAGGCGCTGTGCCACGGCACGATGAGCTGGCAGCGCCTGGAGGACCTGAAGCTTGCCGGCGCGCGCGGATTGATGGTGCTGCCGATCGAGAGGACGCTGGCATGAAGCGGCTCGACTGGAGCGCGCTGGATGCCGGTGGACGCGCCGCTGCACTGCAGCGCCCGGTGCAGGCCACCGCCGCGGCCGTGACCGCGACGGTGACCGCGATCATCGATGCGGTGGCCACGCGCGGCGACGCCGCCGTGCATGACTTCGGTACCCGCCTCGATGGCGTGGATCTCGAGGACGCGCGGGTGCCCGGGGCGGACTTCGATGCCGCGATGGCGGAGGTGCCGGCAGGGTTGCTCGACGCCATGCGCGCGGCCGCCGGGCGCATCGAAGCCTTCCACCGCGCCGGCATGCAGCCCGATTACGCGCTCGACACCGCGCCCGGCGTGCGCTGCGCGCGCATGGCACGGCCGATCCGCCGGGTGGGCCTGTACGTGCCGGCGGGCAGTGCGCCGTTGCCGTCCACGGTGCTGATGCTGGGCGTGCCCGCGCGCCTGGCCGGCTGCGGCGACGTCGTGATGTGCACGCCGCCGCGCGCGGACGGCCGCGTCGACCCGGTGGTGCTGGCGGCCGCACGGCTGTGCGGCATCGACCGCGTCTACCGCATCGGTGGTGCGCAGGCGATCGCGGCAATGGCCTGCGGCACCGCATCGGTGCCGGCCTGCGACAAGCTGTTCGGGCCCGGCAACGCCTGGGTGACCGAGGCCAAGCGCCAGGTCGCCCAACGCGGACTTGCCGCCGTCGACATGCCGGCGGGACCGTCGGAAGTGCTGGTGATCGCCGATGCCGGTGCCAACCCCGCATGGGTCGCCGCCGACCTGCTGTCGCAGGCCGAACACGGCCCCGACTCGCAGGTGCTGCTGCTCTCGGACAGCGATGCGCTGCTCGACGCGGTGGCCGCCGAAGTGGACGCACAGCTTGCGACCCTGCCGCGTGCGGAAATCGCGCGCAGGGCACTGGAGGGTTCGCGCGTGCTGAAGGTCGCTACGCTCCAGCAGGCGTTCGAGGTGAGCAATACCTATGCGCCCGAACACCTGATCCTGGCCCTGCGCGAGCCACGCGCGTGGCTCGACCGCGTGCAGGCTGCGGGCTCGGTGTTCCTGGGCGACCTCACGCCCGAGGCGCTCGGCGACTACTGCAGCGGCACCAACCACGTGCTGCCCACCGCCGGCGCCGCGGCCGCGACCAGCGGCGTCTCGGTGGCGAGCTTCCAGAACTTCATCAGCGTGCAGGAAGCGACGATCGAAGGCATCGCCGCGATCGGGCCCGATGCCGTGGCCATGGCCGATGCCGAAGGCCTCGATGCCCACGCCACCGCGGTGCGGCTGCGCCTGGAGCGGGCGGCATGAGCACGCTCGACCTGGTACGACCGGACCTGCGCGGCTTCGCCGGCTACCGCTCCGCGCGTTCGGACATCGCGCGCGGCGAGGTCTGGCTCAACGCCAACGAATCGCCGTGGCCGAATCCCGCGGACCCGGCGGGCACCTGCCGGCGCTACCCCGAGCCGCAGCCGACCCGCCTGCGCGAAGTGATTTCGGCGCTGTATGGCTGTGCGCCCGAGTGCCTGCTGCTGTCGCGCGGCAGCGACGAGGCCATCGACCTGCTGGTGCGCGCGCTGTGCCGCCCCGGCGAGGATGCGGTGCTGGTCACGCCGCCGGTGTTCGGGATGTACGCGGTGAGCGCGCGGCTGCAGGGTGCGCGCCTGGTGGAGGTGCCCTTGCGCGATGCCGAGGTGGGCTTCGAGCTGGATGCCGACGCGGTCGTCGCCGAGGCCTTGCAGTCGCAGGCACGCATCGTGTTCCTCTGCTCGCCGTCGAACCCCACCGGCGGCCTGGTGCCGCTGGACGCCATCGAAGACATTGCCGCGCGCCTCGACGGCCGGGCGCTGGTGGTGGTGGACGAGGCCTATGGCGAGTACACCGCGCAGGCATCGGCCACCACGCTGCTGCCGCGCCTGGGCAACCTGGCCGTGCTGCGTACGCTGTCGAAGGCGCATGCGCTGGCGGCGGCGCGCGTGGGCTGCGTGATCGCCGACGCCGTGCTGGTGGCGGTGCTGCGCGCGTGCCAGGCGCCGTATCCGGTGCCGGCGCCCTGCGCGGAACTGGCGC
>DATBUS010000052.1:0-30232 GCA_036515815.1 Luteimonas sp.
AGCCACGGCGCCAGCGCCTGCACCGCGGCCGGATCCCGGGCGTTCAGCGCCACCGCCGCCACGCCGAGTTCCCCGATGGCGGCCAGCGCCGCGCGCGCGGCCGCCGCGTCCGCGCCGGGAAGGTCGGCCTTGGTCAGCACCACCACCGGCTGCACGCCGCTGCCCTGCACCAGCAGCAGGTAGCGCTCGATGCGGCGCGGATTGAAGTCGCCGTCCAGGCCGCAGACCACGAAGGCCACGTCGACGTTGGCGGCGATCAGCTGCTGGCGGTAGTGCTCGCCGGCGGCCGCGCGCTTGATCGCGCTGCGCCGCGGCAGCAGCGCGACGATGCGTTTTCCATCCTCGACCAGCACCCAGTCGCCGACCGCGGGGCGGTCCTCGGGCGCGACCGTGCCCTTGCGGTAGCCCACGGGGCGCTGCCATTCGGGCAGTGATTCCACCGCGACGCCGTCGCCGGGGCCGGTCGCCACCACGTAGCCGGAGCGGTGCTGTTCGACCACGCGCGCCGGTCGCGCCCGCGGATGCGCGGCCATGGCGTCCTGCCAGCGCGGATCGATGCCGGCCCGCCAGCCGATCGCCTGCAGGTCGGGCGCGGGGTTCAAGCGTGGGCGCGGCGGGGATCCATGGCCGCGATTCTAGCGCCGGCCGCGCGCTCCGGCTTGGCAGTCGCGCGCGCGGCTGCGACCATCGCGCGGCCCTTGTCGCACGGAGCCACGATGGAACATTCCGACGCCGAACGCCGGCGCAGCCGCGGACGTGTCGCCCTGCGTGCCGCCCCTTGGCTCCCCGGTGCACTGGCGCTGCTGCTCGCCGGCTGCGCGTCCCACCCAGCCGTGGACGCCCCGCAGGACACCCCGCGGGACGCCCCGGCAGCGCCCGCGGCATCGACGACGGCGGACGCCGTGGCTGCGGCTTCGGCCGCGACGGCAGCGGAGCAGCCAAGCGTCGTGCCCCAGGTGCGGACCACCCGGGTCTTCGACGACGACGGCCTGCGCTTCGACAACCTGTTGCCCGCCGCGCGCCTGTCCGGCATCGAGCGCCTGGGCGAGGGCCGCTACCGCGTCGACATCGCGCCCGAAACCGAACCGGTCAATCCCAGCGCCTGGTACGGCTTCCGCATCCACGCCGACGCGCCGCGCGCGCTGGAGCTGCGCTTCGCCTACGCCCACGGCCATCGCCACCGCTACGTGCCCAAGCTCAGCGTCGACGGCCGCACATGGCGCGAGGCGCGCGCCGACGAGTTCCAGCTCGATGCCGACGGCACCGCACGCCTGCGCCTGCAGCTCGCGGCCGGCGAGCTGCGGGTGTTCGCGCAGCCGCCGCTGCTGCCGGAGGACTTCGAAGCCTGGTCGGCGCGCGTCGCCACGGGCCTGGGCGTCAAGCCGGCCACGTTCGGCCGCTCGGTGCAGGGCCGGCCGCTGCGGATGTTCGAGTTCGGTGCCGGCGCGGATGCACCGGTGATGCTGGTGCTCGGGCGCCAGCATCCGCCGGAGAACACCGGCACCCAAGCGCTGATGGGCTTCGTCGAGGCGCTCGCCGCCGACACGCCGCAGGCGCGCGCGTTCCGCGACCGGGTGCGCGTGCTGGTGGTGCCGCTGCTCAATCCCGACGGCGTGGTCGAAGGCCACTGGCGCGGCAACGCCCGCGGCGTCGACATCAACCGCGACTGGGGCCCGTTCGCGCAGCCGGAGACGCGCGCGCTGCGCGACCTGCTGCAGCAGCGCGGCATCGGCGCCGGCCGCGTCGCCTTCGCGATCGACTTCCACTCCACCTTCCGCGACGTCTTCTACACGGTGGCCGAAGACCCCTCGCGGGCGCCGGACGGCGTGCTGCACGCGTGGATGGCGGCGATGCAGGCCGGCTTCGACATCGAGGAAAAGCCCTCGGCCGCGCGCACACCGGTGTTCAAGAACTGGGCGTTCTGCCGCCTCGGCGCGCCCGCAGTGACCTACGAGGTGGGCGACACCACGCCCGCCGCCGAGCTGGAATCCGTGGCCCGCCACGCGGCGCGGAGCCTGATGGAGCTGCTGCCCGCCGCGGCGCCGCCTTCGGCGGCCCCGGCCTGCCCGCGCTTCGACGCCGGCTGAGCCTCGCGGAGCGCCGCGCCGGCGGCGCTTCCGGCCGGGAATTCCGCTAGTCTCTGCCGTCCCCCCCGCCGAACCACCCGCATGCCCACGCCCCACGTCGCCACCCGGGAACGCCTGTCCGAGGTGCGCTACGAGATCCGCGGCGAGCTCGCCCGGCGCGCCCGCGAGCTCGAGGCGCAGGGACATGCGCTGATCAAGCTCAACATCGGCAATCCCGGGGCCTTCGGATTCCGCGCGCCGGAACACATGCAGCGCGCGATCGCCGACCACATCCACGACACCGATCCCTACGCGCACCAGCAGGGCATGCCGGCGGCGCGCGAGGCGATCGCCGCGCACCACGCCGCGCGCGGCATGCACGGCGTGTCGGCCGACGACGTCTTCATCGGCAACGGCGTCAGCGAGCTGATCGACATCAGCCTGCGCGCCCTGCTCGACCCCGGCGACGAAGTGCTGCTGCCCTCACCCGACTACCCGCTGTGGTCGGCGGCGACCATCCTCAACGACGGCCGCCCGGTGTACTACCGCTGCCGCGCCGAGGACGGCTTCCTGCCGGACCCGGACGAGATCGAGGCGCTGGTGTCCACGCACACGCGCGCGATCGTGCTGATCAACCCGAACAATCCCACCGGCGCCAGCTACCCGCGCGCGCTGCTGGAGCGGATCGTGGCCATCGCCGCGCGCCACGGCCTGCTGCTGATGTCGGACGAGATCTACGACGGCATCACCTACGACGGCGCGCGCTTCGAGCCGCTGGCGCCGATCGCCGGCGACGTGCCCTGCCTGTCCTTCGGCGGCCTGAGCAAGGTGCACCGCGCCTGCGGCTGGCGCGTGGGCTGGGCGGTGCTGTCGGGCGATGCCGCCGCGACCCGTGACTACCGCCACGCCATCGACCTGCTGGGCGCGCTGCGCCTGTGTGCGAACGTACCGGGGCAGTTCGCGGTGCCGGCGGCGCTGTCGGGGCTGGACACCATCGGCCCGCTGGTCGCGCCCGGCGGCCGCCTGCACGAGGCGCGACGCGCGGTGGCCGAAGCCTGCGCCGCCAGCCCGCACCTCGAGCTGCGCGTGCCCGACGGCGCGCTGTACGCCTTCCCGGGCGTGGTCGGCGACGCCGCGCGCGGCTTCGACGACCACCGCTTCGCGCTGGAGCTGATGGAGACCGAGCACGTGCTGGTGGTGCCGGGTTCGAGCTTCAACGTGACCTTCCGCAACCACATCCGCGTCACCCTGCTGCCGGAGCCGGAACAGCTGCGCGAGGTGTTCCGCCGCATCGACCGCGTCCTCGCGCGCCGCGCCGCCGCAGCCGGCACGGACCCAATCCCCGCCGCCGCGCCCGCGTCCTGACGTGATGTCGCTGTCCTTCCTCGCCCTCGGCGACTCCTACACCATCGGCGAGGCGGTCCCGGCCGAGGGCCGGTGGCCGCACCAGCTTGCGCACGCGCTGCGCGCCGAAGGCATCGCGCTCGACGACCCGCAGACCATCGCGCGGACCGGCTGGACCACCGACGAACTCGACGCGGCCATCGATGCCGCCGCGCCCTCCGGCCCGTTCGACCTGGTGAGCCTGCTGATCGGCGTCAACAACCAGTACCGCGGACACAGCGTCGACGTGTACGCGCGCGAATTCGCCGCCCTGCTCGACCGCGCGATCGGCTTTGCCGGCGCCCGCGCCGAGCGCGTGCTGGTGCTGTCGATCCCGGACTGGGGCGTGACCCCGTTCGCGGCCGCGTCCGGACGCGACGTGTCCGTGATCGCGGGCGAGCTGGACGCGTACAACGCCGTCGCACGCCAGGCCTGTGACGGCCGCGGCGTCGCCTTCGTCGACATCACCGCCGCCAGCCGCGCGTGCGGAGCCGAACCCGCGATGCTGGCCGACGACGGCCTGCATCCTTCCACCTCCATGTACGCCGAATGGACGCGCCTGGCCCTGCCGGTCGCACGCCGCCTGCTGCAGCCGCCCGCGGGCACCGCCAAGGACGACGCATGAACACCCGAGCCGCCGACACCCCATTCCCGCCCACTGAAGCCCGCGCGATCGCCCGCGCCTTCCTGCCGCCGCGTTTCTACGGCAACCGCTACGACTACTACTACACGCTGACCAAGCTGCGCACCGACCCGCTGTATCCCGGCGTGCTCGAGGCCCTGCGCGGCACCACTGCGCCGGTGCTCGACCTCGGCTGCGGCCTGGGTCTGCTGCTGCACGCCCTGCGCCTCGACGGCCAGGCATTGCCCTGGCACGGCGTGGACATCGACGCCGACAAGATCAAGCGCGGCCGAATGATCGCCGAGCGCACCGGCATCGCCGACAACGCACGCTTCGAAGTGGTCGACCTCGCCAAAGGCTGGCCCCCGCACCGGGGCAGCGTCGCCATCCTGGACGTGCTGCAGTACCTCGACGCCGAAGCCCAGGCCCGCCTGCTCGCCGACACCGCCGCGATGCTGGTGCCCGGCGCGAAGCTGGTGATCCGCAGCGGCCTGGGCGACGACACCCGCCGCGGCCGCACCACCCGCATCACCGACCGCCTCGCCCACCTCGCCGGCTGGATGCAGGAAGTGCCCAAGCGCTACCCCACCCGCGCCGAACTGGAAACCGCGCTCACGGGGGCGGGCCTGGCCGTCGACTTCCGGCCGCTGTATGGCAGTACGCCGTTCAACAACTGGCTGGTCGTGGCCCACCGCGACTGAGCTGCTGCGCGCGCTGGGCGGGGCATCTTGTTTTGCCACGGATGAACGCGGATGACGCGGTTTTGCACGGATAGGGCAATGGCAGGAGAAAGAGCTTTTTCAGCCACGGATTTGCGCGGATGACGCGGATCTGGGCGAGGCAAGCGTGTTGCCAAGGAGCCTGATTGAAAAAGAAAAGCGGGCAAAGCGTGCTGCCGGCGCTGGCCTCAGCCAGATCCGCGCAATCCGCGCAAATCCGTGGCCAAACATGCTGTTGCCTTTCATCTGTTTCCTGATCGGCTCCCTCAGCCCCAACGCTTGCCCGCAAAGGTCTTTTCTACAAACGCTTTTGCTCTATCCCTGTAGAGCCGCGCTATCCGCGTTCATCCGTGGCAAATCTTTTGCTCTTCCCTCACTCCGCCGGAACCACCGCCCGATAGCCCGCACCCTGCGCATGGGCGAGGACCGCGGCGATGATGTCGACGCTGCGGCCGTGGGGGGCGCCTTCGTGAAGGAGGACGATGGCGCCCGGGGCGAGGTCTGCGGCGATGCGGGCGGCGACGCGGGCGGGGTCGGATTCGACGGCGTCGTAGCCGCGGGCGCTCCAGGCCAGGCGCGACAGGCCGGCGTCGCGCAGCGGTGCGTGGACGAAGGGGTTGGCGTGGCCGACGACGGCGCGGAACCAGCGCGGCGGCGTGCCGGTGATGGCGGTGAGCGCGCGCTGGCAGTCGAGGATTTCACGGCGCATCGCGCGCGGCCCCAGGGCCCAGAAGCGGACCTGCGGATGGGTGTGGCTGTGGTTGCCGATGCCGTGGCCGCGGGCGGCGATCTCGCGCACCAGCTCCGGGCTCGCGGCGGCGCGTTCGCCGACCAGGAAGAAGGTGGCCTTCGCCCCGCGCGCGTCGAGCAGGTCGAGGATGGCGGCAGTGTCGTCGGACGGGCCGTCGTCGATGGTCAACCACACGTCGCGGCCGGTCGCCGGGAAACTCCGCCGCACCGGGCCGAACAGGCGCGAACCGGGCCGCAGCGTGCCCCAGACGAGACCCAGGTGCAGGGCGATCAGCAGCGGCAGGCCCCAGCGCCAGCCGAGCTGCCACCAGGCGAGCGCAACGGCGAGGTGCAGGACCAGGGTGATCCAGGCCCAGGCGTGGGGGTGGCGGGGGATGGCGTGGAGGGGGGGCGGTGCGGGCATTCCGGGATGGTGGCACACCGGGTCGCAGCTGTAGCTGCTCCTACAGGAGTGGTGTCGCATCGGTCGTGGCGGTCGCGGCTCCCGCCTGTCGATGACGCGGGTCAAGGCCGTGTGTGCGTGCGCGGGGTACCCTATGCAGCCCACTCTTCCACCGCGGTGCCCGCCATGTCCCTCACCCCCGAACTCCGCCAGCGCATCGACGAGCTGCTGCAGGCCAACCGCATCGTGCTGTTCATGAAGGGCGAGCCGCGGGCGCCGCAGTGCGGCTTCTCGGCCAAGGCGGTGGCGGCGCTGTCGACGCTGGAGCTACCCTACGCGCACGTCAACGTGCTGGCCGATGGCGAGATCCGCGAGGGCATCAAGGCCTACGGCAACTGGCCCACCATCCCGCAGCTCTACATCGAGGGCGAGCTGGTCGGCGGCAGCGACATCATCGAGCAGATGGCCAACTCCGGCGAGCTGCACGCCGCGCTCGGCGTGGCGCCGCCGGACCGCACGCCGCCGGCGATCACCATCACCGCGGCCGCCCGGCCGACGCTGCGCAAGGCGATCGACGACGCCGGCGGCGACCTTGCGGTGCAGGTCGACATCGACCCGAACTTCCGCACCCGGCTGGCGCTGGCCACGCGCGACGCGAACGCCATCACCGTGGAATGCGAGGGCATCCCGGTGCAGGTGGCAGTGGCCGCCGCGCGCCGTGCCGATGGCCTGGTGATCGACTTCGCCGACGACGCCCGCGGCAAGGGCCTGGTGGTCGAGAACCCGAACGCGCCGCCGCCGGTGCGCGCGCTGTCGCCCACCGAGGCGCAGTCGCGCGCGGCCGCCGGCAACATCCGCCTGGTCGACGTGCGCCCGCCCGAAGAGCGCGCGCTGGCCGAAGCCCCGGTGCCGCACTCCACCTTCGACGACGGCCCGGGCGCGCTCGAAGCCCTGCCGAAGCACACGCCGCTGGCCTTCCTCTGCCATCACGGCGGCCGCAGCCAGCAGGCCGCGGAGCACTTCCGCCAGCGCGGCTTCCGCGAGGTCTACAGCGTCGAGGGCGGGATCGATGCCTGGGCCGAGCAGGCGAACGGGACGATTCCGCGTTACTGAGGTGCTGCGCTTCGGGCGTGGCTTTCAAGGGAAAAGCTTTTGCCACGGATGAACGCGGATGACGCGGATCTACACGGATAGGGCAAAAGCCTTTGTGGAAAAGGCGCTTGCAGGCAGGCGTTGCGGCTGCGGTAGCCAATCGGGAAGTTGACGAAAGGCAACAGCATGTTTGGCCACGGATTTGCGCGGATCACGCGGATCTGGCCCAGGCAAGAGTGTTGCCGGAAAGCCTGATAAGAACAAAATGCCCAAAAAAAGCGTGGTGCCATCGCTGGCCTCAGCCAGATCCGCGTGATCCGCGCAAATCCGTGGCTGAAAAAGCTTTCTCTCCTGCCTTTGCGTTATCCGTGCAGATCCGCGTCATCCGTGGCAAAGGCTTTTCTAGAAGCCTCCACCAGCATCAAGCCAGGCCTGTTCGTCGGCGGTGTTGACGCGGCCCAGGGCGTGGTTGCGGTGCGGGAAGCGGCCGAAGCGTTCGATCACTTCGTGGTGCTGCACGGCGTAGTCGGCGTAGGTGCCGCCGAGGTCGGCCATCAGGGCCACGGCGCGATCCTGCTCCAGCAGGTCCTCCGAATGCTCGAAGGGCATGTAGCAGAACACCCGCAGCTCCGGGTCGACCTCGCGGTCCTGTCCCGCCTCCAGCATGCGCCCGGCGTAGTGCAGGGCCAGCGGGTCGGTGGCATAGGAATGCGCGCTGCCGCGGAAGATGTTGCGCGGCACCTGGTCGAGCAGGAGCAGCAGCGCCAGCGCGCCGTCGGCCTCGTCCATCCAGCCTTCGAGCTCGCGGCGGGCGGCGGCGAAGTGCGCGGCTTCGAGGCGTTCGCGCACCTCGGCGTCGAAGGCCTCGCCGCCGTTGAACCATTTCGACGCGCCGGCGTCGCGCCAGAAGTCCACGACCTCGCGGGCCGTCGGCAGGGCATGGGCGGCGGTCATTCGTCGAACCTCAGGTGGCGCACGGACTTGCCGTGGCGGCGGATCAGCCGCAGCGCCTCGATGCCGGTCTGGATGTGGCCTTCGACGAAGCGCGTGCTGACCTGCGCATCGGAGGCCTCGGTCTTGACGCCTTCGGGGATCATCGGCTGGTCGCTGACCAGCAGCAGCGCGCCGCTCGGGATGCGATTGGCGAAGCCCGCCGCGAAGATCGTGGCCGTCTCCATGTCGATGGCCATGCAGCGCATCGCGCGCAGCCGCTCCTTGAACGCGGCGTCGTGCTCCCAGACGCGGCGGTTGGTGGTGTAGACGGTGCCGGTCCAGTAGTCGAGGCCGGCATCGCGGATCGAGGTCGAGACCGCGCGCTGCAGCGCGAACGCCGGCAGCGCCGGCACCTGCGGCGGCAGGTAGTCGTCGCTGGTGCCCTCGCCGCGGATGGCGGCGATCGGCAGCACCAGGTCGCCCAGCTTGTTCTTCTTCTTCAGCCCGCCGCACTTGCCCAGGAACAGCACGGCCTTCGGGCCGATCGCCGACAGCAGGTCCATCAGCGTGGCCGCGTTCGGGCTGCCCATGCCGAAGTTGATCATGGTGATGCCGTCGGCGGTGGCGCTGGGCATCGGGCGGTCGATGCCGACGATCTCCGCGCCGGTCAGGCGCGAGAAATGGGCGAGGTAGCCGCCGAAATTGGTGAGCAGGATGTGCTCGCCGAAACCGTCGAGCGGCACGCCGGTGTAGCGCGGCAGCCAGTTTTCGACGATCTGGTCCTTGTCCTTCATGCATTCCTCCGTTTTTTGCCTCGATTCTGGCACGTCGCGCGAGCGGCCACCGGGCGGCCGGTCCGCATACCCAACCATCCGCACATTGCCGCGCCGCCCCGGCGCCGGATACGGTGGCCTGAGAACCCCGGGGAATCACTGCATGCGACTCAGGACACCAGCCGCGCTCGCCGCGGCGCTCACCCTCGCGCTGGCCACCGGCTGCGCGACCACCAGCGCGGCTTCGCGCAGCGATGGCGATACCGGCGCGTCGAGCGCCGCCAGCGGCTCGCCCGGCGACGCCTATCCCAGCACCTACCAGCGCATTGCCAGCCCGCCGGTGCTGATCTTCAATGCCACGATCCTCGACGGCCGCGGCGATGTGCTCGAGGAAGGCGACGTGCTGATGCGCGACGGCGTCATCGCCAACATCGGCTGGGACCTGGACAACGAAGTGCCCGAAGGCACCATCCGCATCGATGGCAGCGGCAAGTGGGTCACGCCCGGCATCATCGACATCCACTCGCACCTGGGCGTGTATCCCAGCCCGGGCACGCAGTCGCACAGCGACGGCAACGAGATGACCAGTCCGGTCACCGCCGCGGTCTGGGCCGAACACTCGGTCTGGCCGCAGGATCCCGGCTTCCATGCCGCGCTCGCGGGCGGCGTCACCTCGCTGCAGATCCTGCCAGGCTCGGCCAACCTGGTCGGCGGCCGCGGCGTCACGCTCAAGAACGTGCCGGCCACCACCTACCAGGGCATGAAGTTCCCGGGCGCACCGCACGGCCTGAAGATGGCCTGCGGCGAGAATCCCAAGCGCGTCTACGGCCAGAAGGGAGGCCCGGCCACGCGCATGGGCAACGTGGCCGGCTACCGCGCCGCCTTCATCGAGGCCGCCGCCTACCGTGACAAGCAGGCCGAAGGCGGCAACGGCGACGGCAAGCGCGACCTCAAGCTCGAAACCCTGGCCGGGGCGCTCGATGGCGACATCCTGGTGCACATCCACTGCTACCGCGCCGACGAGATGGTCACGATGCTCGACCTGGCCGAGGAATTCGGTTTCAAGGTCGCGGCCTTCCACCACGGCGTGGAGGCCTACAAGATCGCCGACCGCCTCGGCCGCGACGGCGTCTGCGGCGCGCTGTGGGCGGACTGGTGGGGCTTCAAGATGGAGGCTTTCGACGGCATCCAGGAAAACGTGGCCATCGTCGACCGTGCCCCGGGCGGCTGCGCCATCGTGCACTCCGACTCCGACGAGGGCATCCAGCGCCTCAACCAGGAGGCGGCCAAGGTGATGGCCAGCGCGCGCCGCGCCGGGATCGACATCGCGCCCGAGCATGCAATCACCTGGCTGACCTCCAACCCGGCGAAGGCCATGGGCATCGCCGAGCGCACCGGCACGCTCGACATGGGCAAGATGGCCGACGTGGTGCTGTGGAACGGCAATCCCTTCAGTTCGTACGCGCTGGCCGAGCAGGTCTGGATCGACGGGGCGAAGCTGTACGACCGCAACGACCCTGCATTGCAGCCACGCTCCGACTTCATGCTCGGCCGCGGCGCACGCGCCGGAGGTGCCCGATGAGCCGCGATATCCCCTGTGGGAGCGGCTGCAGCCGCGATGATTCCCGGGCACGCGATGATTCCCGGGCAGGGCGATCGCGGCCATGGCCGCTCCTACAGGTGCGCCCACAGGTGCTCCCACGGGCGCTTGCGCTGGCAGTCCTGCTGCTCGCGTCGACCGGCGCCGTGGCCCAGGACCTGCTGATCCGCAATGCCACCGTGCACACCGCCACCGAACGCGGCACCCTGCAGGGCGCCGACGTGCTTGTGCGCAACGGCCGCATCAGCGCCGTGGGCACCGGGCTCGATGCCGGCGGCGTACCGGTGGTCGACGCCAATGGCCGTCCGCTGACGCCGACGCTGTTCGGCGGCATCAACGGCACCGGCATCGAGGAGGTGTCCGGCGAATCGGCCACCGTCGATGGCCGCCTCGCGCTGGGCGAGGGTGCGCATGACATGACCGTGCGCCCGGAGTTCGATGTCACCCTGGCCTACAACCCCGACTCCCTGCTGGTGCCGGTGGCACGCGTCGAGGGCATCGGCTTCAGCCTGCTGGCGGCGGGCAGCGCCAGCGGCGGCTCGATCATCGGTGGCCAGGGCGCGGTGGTGCGCCTGGACGGCAGCGACGGGCCGGCCGGGCCCAGGGTCCTCTTCATCGACCTTGGCGGTGGACGTGCGGCCAGCCTCACCGGCGGCTCGCGTGCGGCCCAGTGGATGCTGCTCGACCAGCTGGTGGACGAGGCCGAGGGCCGGCTGCCGGCCGGCTCGCACATGGCGATGCTGACGCCGGCCGGGCGTGCGACGCTGCTGCGCCATCTGCGCGGCGAGCTGCCGCTGGTGGTGGCGGTGGAGCGTGCAGCCGACATCCGCCAGTTGCTGCGCTGGTCGAAGAAGCACGGCGTGAAGGTGGCCATCCGCGGCGGCGGCGAGGCCTGGCGCGTGGCCGGCGAACTGGCCGCGGCGCGGGTGCCGGTGTTCGTGGACCCGCTGGACAACCTGCCGGCCAACTTCGACCGCGTGCACGCCAGCGAGCGCAATGCCGCGGTGCTGCGCGAGGCGGGTGTCGACGTCGGCTTCACCCAGGCCGGCGACGCCGCCCACAACGCGCGCAAGCTGCGCCAGCTGGCCGGCAATGCGGTCGCGCACGGGCTGTCCTGGGATGCGGCGCTGGCCGGCCTGACGCGCGTGCCCGCGCGGACGTTCGGCTTCGATGGCGAGGCCGGCGCGATCGCGCCCGGCCTGCGCGCCGACCTCGTGCTCTGGGACGGTGACCCGCTGGACGTGGCCAGCCTGGCCAGCCAGGTGTGGTTCGACGGCCGTGCGATCGACATGCGTTCGCGCCAGACCGAACTGCGCGACCGCTACCTGCGCGCCGAACCGGATGCCGCGCGCGGCGAGCTGCCGCGTGCCTATCCGGCCGCGGGCAGGCGCTGAAGACCCGTGGTGCGCCCGCGGCCTCCGCGGGCGCCACGCGGCCGGATTTGACCGCGGTCAATGCTGGTGCGACAGCGCCGGCCAATGATGCTCTCCGGTCCCCAGGGGAGAATCACCATGCATCCGGTCTTCGTCGAACTGTTCGCGCGTCCCGTCGGTTGGCTCCTGATCGGCGGCACGCTGATCATGGTCGGCATCGGCATCGGCGTTCCGCTCTTCATCCGCTATCGCGAGCGCGTGGAGCGCGACCTGGCGGCGCGGCGGGACGGCGTGCCGCGCTGATCGTCCATCCGCCGGGCCACGCCCTGCACGGGTCCGCAACGCGTGGTTAACGGCGCGCCGCTAAGCTTGTCCCGAAGCCACACCACGGGTTACCGCATGCCGACGCGCTATTTCATCGCCATCCCCGATCCGGCCGCCGTGCGCGGCGCGGGCGAGTTCGCCTTCACCTCGCACGGTGCCGACGCCTTCGCGGAAGAGCTGCAGGAGGCGCTGCGCGGCGAACAGCTGTTCGAACGCTGGCGTGCCACCCAGGACGAGCCGGACGAGGTGGATCCGCTGCTGGGCGCGACCGACCCGGCCGCGGTGGTGGAAGGCGTGCAGCGCGAGCAGCGCATCGAACTGGTCGCCACCACGCGCCTGCGCGGCGATGTGTTCAAGCACCGCATGCGCCTGCTGGCGGGCGGTGCCTGGGAGCTGCGCGACGTCCGTGCCGCCTGAGGCCGGCACCCGGCGCCCGCGCGCACTGCTGGCCTGGAGCGGCGGCAAGGACGCGGCGTGGGCCCTGCAGGTGATGCGCGAACAGGGCGAGGTCGAGGTCTGCGGCCTGCTCAGCACGATCACCGAGGGCGACGACCGTGCATCGATGCAGGGACTGCGCGTGGAGATCCTTCGCGCGCAGGCGGCCGCAGCGGGACTGCCACTGGTCGAATGCCGGCTGCCACGCAACTGCGACAACACCCGTTACGAGGCACGCTTCAGCGCTGCGCTGGACGAGGCCCGCGCGCGCTGGCCGGGCATCGACCGCATCGCCTTCGGCGACCTGCAGCTCGCCGACATCCGCGCCTGGCGCGAAGCGCTCACCGCCCGCCTGGGCTGGACCCCGATGTTTCCCCTGTTCGGTGCCGACACAGCCACGCTGGCACGCACGATGGTCGACCGCGGCCTGCGCGCCTCGCTGTGCTGCGTCGACACCACGCGCCTGCCGGTGACCTTCGCCGGCCGCCCCTTCGACGCCGCCCTCCTCGACGCCCTGCCTCCTGGCGTCGACCCCTGCGGCGAAGCCGGCGAATTCCACACCTGCGTCCAGGCCGGCCCGATGTTCGACGCCCCCGTGGACGTCACGCCCGGCGCCCTGATCCGCGATGGCGTCTATGCACGGACCGATTTCGTGCTTGGGGCGTAAAGCCTGAAAAGCTTTGCCACGGATTTCGCGGATATACGCGTAATCCGTGGCAAATGCTCTTCCCCGCTCCTCAGCCCTTCAACGCCGCCGCATGGTGCGCGATGTGGTCGCCGATGAAGCTGGCGATGAAGTAGTAGCTGTGGTCGTAGCCGGGGTGGATGCGGAGCGTCAGGGGGTGGTTGGCGGCTTCGCAGGCGGCCTGGAGCAGCTGGGGGCGGAGCTGGGTGTCGAGGAATTCGTCGGCGGCGCCCTGGTCGACGAGGAGCGGGAGCTTCTCGGGCGCGGACTTTACCAGTTCCACCGCGTCGTACTGCTTCCACGCCTTGCGGTCGTCGCCGAGGTAGGCGCTGAAGGCCTTTTCGCCCCAGGGCACCTGCGACGGCGCGACGATGGGCGAGAAGGCGGAGACGCTGCGGTAGCGGCCGGGGTTCTTCAGCGCGATGGTCAGCGCGCCATGACCGCCCATCGAGTGCCCGCTGATGGCGCGGCGATCGCTGGCGGCGGTGTCGGCTTCCACCCAAGCCGGCAATTCGTGGACGATGTAGTCGTACATCCGGTAGTGCGCGGCCCACGGGTCCTGCGTCGCGTTGAGGTAGAAGCCGGCGCCCTTGCCGAGGTCGTAGCCGTCGGCATCGGCCACCTCGTCACCGCGCGGACTGGTGTCCGGCGTGACCAGGATGATGCCGTGCTCGGCCGCGTAGCGCTGCGCGCCGGCCTTGGTGATGAAGTTCTGCTCGGTGCAGGTCAGGCCCGACAGCCAGTACAGCACCGGGCATGGCGCCTCTTCCGCCTGCGGCGGGAAATACACGCCCACGGTCATGTCGCAGTCGAGAACTTCCGAGCGGTGGCGATAGACGTCCTGCCAGCCTCCGAAGCTGGCGCGGCGTTCGAGTTGTTCCATGCGGTTCCTCCTGGAAACGATGTGTGTGGTGCGATGCCGCGCGCTCAACGGGCGGCGGCACCCTGCATGTCGGCCGAGGCAAGCACGCGCTGCCCGCGTGCCCGTGGGAGTGAAGCCACCAGCGCGGCCGCCACGTCGTCGGCGGCGATTCCACGCAAGCGCGCTGGCAGCGCCGGTCGCACCCAGCGGTCGAGTGTGGCGGCGATGTGTTCACCGCGGCGTCGTGGCTGGCCCAGCGCGTCGCGGTCCCCAAGCAACAACGCCGGACGCGCGAACACCAGGCCTTCGAGCGGCAGCGCGGACAGGGCGTCCTCGAGCTCGCCCTTGGTGCGGCTGTAGAACACGTGCGAACGCGCATCGGCGCCCATGGCACTCACCAGCCCGATGCGCCGCGCGCCCGCCGCCAGCGCGGCCCGCGCCACGGCGAGGTTCGCGTCGAAATCCACCGCGCGGAAGGCCGCCTGGCTGCCGGCGATGCCGATCGTGGTACCGAGCGCAAGGTAGGCCTCGTCGACGCGCGGCAGGACAGGCAGGTCCGCGAAGTCGACCACATGCACATGCAGCCTGCCCGCACCCGCATCCACCGCCAGCGGCCGCCGCACGAGCACATGGACCCCGGCCACGCCTGGATCCGCCAGCAGCCGCGCCACGATGGCGCGGCCCACCAGGCCGGTCGCACCGGCGACCAGCGCGATCCGTGTGCCACGGCGACCGGGGGCTGCGGCGCGGGTATCGGCCGCGGCCGCGGCATTCCCGCCAGTCTCGATACCCACGCCCCGGGCCCCGACGGGACGTCAGTAGTGGATGACGGCGCGGATCGACTTGCCCTCGTGCATCAGGTCGAAGGCCTCGTTGATGCGCTCCAGCGGCAGGGTGTGGGTGACGAAGGGCGCGAGTTCGATCTCGCCATTCATTGCGTCCTCCACCATGCCCGGCAGCTCGCTGCGGCCCTTCACGCCGCCGAAGGCCGTGCCCAGCCACTTGCGGCCGGTGACCAGCTGGAACGGACGGGTGCTGATCTCCTTGCCCGCGCCGGCCACGCCGATGATCACGCTCTGGCCCCAGCCACGGTGCGCGCACTCGAGCGCCGCGCGCATGACGTCGACGTTGCCGATGCACTCGAAGCTGTGGTCCACGCCCCAGCCGGTCATCTCCACGATCACCTGCTGGATCGGCCTGTCATGGTCCTTCGGGTTCACGCACTCGGTCGCACCCATCTGCGTGGCGAGCGCGAACTTGTCCGGGTTGGTGTCGATGGCGATGATGCGACCGGCCCTGGCCTGCTTCGCACCCTGGATCACGGCAAGGCCGATCGCGCCGAGGCCGAACACGGCGACGCTGTCGCCTTCCTGCACCTTGGCGGTGTTGTGCACGGCGCCGATGCCGGTGGTCACGCCGCAGCCCAGCAGGCAGGTGTGCTCCGGGTTGGCCTCCGGGTTCACCTTGGCCAGCGAGACTTCGGCCACCACGGTGTGCTCGGCGAAGGTCGAGCAGCCCATGTAGTGGTACACCGGCTGGCCGTTATAGCTGAAGCGGGTGGTGCCGTCGGGCATCACGCCCTTGCCCTGGGTGGCGCGCACGGCCACGCACAGGTTGGTCTTGCCGCTCTTGCAGAACAGGCACTCGCCGCATTCGGCGGTGTAGAGCGGAATGACATGGTCGCCGGGCTTCACCGACGTCACGCCCTCGCCCACCTCCACCACGATGCCGGCGCCCTCGTGGCCGAGCACGGCCGGGAACACGCCCTCCGGATCCTCGCCGGACAGGGTGAAGGCGTCGGTGTGACACAGCGCGGTGTGGGTGATCTTCACCAGCACCTCTCCCTTCTTCGGGCCCTCGAGGTCGAGCTCGACGATCTCGAGCGGCTTTCCGGGTGCGAAGGCGACGGCGGCACGGGTCTTCATGGTGGGCTCCTGCAGGCGGTGGTGGGTCGACGGTCGCGGCGCGGGCCGCCACCGGCATGGATGGCTATTTCAGGTACGAACGGATCAGCCCGGTCATCTCGGCGACGCGCGCGGCGCGCTCGCCGTCGTCCTGCGCGGCCTGCCCGAACTGCTCGCGCAGGTGCGACTCCAGCACCTCGCTCATCAGTCCGTTGACCGCGCCGCGGATGGCTGCGATCTGCTGCAGCACCGGCGCGCAGTCGGCACCGGCTTCCAGCGCGCGCTCCAGCCCCTCGCACTGGCCACGGATGCGGCGGATGCGGGCGAGGACCTTCTTCTTTTCCTCGGGGGAATGGGGCACGAGCGGGTCTGTCCGGATAGTGGGGGGTAGTATACCGCCGGACCGCCCGGAAGACCATGGCGCCCGTTGCTAGACTCCGGCGATGACCGGTCCACTCCTCTGCTTCGCGCTGCTCCTGTCCACGATCGCCAGTGGCACCGCTCACGCGCAGGTGGTCGACCGGGATGTCGCGCCGGAAGCCGCTGCCGGTGTCGTGCCGTCCGACGCGGGCGCCGACATGCTGCCGCTCGATCATCTGCCCGCACTCGCCGGCGGTTACTTCCCCCTGGCGTCGCCCGAAACCGGCGGCGACTACCACGTCTACGTCCGCCTGCCCGAAGGCTACGCGGCCCAACCCGACCGCCGCTGGCCGGTGGTCTACCTGCTCGACGGCGACAGCCTGTTCCCGTTGCTCGCGCCCACCCACCTCTTCCTCGGCTACGACGAGGGCCTGCCCGAAGCGATCATCGTCGGCATCGCCTATGGCGGCTTCGACCCGGCGGTGAACCGGCGGGGCCTGGACTTCACCGGCGCGGGCCCCGACACCGTTGCCGGCCAGGGCGGCGCGGACGCCTTCCATCGCTTCCTGCGCGACCGGCTGTTGCCGGAAGTGGAGCGCCGCTACCGGGCCGATGCGGGGCAGCGGGTGCTGGTGGGGCAGTCGCGGGCCGGCTATTTCGTGCTGTGGTCGGCGCTGCGCGATCCGGATCTCTTCCGCGGCCGCATCGCCAGCAATCCGTCCTTCGCACCGGCGCGGGAGCAGTTGTTCGCGGCACCCGCGCGCCATGGGCGGGACGGCCTGGCCGTGGTGGTGGCGAGCGGCGCACGCGACACGCCCGAGCGCGTGCGCAATGCCCGGGCCTGGCATGCCGAGTGGAGCCAGCGGCCGGATGCGCCGTGGCAGGTTGAACTGGTGGTGCTGCCCGAAGGGACGCATGCGGCCTCGATCGGGGAGGCCTACAGGCGGGGCATGCTGCACCTCTTCCGCGATGTGATCGGCGGCGCGGCGGGGGATTGACCCGCGCCCGGCTGCCTGCCCGATGCCGGAGCCGCGGGCTTAACGCAGGCGCTGCGCATACTCTGGCCGCGCGCGCCGGTGGACGCCGGCACACGCCCCGCCCCCTTCGCAGGAGCACGCCATGAAGACCTACGACGTCGGCTACCTGATCGGCAGCCTCGCGAAAGACTCGATCAACCGGAAGCTCGCCAACGCGCTGTTCAAGCTTGCGCCCGAGCAGCTGCAGTTCCGCGAAATCCGCTACGACGACCTGCCGGTCTACAGCTACGACTACGACGCCGACTATCCCGAGGCCGGGCGCAGGCTGAAGCGCGAGATCGAATCATCCGACGCCATCCTGATCGTCACGCCCGAGTACAACCGCTCCATCCCCGGCGGGCTCAAGAACGCGCTCGACTGGGCCAGCCGCCCCTGGGGCACGAACTCGTTCGCGCACATCCCATCCGGCGTCATCGGCACCTCGCCGGGCGCGATCGGCACCGCCGTCGGCCAGCAGCACCTGCGCACCATCCTCGGCTTCCTCAACTCGCCGCAGATGAACTCGCCGGAAGCCTATATCCAGTTCAAGGACGGGATGCTGGACGAATCGGGCGCGATCGCCGACCCCGGTACCGCCGAATTCCTGCGTGGCTACATGCAGGAATTCCACGACTTCGTCGCCCGGGTGCTGACGGTCCTGCCCCGCGGCGCGTAATGCGCCGGGCGCGGACCAGGCGACGCGGCGTCAGGCCGCAGGCGGCATCAACGCATCGTCGGCCGCCTTGGCGCGCTGGTAGGCCTCGCGCGCCCGCAGGCGTTCGGCCCAGGCGGTGAAGGCCGGGCGCTCCGGAATGCTGCGGAAGGCGAGCCCGAAGTCCACCTGGCTGCCGAGATAGACATCGGCCGCGCTGAAGCGCTCGCCGAGCAGCCAGGGCGACGCGGACGCCGCCGCCTGTTCCAGCACGTCCATGGTCTGCTCGAAGCTGCCATAGCCCACGAAACCGGCCTTTTCCGGCGGTGGCAGCTGGCCCAGCGCCTTCGCGCTCACCGCGGCCTCCACGGGACCGGCGCCGAAGAACATCCAGCGCAGGTAGGGGCCGCGCAGCGGATCGTCCGTCGCCGGCGCCAGCCCGGCCTGCGGGAACGCGTCGGCCAGGTAGGTGCAGATCGCCGCGGCCTCGGTCACCACGATGCCGCGGTGCTGCAGCGCCGGCACCTTGCCCATCGGATTGATGGCCAGGTACTCCGGCGACTTCATGCTGGTGCCGTAGGCCTGCACCACCGGGCGGTAGTCGACGCCGAGCTCCTCGAGCATCCAGCGGACGATCCGGCCGCGCGACATCGGGTTGGTGTGGAAGACGATCTCGTCGTGCGCTGCGGACATGGCGTCGGCTCTCCGGGGTTGTCCCGGCGAGTCTAGCGCTGTTGCGGGCCGCGGCAGTGGGTCGCGCGGCCCGCCCCTGCCGTGGCGCCGGGCCGGCCCCTAACCGGTGTTCTGGATGCCGGCGGCAATGCCGTTGACGGTCGCGAACAGCGCACGCAGCAGCTCGCCGTCCTCGCGCCCGCCGTCGCGCCAGCGCCGCAGCAGCTCGACCTGCAACAGGCTGATCGGGTCGACATAGGGATTGCGCAGGCGGATCGACAGCCGCAGGCGGTAGTCGCCGGCCAGCAGTGCGTCCTCGCCCTTGATCGCGAGGATGGCGTCGCGGGTGCGCGCGAACTCGGCCGCGATGCCCGGGTGGAATGTCGCGTGGGCGTCACCGGACAGCTGCGAGTAGCGCTCGAAGATGTCCATGTCGGACTTGGCGAGCAGCATCTCCACGTCGTCGAGCATGGCGGCGAAGAATGGCCAGTCGCGCGCCATCGCGGCCATCGCCTCGAGGCCGTGGCGTTCGATGCCGCGCTCCAGCGCGTGGCCCACGCCATACCAGCCGGTCAGGCCGGAGCGGTTCTGCGACCAGGCGAACACCCAGGGAATCGCGCGCAGGTTGGCAATGCCGCCATCGCGGCGGCGCGAGGGGCGCGAGCCGATCTGCAGGCGTTCGATCACGTCCACCGGCGTGGCCGCGCGGAAGTAGGCGTCGAAGCCGGGGTCCTCGTGCACCAGTGCGCGATAGTGCGCGCGCGAATCCGCGGCAAGCGTGTCGACGATGGAGCGCCAGTCGTGCGTGCGCGGATCCGCCTCGCGCGGCCGCAGGCTCGCGCGCAGGACCGCACCCGTGGTCTGTTCGAGGTTGCGCAGCGCCAGTGCGCGGATCCCGTACTTGCGATGGATCACCTCGCCCTGCTCGGTCATGCGCATGCGGCCGTCGACACTGCCGCGTGGCGCGGCGATGATCGCGCGCCCGGTCTTGCCGCCACCGCGGCTGACCGAGCCACCGCGGCCGTGGAAGAACACCAGGCGTACGCCGGCCTCGCGCGCGAGCCGCATCAGGTCGACCTGCGCCCGCTGCAGCGCCCATCGCGAGGCCAGCAGTCCGCTGTCCTTGGCGCTGTCGGAGTAGCCCAGCATCACGATCTGACGGTTCCCACGCGCCGCCACGTGACGGCGGTAGACCGGATCATCGAACAGGGCGAGCATCACACCCGCCGCGGCATCGAGGTCATCGACGGTTTCGAACAGCGGCGCGACGTCGAGCGGCACCTCGCCGTCCTCGACACAGCCGGCGATACGCGCGAGCGCCAGCACCGCCAACGCGTCCACCGCGCTGCGGCTCATGCTGACGATATAGGGGCCGAAGGCATTGTTGCCGTAGCGCGCGCGGGCGGAGGCGACGGTGCGGAACACATCGAGGGTCCCGGCGGCGTCTTCCGCATCGGGCACGGCAGGCGCGGGTGATGCGATGAGTGCATGCAACCGCTCCAGTCGCTGCTCGAGCGGCAAGCCGCCCCAGTCCCCGATGCCTTCAAGGGCGGCAAGCGCGGCATCGTGCGCAGCGGAGTCCTGGCGCAGATCAAGCGCGGCGAGGTGGAAGCCGAAACTCTGCACGCGGCGCAACAGGCGCGCCAGTGCGAAGCGGCCGGCACGTTCGCCACGGTGGCGGGCGAGACTGGCATCGATCAGCTCGAGATCGGCAAGGAAGGCGCCGACCTCGGGGTAGCCACGCCCACCGCCGCCTTCGCCTTCGCCTTTGTCCTCGCCCTCCGCCGCCGTGGCCGCGATCCGGGCCGACATCAGTTCCAGCAACTGGCGATAGGGCATGTCCGCCTGCCGCGCGCGCAGTCGCGCCGCGGCATCGGGCAGCAGTTCCCTGTAGTGCGCCAGCCGCGCCTCGACCGCGTCGTCCACGCCGGCGCGGTCGCGCGTCTGGGTCAGCACCTGGGCCAGGGCTTCCAGCTCGTCGCGATACTGGGCCAGGACCTGCGCCCGTTGCGCGGCGAGCGCGGCTTCGATGGTGGCCGCACCCACGTTCGGGTTGCCGTCCATGTCGCCGCCCACCCAGGTGCCGAAGCGCAGCACCTGCGGCAGGGCGATGCGGCGGCCCCAGATGGCTTCCACGGCTTCGGCGAAGACTTCGTAGAACGCCGGCAGCACACGGAACAGCACGGCCAGGTAATGGCCGATGTGTTCGACCTCGTCGGTCACCGTGGGCTTGCGCTCGGGCGCCTCCGACGTCTGCCACGTGGTGGCCAGTGCCTGCCGGATGCGCGACGCGTCGCTGCGGCGCTCGTCGGGCGTGCGCGTGCGGTCGATGTCGGCCACCAGGCGCTCGACGATCACGCGTTCCTTGGCCAGCAGCGCGCGGCGTACGGCCTCAGTGGGATGCGCGGTGAACACCGGCTCGATGCAGAGCCGGGGCAGGAAGGCTTCGAGTTCCTCGAGCGTGACCCCGTCGTCGTGCAGTGCCCGCAACACCGCTTCCAGTCCGCCCGGCTGCGGCCCCTCGTCACTGCGCTGGTGGTCGCGCCGCCTGCGGATTCGGTGCACGCGCTCGGCCAGGTTGATCGCGCCGAACCAGGCCGAGAACGCGCGCACGAGTGCGTCGGCATTGGCGGGCGACACCTCCGCCAGCGCAGCCGCCAGGGCGTCGACGGACTCGCCGTTCTCGCGCCTGGCGATGGCTGCGCGCCGGACCTGCTCCACCTGGTCCAGCAGGGCCGGCGACACCTGCTCGGCCAGCATGTCGCCCACCATCGCGCCCAGCCTGCGGACATCGTCGCGCAGCAGTGTGTCGGTATCGGCGAAGTCGAGCGGCTCGCGCAGCGGGGCAGTGGGCGCTACCGCGGCGTCTGTGTCGGAGGCGTGCATTCGTGGAGGCTACATGGTCGGGTGCATGGATCGTACTCACCTGGCGCCGCTTCGAAAACTGACTGGGACACGCCGGGATGGATGTTCGTGAACGCTTCGATGTGCCTGAAAAACAGGGCTCTCCGCTTCACGTGCAATTGATCCGGAAAGGAGTGATCTATCGATGCCGCAAGGCCAACTGTCATCCAAGGAGAAGTTCCGTGAACCAGCAGAACCAGAACCAGCAGAACCAGAACCAGAACCAGAACCAGAACCAGCAGAACGAGCAGAACCAGCAGAACCGCAACCAGCAGAACGAGCAGGAGCGCAACCAGCAGCAGGACCGCAACCAGGAGCGGAACCAGCAGCAGGATCAGCAGCAGCGCAACCAGCAGCAGGACCAGCAGCAGCGCCAGAACGAACAGCGCGAAGAGCGCCGTTGACCTTGCAGGATGGCAGCGCGAAGCGTCATTGACGCGTTCGCGTTGACATTGCGGTAGCCGACGCCCCCGCCATGGGGGCGTCTTCATGTCGGGGAGTAATGGATGGACCAATTCAGCATCGAAGACCTGTTCCAGCTGACCACCCTCGCCGAGCCCACGGGCTCTCCGGAGCACGGGCGCATCGTCTTCAGCGCCTCGCGTGCCCTGCGCGAGGGGGACTGCTACCAGTCACGCCTCTGGCTGCTCGACACCACGTCCGACGCGCCACCGAAGCCGATCACCTGCGTCGCCTTCAGCGCCAGTTCGCCCGTGCTCGACCCGGGGGGAAATTGCGTCGCCTTCCTGTCCTCGCGTGATGGAGGCCAGCAGGTCCATGTGCTGCCGCTGGACGGCGGCGAGGCCGGGCAACTCACGCACTCCGCCCGCGCGCTGAAGTCGCTGTTGCAATGGACTCCGGACGGCAGCCGGCTGCTGGCGACCGCGCAGGTCGCCTGGGCCGAAGACGCGCATGACGACATCGACGCCGACGGGCGCCCGCTCGTCATCAATTTCCTGCCCTACAAGCTCGATGGGATGGGCCCCCAGGTCGGCCATCGCACGCTGCTGCTCGAGATCGATACCGGCACCGGCGAGGAGCGGGTGCTGGTAGAGGGCGACTTCGACGTGGCCGAGGCACGCTGGTCGCCGGACGGCGAGCGCCTGGCCTGGATCCAGGGCCGCAGCGGTGCGCAGCGCCACCGCCTCGACCTGTGGATCGCCGATGCCGGCGGCGGCAATGCACGGCAGGTCACGCACGGACTCCCGAGCATGTCCGGCCTGCGCTGGTCGCCCGACGGCCGCACCATCGCCTTCGGCGGCAGCGCCACCGAGGGCGATTCGATGAGCGAGCTGTACCTGCTCGATGTCGAATCCGGCAAGCTGCGCCAGCCGGTGGAAGGCACGCAGCTCGAGGGCAACCAGATCGTCTGGCACCCTGACGGCCAGCGCCTGGCCACCATCGCCGCGCGGCGCGGCCTGCAGGAAGTGCTGGTGATCGACCTGGCAAAGGGCTCGGACATCCGCGTCGACGCGGGCCTGCAGCAGGCGTCCTCGCTCTGCGCAAGCGGCGAACGCCTCGCCTTCGTGGCTGCGCAGTTGCGGCGCCCCGACGAGATCCATGTGGTCGGCTGGGATGGTGGCGAGGAAACCGTGCGCAGCCGCTTCAACACCGACTGGTTCGAAGCGCGCCAGCTTCCGCGCGTGGACAAGCGCAGCTTCCAGGTGCCCGATGGCGACGGCGGCACCGAGGAGGTCGAAGCCTGGGTCCTGCTGCCCGCGGGTGGCGACGGACCGTTTCCGCTGCTGGTCGACTTCCACGGCGGCCCGCAGAGCCATGTGCTCATCGACTACGCGAGCCATGTGTACTGGTACGAGCTGCTGTCGCAGGGCTGGGCCGTGCTGGCACCGAACGCTGCGGGCTCCGGCAGCTATGGCGTCGAATTCGCGCGGCGCATGATCGGCCGCTGGGGCGAACTCGACCTGCCGCAGGTCCTGTCCATGGTCGATACGCTGCAGGAAGAAGGCGTCGCCAGCGACCGTCTCGCCTGCACCGGCAAATCCTATGGCGGCTACCTGGCCGCCTGGGCGATCGGCCAGACCTCGCGCTTCGGCCGTGCGGTGATCTCGGCGCCCGTGGCGGACATCGAATCGCATACCGGCACGTCCGACACCGGCTACTACGTCAATCCGTACAGCATGGGCGGCGAGATCGACGAGGTGCGCGAGCGCTACCACCGGCTGTCGCCGATCGAGTATTGCCAGCGCATCGATACACCGACGCTTGTGCTGCAGGGGCAGGACGACCAGCGCTGTCCGATCGGACAGGCCGAGGAGTTCTTCGCCAACCTGGTGCGCTGTGCCGCGGAGCCGGCGCGCATGGTGGTGTATCCGGGAGGCTCGCATGCGCTGGCCGGCACCGGCAGGCCCAGCCATCGGCTGGACTACCACCATCGGCTTGCGCACTGGTTACGCGGCGAGAGCTGAAACAAGAAAACGCGCGCCGCAGGGATGCGGCGCGCGTCGGGACGGCCCGGCTTGCGTCGACTCAGTCGGCGCCGGCTTCCGCGGCGATCGCCGCCGACATCCACTGCTTGACCGTGGCCTCGTGGCGCTCCTCGGCCTGCAGCGCCATGGTGAACTGCTCCACCAGGGTGTCCTGGCCGAACTCCTGCGCAAGCTCGATCAAAAGCTCCCACGAAGCGACATCGATCACCTCGGCGGCCAGCAGCGTCGACAACGCCTGCGCCATCGTCAGGCGCGGATCACCCATTGCCTGCACCAGGCCCATGCCCTGCACGCCGGTGACGTCGGCGCAGGGCGTCATCACCGTCGGATCGGCACCCAGGCCTTCGATGGCGGTGGACAGCAGCTGGAAGTGCGCATGCTCCTCGTTGCGGATCTCGAGCACGCCTTCCATCGTCATGCCCGGCGGCAGCTCGGGAGCGGCCGCGACCTTCTGCAGCATCATGTCGTAGAGGCGCGTACCCGTGCGCTCATAGGCCGCACGCTCGCCCATCTTGTCGAGCAGCACGTGCATCTTCTTGCCGGTCAGCGCCTTCACCGCGGTACCGGCCATGCCCTTGAGGGTGGGCGGCGGCGGCATCGAACCGACGGGCTCGGCCTCGGCAAGGTATTCGGCGCGGATCGCGACCGCGTCGCGTTCCGGGTTCGGGGGCACGGTCATCTCGCGGACCTCGAGCAGCTCGCGCGAATGCACGGGCGAGGTCTTCATGCCGGTCCGGTTCTTGCCGGTGTGGATTTCGTTGTCCATGGTGATCTCCTGTCCCCTTACTTCTGCTGCTCGGCGGGCATGGCCAGTTCGGTGCCCGGGTTCCAGACGTAGCCGGCGGGCACCGCCTCGGTCGGCGAGCCTTCGGAATTGAGCTGGGCGCGGTAGCGCCGCGAGCCGTCGGGCTCCTGCTCCATGGGCACGAAGTCCGGCCCATCGGCGCGCAGGTCGACTTCCTGCAGCAGCACCTTGCGCACGAACTCGCGCTGGCTGGCGAAGCTGATCGGCTCGGGCACGCTCTCGGGCAGCACCTCCATCGCGTCGCGGCCCTCGACCTTCTGGAACAGTTCCTTGACGTACTGCAGCTGGCCCAGCTCGTAGTCCAGGAAGCGCTCCCAGATCGCCTTGATGCGCAGATTGGTCTCCTGCTGCACGGCGCCGTAGTAGTTGTAGACCTCGTTGAACTCGTGCATGAGCCACTGTTCCATCCACGTCTGGTTCGGGTCGATGATCGACTCGTACTGGGTGACGTGCTGTTCCTCGATGGAGGCGATCTCGGCGTACAGCAGGCGGGCCACCGGGTCGGTGAACAGCGGCCCGATGTTCATGTAGTAATTGTGGGTCTGCTGCTCGGCGGCCATGATCGTGAGCGCGTGCAGCTTGGAAAGCGGATGCGCGGTCTTCGCGTCGAAGGGGTCGCGCACGTCGTCTTCCGGATGCCGGTGCTCGACCGCCGTGGGGCGGCCGGGCATGACGTCGGTGTAGCACTGCAGGATGTTGTTGGCGTCCTTGCCCTCAAGCCGGTCGAGCATCGCGGTGTAGCGATACATGTGGTCGAAGTCTTCCAGCAGGCCGAAGCGGTAGGTCTGCGCCAGGTAGGGATCGGGCTCGGTCTGCGCCACGGCGGCGGTGACCTCGATGGCCACCTGCTCGTAGGCGATGGTGGTTTCCAGCGGCGAATGGTCCGCGCCGATCAGCCAGTTGATCATCGTGTGCTGGTGCTGCTCGACCCGGCGCACGCGCGCCAGCGGAACGCGCATGTCGCGGTTCATGCGGGCGAACGCATGGCTGAAGCGCAGGGCCTCGTGCTCGAGCCCGTTCAACAGGATGATGCGCACGCGGGTAAACGTGTCGTCATCGAGCTTGCTGATCGGCCGCTGGACCAGCTCGCGCCAGGTGAAGCGCTGCTGTTCGAGTGGAGTGCCTTTGATATTGGTGAGGTCGAGGGGCACGGAACGTCTCCTTGTGCGGCTGGGGACAGCCGCGCCTGGGTTTCGGAGAACTCGCGGCGCATGGCACCGCCAGCACTGATCGGTTGCCCATGCGGGGCAACCGTCAGTCGATCCTATTCCCATGCCCCCGCGGCAGTGCTCACCCGCATTGCACCAAGATGACTGCGTTCACGGCGCCCGTAAGCCGCGCGCGTTCGCCCGACGCTAGTACGCGAACTCGCGGAACACGCGGTCGATATCGCCGCCCCACTCGCCCTGGTACAGGGCGAGCTTGCGCTCGGCCGGGGTCTCGTTGGCCTGGGCGAACTCGATCAGCGGATCCAGGAAATGGCGTTCGTCCTGGTCGTACTCGTTGCGGCGGTCGCGCCGCGCCAGGCCCGCGGCCGAGATCTCCAGCGCACGCATGGCCAGGTCGCGCACGGTGCCGCCGCGGAACGGCAGCTTCAACGCATGCTTCGGCACGCCGTCGCGCAACGCATGGCGCTCGGCCAGGCTGAAATCCTTCACCAGGTCCCAGGCCGCATCCAGGGCGGCATCGTCGTACAGCAGGCCGACCCAGAACGCCGGCAGCGCGCAGATGCGGTTCCACGGGCCACCGTCGGCGCCGCGCATCTCCAGGAACTTCTTCATCCGCACTTCGGGGAAGGCGGTGGTCATGTGGTCGGCCCAGTCGGTCATGGTGGGCAGCGCGCCCGGCAGCGCCGGCAGGCGGCCCTCCATGAAGTCGCGGAAGCTCTGGCCGCTGGCGTCGTGGTAGATGCCGTCGCGGTAGCTGAAGTACATCGGCACGTCGAGCAGGTAGTCGACATAGCGCTCGAAACCGAAGCCGTCCTCGAAGACGAAGTCGAGCATGCCGGTGCGATCGCCATCGGTGTCGGTCCAGATATGCGAGCGGTAGCTGAGATAACCGTTGGGCCGGCCTTCGGTGAAGGGCGAGTCCGCGAACAGCGCGGTGGCGATCGGCTGCAGCGCCAGCGACACGCGGAACTTCTTCACCATGTCGGCTTCGTCCGCGTAATCCAGGTTGACCTGCACCGTGCAGGTGCGGGTCATCATGTCGAGGCCCAGGTCGCCGACCTTCGGCATATAGGCACGCATGATCCGGTAGCGGTCCTTGGGCATCCACGGCATGTCCGCGCGCGCCCACTTCGGCTGGAAGCCCATGCCGAGGAAGCCCAGGCGCAGGTCGTCGGCGATCGTCTTCAGCTCGAACAGGTGGCTGCCCACTTCGCGGCAGGTGTCGTGGATGGTCTCCAGCGCGGCGCCGGAAAGCTCCAGCTGGCCCGCGGGTTCGAGCGTGACCGAGGCGCCATCCTTGACCAGGGCCACGACGCGGCCGTGCTCGGCCACCGGCTCCCAGCCATAGCGGGTGAGTCCTTCGAGCAGCACGCCGATGCCGCGCTCGCCCTCGTACTCCGGCGGGCGCAGGTCATCGAGGCGGAAGCCGAACTTCTCGTGCTCGGTGCCGATGCGCCAGTCCGCGCGTGGCTTGCTGCCCGAGGCGATATGCGCCACGAGCTGGTCACGCGATTGGATGGGGGCGTCGTTGCTGGTGCTGGGGCTGGACACGTGTGAAGGCTCGCCGGCGCGGAGGGAGATGAACCGGGAGTCCGGCCCAGGAGCGGCACTATATCGCCCACCGGTGGCAGGGCTCCGTACGCGTCCGGGTTGCAGCGTCGCCTGCAGCGCGGCAATCGGCCGCGCCCGATGCCCCGCCATCAGTCCGGCGCGATCTCCAGCCAGCGGCAGATCACGCCGCGGGCCTCGTCCACGCCCAGCTTCGACTCGCCCGAGAACGCCTGCACGCTCACCGTGTCGCCATGGTCCTTGGCCAGGTCGCGCTTCACCGCCTGCACGGCCGCAGCCGTGGCACCACGCGACAGCTTGTCGGCCTTGGTCAGCAGCGCGTGCGCCGGCAGGCCGCGGGTGACCGCATAGCCCAGCATGTGCCGGTCGTAGTCCTTCAAGGGGTGGCGGATGTCCATCACCACCACCAGGCCGCGCAGGGCCTCGCGCTTCTGGAAGTACTTGTCGAGGAAGGCCTGCCAGTGCGCCTTCAGGTCCAGCGGCACCTTGGCATAGCCATAGCCGGGCAGGTCGACCAGGAACCGGTTCTCGTGCTGGGGCAGCTCGAAGAACACCAGCTGCTGGGTCCGGCCGGGCGTCTTGGAGACGCGCGCGAGCGCGTTCTGCTGGCACAGGGCATTGAGCGCGCTGGACTTGCCGGCATTGGAGCGGCCCGCGAACGCGACTTCGAAGCCGCCGTCGGGCGGCAGCTGGCGGGGAGTGTGCGCCGCCAGCATGTACTGGGCGCGGGCAAGGGGGTTGGCCATGCGCACAGGATCGCATGGAAGCCGCCGCGGGCGGGTTTGACCGTCCGAAGCCCGCGACCGGATAATGACGGGCCTTGCGACCGGGCCATGCCCGGTATCCCGATCTCCGGAGTCCAGCCAGATGCGTCACGCCCGCAGCTACCTCCTCGCCGGTTTCGCCGCCCTCGCGGTCGGCGCCGTCGCCTTTGCCCAGACCACGGTCGCCCCGCTGGAGGAAGCCGAGCCCGTCGAGACCCTGCCGCTGGAGGCCGTCGACGCCGTGGCCCAGCTCGCCACGACCAAGCCCGGCAACGCACAGAACGGCGCCACCATCGCGGGCACCTGCGCGGCCTGCCACGGCCTGGACGGCAAGGCGACCATCCCCGAGATCTACCCCAACATCGGCGCCCAGAGCGAGCTGTACATGGCCCGCCAGCTGGCGCTGTTCAAGAGCGGCGAGCGCCCGAGCGCGATCATGCAGCCCTTCGCGGCGATGCTGTCGCCGCAGGAAATGCGCGACGTCGGCGCCTACTTCGCCACCCAGGGCCAGTCGGCCGGCATCGCCGACGACACCCTGGTGACCGAAGGCCCGTACGAGGGCATGAAGTTCTACGAGATCGGCCAGCAGCTGTTCCGCCGCGGCGACTTCGAGCGCGGCCTCCCGGCCTGCATGGCCTGCCATGGCCCCAGCGGCACCGGCAACCCGGGTCCGGCCTACCCGATGGTGGGCGGCCAGCAGGCCTGGTACACCGCCCGTCGCCTGGAGGAATACCGCGCCGGCACCACCGGCGAGCGCGACCAGGCCATGTTCCAGATCATGGCCGACATCGCCCGCCAGCTGACCGACGAGGAAATCGGCGCCCTGTCCAGCTATATGCAGGGCCTGCACAAGCGGCCGGACGCCACCACCCTGGCCGCCATGGCCGCGATGCCGGCGCAGGAAACCGTGGCCCCGGCCGCGGACGATGCCCAGGCAGAAGGCGCCGCCACCGATAACGGCCTCGCCCCGGGCGAGACCACCACCGGCGACCCGGAACTGCCGCAGGACGCCGAAGACGCGCCGAGCGACGCTGGCGCCCAAGAAACGCCGTGACCCCGGTCCGGCCGCCGCACGCCGGCGCCATGCACAATGCGTGACATGCAGCGCCGGCCAGGCCCCTGTGCCGGCGCTTTTCTTTTCCACGGGATGTGTTGCCGATGATCCAGCGCCTGCTTCCTGCCCTGCTCGCCCTCGCCTTCGCCGCCCTGGCTTGCCTGCCGGCCTCCGCGCGTGCCGACGACGGCCTGGTGGAAGGCCGCGACTACGTCACCATTCCCGACGGCAGGCCCTTGGCGGCCGAGCCCGGCAAGGTGGAAGTGGTGGAGGTGTTCGCCTACTGGTGCCACGTCTGCAACGACTTCGAGCCGCATGTCGCGAAGTGGAAGCGCACGCTGCCGGCCGACGTCGCCTTCCGCTACCTGCCTGGTGCGTTCACGCTCAACGACGCCGCGGCGCGGGCATACTTCGCCGCCGAATCGCTGGGTGCACTGGCGAAGACGCATGAGCCGACCTTCCGTGCCATCCATGTCGAACAGTCGCTGCCGGCGCGCGGCGCCTCGCTGGACGAGTACGCCACGCTGTATGCCGGGCTCGGGCTGGACCGCGCGCAGGTGCTGGCCGCGATGCGCTCGCCCGCGACCGACGCGCGCATGGAGCAGGCCCGGAACTTCATCGGGGCCGCCGGCGTCGAAGGCACGCCCACCGTCATCGTCAACGGCCGCTACCGCGTCATCGGCCGCAGCTTCGGCGACCTGCTCCGCATCACCGACCTGCTGGTCGCGCGCGAGCGCGCCGCGGCCGGCCGCTGATTCCCGTATCCGCAACACCAACGAGTGCACACCATGACCAAGCGCCTCCTCGCCCCCCTGCTGTTGAGCGTCCTGCTCGTCGCCTGTGGCGGCAATGACACGCCGGCGGCCACCGACGCCGCCCCGGCCGCGAATACGCCGGCGGCGGAATCCGCGGCTCCG
>DATBUS010000053.1:0-9294 GCA_036515815.1 Luteimonas sp.
TAGTCCCCGGGGGCCGCGGCGCCCGGCGCCTTCCGGCCGCGACGGGGCTTCGCGCGCTTCCCGCGCGGGGCCGCGTCGGCATCCTGCGACCCGTCGCGCGGCTTCGGTTCCTGCAGCGCGACGAGGACGTCGACGTATGCGGTGAAGTGCTGCAGGTAGCCGGGCGAGGTCTCGTGCATCAGCCGCAGCATGCGGCTGACCAGCGCCACCGAGTTCAGTGGGCCCGCGTCGGCGGGGGCGGGCTGCAGCGCGCGGCGCAACTGCTCGCGGTTGCGCAGCCCGGCCCACAGTCCCCGCATCTCCTGCAGGGCCGGGAGGGCCGGCCAGTCCGCGGGCGCGGGCAGGCCGGCATCGCTGCTGCCGACCAGCGCCTGACGTTCCTCGCGCCAGGAGGCCAAACGGCCAAGCACACTGGCCAGGGTCGCGTCCCCTGCGTCCGCGCCGGTGTCATCGTGCATGCCGGACCTGCGCGCCCCCGTCCTGCACGTCCCCACCCTGCACGCCACCGTTCCTCCGCGGCACCGGCGCCATTTCCACGCGCCGGTTGCGGGCGCGACCTTCGGCGCTCGCATTGCTGTCGACCGGGTGCCCGGCGCCGAAGGCCGCGGCGAATACCGACGACGCCGGTACGCCCCGTGCGATCAACGCACGCGTCACCGTCAATGCGCGCTGCGCCGACAGCTCCCAGTTGTCGACGAACAACCGGCTGTCGCCGCGCACCTGGCGGTCATCGGTGAAACCACTGACCATCAGGATCTCGTCGCGCGTGGCGAGGAAACCTGCCAGCGGCCCGGCCAGGCTTGCGAGCAGCTCCTCGCCCTCGGCCTGCAGGCGGTCGGAACCGGGCGCGAACAGCACGCTGCCGCTGATGCCGATGCGGCCGTCGACGATGGTGATCCGCCCGCTCGCGAGCGGTGCGGCAAGGGCCTCCTCAAGCGCGACGCGGCGCTGCTGCTCGGCCTCGCGCTGCGCGACCTCGTCGGCCAGCCTGGCCTGCAGGTGCAACTGCACGCCAATCACGCCGACCAGGAGCAGCACGAACACGCCCAGCAGCACCGACATCAGGTCCCCGAACGCGGCCCAGACCGGGGTCGCGTCGTCGACGTCGCCTTCGACCCCGAGGCTCATGCCACGCTGCCGGCGGCCGGGGCAAGCTGCCTGAGCTCGCCGATGATCTGCTTCTGCGCCAGCACGCTGAGGT
The DNA here is from genome assembly GCA_036515815.1 of Luteimonas sp. Lineage (GTDB taxonomy): Bacteria > Pseudomonadota > Gammaproteobacteria > Xanthomonadales > Xanthomonadaceae > Luteimonas. Next base: position 1,202 of record DATBUS010000053.1, read on the forward strand.
CCACCAGTTCGCGTGCCTGCGCCACGTAGAAGGCCAGTTGCTCGTCGTTGCGCGTGCCTGCCGCGTCCAGCGCCGCGGCAATGCCGTCCAGGCGCCCGGCCAGCTCCGCATTGCGTTCGCCGAACTGCGCGACCGCACCCGCCAGCGCCTCGCCGAGCGCCGCGGCGTCCGACGCGCCGGCCTCGATGCGCGCGACCGCGGTTTCGATGGCGCCCGTGCCGGCCTGGACCTGGTCGCCAAAGCGCGCGCCCGCCTGTTCGAGCACGCCCGCGGTCGTGGCCACCAGCGCGTCGATGGCACCACGCTGCTCGCTGGACGCGTGGTTCACGGCATCGAGCAGGGTCGCGAGCGTCTCCATCAGCTGGGTGCGCTCGGCCAGCATCGCGGTGTCGCGCGCCATGCTGTCGGAGAGTTTCTGTCGCAGTTCGGCGACGACTTCGGCGGCGGCGCGCGGTGCCTCGGAGGCCGCCTCCACCAGGGTCGAGATCTCGGCGATGGTCGCCGCGGCATGCGTCCGGGACTGCTCGCCGATGTCGACGGCCGCGCGGGCCAGTGCCTCGCTCGCGGCCTCGTGCCGCCGTGCCGCCTCGGCGCTGGCGCGGGCCCACTCGTCGCGCAGCGCGGTGGACATCGCCTCGAGTTGTGCCGTCCAGGCCGCGAGGCGCGCGCCGTCCTGTCCGGCCAGTGCCGCCTGCAGGCGCGACTGCGCACTCTCCATCGCCACCAGCAGCGACGCCGACTGCTCGCCGACGCTGGCCGCCGCGGCCTCCAGTGCCTGGCCATGGCGCGCGGCCAGCACCTCGTGCTGCGCATGCTGGCGCGCCAGCGCCTCGTCCCAGGCCGTGGCGACCTGGTGCGTGCTGGCCTCGAGCCGGGCGGAGACCGCGTCGATGAGTTCGCCGGTGCGGTTGGCGAAGCGCTCGCCGGCATCGTCGAGTCCGGTCCGCAGCGCTTCGCCCAGCGCCTCCTGCGACGCCGCCTGGCGCTCCAGCGCCCGCTCCCACAATCCGGAGGCCGCGCTGGCCTGCGCCTTGAAGCCGGCCTCCAGGACCGCCAGCTGGCGGTCGACGGCCCCTGCCACGCCGGCGTTGAGGCGCGCGGCTTCGGCGGTGACGGTGTCCATCGCGGCCGCCACCGCGGGCTGTACCGCTTCGGCCGCGGCGCGAGCGCTCGCGGCGGCGCCACGCTCCAGCGCCCCGGCCAGGGTCTCGGCAAGCCGCTCCCAGGCATCCCGGTTGTGCGCATGGAAGGCGTCCTGCCGCGCCGCCTGCTGCTCATGCGCGGCCTGGGCCTGGCGTTCCAGCGCGGCGGCCATCGCGTCGAGGCGGTCCACCAGGGCCGGCACCGCATCGGCCTGGGCCTGCATCAGCCGCAGTGCCTGGTCACGCTGGTGGGCGCGCGTGTGCACATGCAAGGTGCCGTGGCTGGCCGCGTCCAGTTCGCGCACCGCTTCTGCGCGTTCGCGCCGGCACAGCGCCGACAACAGGCCCAGCATCGCCGACGCGGCGACGCCTGCGATCGAAGTGCCGAAGGCCACGCCCAGGCCCTCGACCGGCGCGGCCAGCGAGTCGCGCACGGCCTGCAGGTCGCTCGCCGACTGCAGCGCCATGCCGGTTCCACGCAGGGTCACCAGCATGCCCAGCAGGGTGCCGAGCATGCCCAGCAGCACCAGCATGCCGACCAGGTAGGGCGTGAGCGCGGGGCCTGGCAACGGCGACTGGCCACCCTCGATGCGCTGGCGCACCGGCCCGCGCAGGGCCGGATCGAGGCCGGCAAGCCAGGCGGCCAGCCCGTCCTGTTCCGGCGGCGTCCGCAGGGCGGAGACGAGGCCGGCGGTGGCCCGGCGATAGCGGTGGAGCTCGACCCCGCCGGACACGTAAAGCACGGCGATCAGCAGCGTGACCGCGAGCGCCAGCGCGTGGCTGCCCACGTAGCCGGTTGCGATCCAGGCCACGACACCGAAGCCGAGGGCGAAGACGAGGCCATGGGAGAGGGTTCTGTTCATGCGTCCGGTCGTGGGCTGTGAAGCGCCGCAAGCAGGGCTTCGATGGGGTGGAAACGGAGGTCGAGTTCGGCCAGCAACACTTCGCGTGCTTCGGCGCGGAACGCCGCCCGCCACAATGACGCGCGGCCGGCCCCGGGCCGCGGACCGTCGCCCGCGCCCTGCAACGCGTGCAGCTGGCCGAAGCGGGCGACGAGCGCAGGCACCACCGGCACCAGCAGCGCGTGCTCCCGTGGCGCCAGCAGCCCCTCCATCACCGCGTCGACGGACGCCAGCCGCGCGGCGACACCGTCGCGGCACGCGAGGCGCTCGCGCAGGTCGCCGCGCAGGCGACCGCTCGCGGACTGCAGGTCGCGCTGGAGGCCCTGGCAATGCCGCTGCACCGCTGCCAGACCCGCGGCAAGCCCGGTGCCGTCCTCGCCCGCACGTGGACGCACCGGCAGGGTCCAGTCGCGGCTGTCATCCCGGATGGCGTCCTCGAGTGCGCCGCGGACCCGACGGCATTCCGCCGCCAGCGCGGCATCCGCGTCTTCCCCGAGGGGGGCGGCGCCGTCGCCGGCCACCATGTCCGTTGCGATGCCATGCCCCTGGCCCCGCGCGGCCGCCGGTGACTCGTCCAGCGCGCGCGACAGGGCCACGGCGCGCTGCCAGTCCACCCATTCACCCAGCACATCGGCCGGCGCGCGCGGCTGCGGGATGGGCTCGCGCCCATGCAGGCGCGCCAGCAACCGGGGGAGCGAGGCACCCGGGATGGGTGCCCCGGCGTGGTGTCCGGACATGCGGATGGCCAAAAAACGACCATTTTAGCGCGTCCCGCCCGGCGGACCGGGCGCGGGGGCCGGATCGGCCGGCTTATTCCACCGTAACGCTCTTGGCCAGGTTGCGAGGCTTGTCGACGTCGGTGCCGCGGGCGAGCGCGACGTGGTAGGCCAGCATCTGCACCGGGATGGTGTGCACGATCGGGCTCAGCACGCCCACGTGCCGTTCGGTGCGGATCACGTGCACGCCCGTGCTCTCGCTGAAGTTGCTGTCGGCATCGGTGAACACGAACAGCTCGCCGCCGCGCGCACGCACCTCCTGCATGTTCGACTTCACCTTCTCCAGCAGGCTGTCGTTGGGCGCGATCACCACCACCGGCATCTGGTCATCCACCAGCGCCAGGGGGCCGTGCTTGAGCTCGCCCGCCGGATAGGCCTCGGCGTGGATGTACGAGATTTCCTTGAGCTTGAGCGCGCCTTCCAGTGCGATCGGGTAGTGCACGCCACGCCCGAGGAACAGCGCATGGTGCTTGGGCGTGAAGTGCTCGGCCCACATCGCGATCTGCGGCTCCAGGTTGAGCGCGTGCTGCACGCTGCCCGGCAGGTGGCGCAGGGCGTCGATGTGCCCGGCTTCCTGCTCGTCGGTCAGGCGCCCCTTGAGCTTGGCCAGCGTCGCGGCCAGCGCGAACAGGCCCACCAGCTGGGTGGTGAAGGCCTTGGTCGAGGCCACGCCGATCTCGGCGCCGGCGCGGGTGTAGAACACCAGGCGGCTGGCGCGCGGGATCGCGCTTTCGGGCACGTTGCAGATCGACAGCGTCAGCTCGTGGCCGAGCGACTTCGCGTACTTCAGTGCCTCCATGGTGTCGAGCGTTTCGCCCGACTGCGAGATCGTCACCACCAGGTGCTTCGGGTTGGCGACGGCCTGGCGGTAGCGGTATTCGCTGGCGATCTCGACGTTGCAGGGGAGGCCGCTGATCGACTCGATCCAGTAGCGCGCCACCGAGCCGGCGTAGAAGCTGGTGCCGCAGGCGAGGATCTGCACGCCCTCGACCTGGCGCAGCACCTCGTCGGCGTCCTTGCCGAACAGCGCGGGCTCGAAGCCGCCGGCGTCGATGATCGCCTCCATCGTGTCGCCCAGCGCGCGCGGCTGTTCGTGGATCTCCTTCTGCATGAAGTGCCGGTACGGGCCCAGTTCCAGCGACGACAGCGAGACGTCCGACAGGTGCTCCTCGCGCAGCACCGGCTGGTCGTCGGCGCCGAAGATGCTGACCGCGTCGCGAGTGACTTCGGCGGTGTCGCCTTCCTCGAGGAAGATCACGCGGCGGGTGGCCTGCAGGATGGCCGAGACGTCCGAGGCGACGAAGTTCTCGCCCTCGCCCAGGCCCACCAGCAACGGGCAGCCCATCCGCGCGACCACCATCCGCCCCGGTTCCTTGCGGCTGACCACGGCCAGCGCGTAGGCGCCATGCAGCTCCTTGACCGCACGCTGCAGCGCCGCCAGCAGGTCGTCGCCCTGCTTCAGGTAGTGGTGGATGAGGTGCGCGATGACCTCGGTGTCGGTCTGCGACTCGAAGCTGTAGCCAAGCTGCTGCAGGCGTTCACGCTGCTCTTCGTGGTTCTCGATGATGCCGTTGTGCACCAGCGCCACGCCATGGCTCACGTGCGGATGCGCATTCGATTCCGTCACCCCGCCATGGGTCGCCCAGCGCGTGTGGCCGATGCCCAGCGTCGCGGCGAAGCCTTCGCTCCCGGCGGCACCTTCCATTTCGGCCACGCGGCCGGTGCGTCGCACGCGCCGGATGTCGTCGCCGTCGACCACGGCGATACCGGCCGAATCGTAGCCGCGGTACTCGAGGCGCTTGAGCCCTTCGATCAGGACCGGGACCACATCGCGATCAGCGATCGCACCGACAATTCCGCACATGGACACGCTCCTGGGGCTGGCCGCTCATTGTAGGGCACCGACCCGCGGCCCCGCGGGCCCGGACCTGTCCAGCCCGGCCGCGCCGTGCCTAGAATCAGGCCGGTCGCGGCGTCCCGGAGATCCCCTGGTGAGTGAACGTCTACAGGCCCTGATCGCGGCCGCGGGCAGCGCCGCGAACGCGCGCCGCTGGCAGGAGGCCGAACGCCTGTGGTCGCAGGTCCGTGCGCTGGACCCCGGAAACGTCCAGGCGCTCTTCAGCCTCGGGGTGCATGCCCACCAGCGCGGCGACGCCCGTGCCGCGCTGGAGCTGCTGGATGCCGCGCGCGCGGTCGCACCCGCCGATCCGATGCTCACGCTGACGCTGGCGGTGGTGCACCGCGACCTCGGCGACACCGCGTCGGAGTGGAACACGATCCACGCGGCGCTGGCGCTGGATCCCTACTTCCTTCCGGCGCTTCTGGCCAAGGGCGAGTACCTGGAACGCGCCGGCCGCGGCCCCGCGGCGGCGGCCGTGTTCCGCGATGCGCTGAAGGTCGCGCCGCCCCGGCCACAGTGGCCGGCTGCGCTCAGGCGGAGGCTCGAGCAGGCGGCGGACGTCGTCTCCCGCGACGGCGACGCCCTCGCCGCGTTCCTGGAACAGGCACTGGCCGCGCCCAGGGAAGCGGTGGCGCCGGCCGTGGCCGGACGCTGGGACGAGGCGGTGTCGATCCTCGCCGGCCGCTCGCGGCCCTACCACTCCGAGTGCCACCAGCTGCACGTACCGCGGCTGCCCGCCCTGCCCTTCCACGATCCTGCGATGTTTCCGTGGATCCCCGGCCTGGAGGCGCGCACGCCCGACATCCTCGCCGAACTCGAGGCGCTGGTTACCGCGCATTTCGACAGCTTCCAGCCCTACATCGCCTACCGCCCGGACCAGCCGGTGAACCAGTGGGAGGCGCTCAACCACTCGCGCGCCTGGAGCTCGTTCCACCTGTGGGCGCATGGCGAGCCCGTGCCGGGGAACATCGCCAGGTGCCCGGCCACGGCGGACGCGCTCTCGGCCGTGGACGCCGTCGAGATCGCCGGGCTGTGCCCGAACGCGATGTTTTCCGCCCTGGCGCCGCGGACGCACATCCCGCCGCACACAGGCGAGACCAACGCGCGCCTGGTCGCACACCTCCCGCTGGTGGTGCCGCCTGGTTGCAGCTTCCGCGTCGGCCATGAACGGCGTGGCTGGGAGCCCGGCAGGGTGTTCGTATTCGACGACTCGATCGAGCACGAGGCACGCAACGACAGCGACCGGCTGCGGGTGGTGCTGATCTTCGACGTGTGGAACCCGCTGCTGTCGCAGGAGGAGCGCGCGATGGTGCAGGCCCTGGCCGGCGCGATGCGCGACTACCGCGCCGCCACCGGCGCCGGGGACGCCTCCGGGCCGACGTCGGCCGGGCCCAGCACGTCGTCCAGCGGTCCCAGCGCGTCCCGGTAGCAGCGCCAGCGGCCCGAGGCCCTGGTGTACAGCGGCCGGCGCACCTGCCAGTTGCTGGCGGTCCGGACCGTGTTGCCATGTTCATGGAACCGCAGGCAGGGAGGATGCCAGTCGAGGCCGAGGGCATCGAGCAGGCGCCGCAACGCGCCCTCGGGCGCGGCCACGAAGGCGTCGTAATCGAACTCGAGCACATCGCCCGGGTACAGCGCCCGCCAGTGCGCCGCCAACCGGCGCTGCAGCAGGAGGTGGTGGCCGATCCCCGCGAGCGTCGCGGCCCACGGAAAGGCACGCGGGTTGAGGTGCTGCATCAGGATCGACAGCGCGATGTCGCGCGGGTCGCGCTGGGTGACCACGACCTTCGCCCGGGGAAACAGCTGCTTCGCCAGCCCGATCAGCAGCAGGTTGTCCGGGCGCTTGTCGGTGAAGTAGCGCACGCCCGCTGCCGGGCGCAGGCGCGCGAGGGCCGCATCCCGGTAGCCCTCCGCCAAGGCCTGCAAACGCTGCGCATCCAGCGTCGCCATGCACGCCGGGAACGGTGACAGCACGCTGGCGGCGAGGCGTTGGAGCAGGTCGAGTTCGCCGCCGGCGGCAACGCGGGGATGCACGGCCAGCACCTGCTCGAGCAGCGTCGAGCCGGAGCGGAACATGCCGCAGATCCACAGCGGTTCGGGGGCCGTCGTCGGCGCTGGCCCTGCCGGCGCCGCGGCCGGACCCGCGGACCCGGGTGCCGGCAACGGAAAGGACTCGAGGACCGCCTGCACGCGGGCTTCGGCGGCCGCCGGGTCATAGGCGGGATGCCCGGCATGGGCCAGGGCCTTGCCTCCGGTGAACGCCTCGAACGCGGCTTCGGGCATGCGCAGCGCATCCAGTGCGCGCCCCCGGGCAAACCACAGGTTCGCCCGCGTGGCCGGGGCCAGCACAGCCGACTCCGCGCTGCGTCGCAAACGCTCCAGCATCGGGTCATCGACGCTTGCCGGTGGTTCGAGCTGCGTGAGCCGCGCGAGCGCCTCGGCGGCCGCCGCATCGGCGTCGCCGCGCGTGAGCAGGGCCCGGTACGCGGCGATGGCGGGTTCGCGCCGGCCGCACTCCTCGTGCAGGTTGCCGAGGTTGAGCAGGGCCGCGGGATGACCGGGGACCCGCCGCAGGGCGCAGTCCAGTTCGGCCTCCGCCTCAGCGTCGCGGTGCAGGTGCCCGGAGAGGATCGCGGCCCGGTTGACGTGCACCATTGCCGGATCGCCCACGCCCTGCCGCAGGGCTTCGCCATAGGCCTCGAGTGCGGCGTGGAACGCGCCGGTGGACCGGAGGGCGTAGCCCAGGTTGAACCAGCCGTCGGCATCGCGCGGCGCCTGGGCAAGCAGCGCGCGCAGGGCGGCGATCGCCGCCGTCCAGTCGCGACGTGCCAGGTGTCCCCGGGCCTGCTGCCGCAACCGCCCGATGGCTCCGTCGGCGTCCTGCATCCCCGCGCCCTCCCGCGTGTGGACGCATACTCTAGTGCACGCCCGCCCGTCGGCCGTCCGGAGACCGCGATGCCCCGACCGCACGTCCCGCTGCCCTTGCCACCCTTCCTGCGACCACTGCTGGTGGCCCTCGCATTTCCCGGCGCGATCCTGGCGCAGCCGGTCGCGGAGCATCCCTGTGCGTCCACGCCCGACCCGACCGGACGCCTGGCCTGTTACGACCGCGCCTTCCCGCCGCCGCCTGAAGTCCGCGAGGCCGCCGCCGCGCGCGCGGTGGAGGACTTCGGCCTGCGGCAGCGCAGCCGCGATGCGACCCCGCTGGCCAATCCGGGCCAGCCCGCGCACGAACTCGAACCCGATGCGATCGAGGCCCGCGTGAGCCGGGTGGAGACCACGGGTGGCCGCCGCTGGCTCACGCTCGACAATGGCCAGCGGTGGACCGTGCCCGCCGGCGCCTCGGGCGCGCTGGCGGCCGGCGACCCCGTGC
>DATBUS010000054.1:0-18247 GCA_036515815.1 Luteimonas sp.
ACCCGGCCCGGCGGGCGCGGCCGGCGTCGCCGGTCCGGTCGGTCCTGCCGGTCCGGCAGGCGCTACGGGCCCCGCGGGCCCGGTCGGTCCGGCTGGCCCGACCGGCCCGATGGGCCCGCAAGGGCTCCCCGGCAATTCGGAGTTGTCCGAGCATTACGGGCAGCGCACCGGCAATGGTGTCCCGAGCCATACCGTCGACTGCGTCATGGGAACCATGATGCTCAGCGCCTCGATCCGGGCCAACCAGGGCCTTCCGGCGATTGGCCAGTTGTTGCCGATCAGCCAGAACACCGCACTGTTCTCGCTGATCGGCACGACCTACGGGGGCGACGGGCGAACCACCTTCGCCCTTCCCGACATGCGTCCCGTGACGCCGAACAACATGACCTACTACATCTGCCACGAGGGCATCTACCCGAGCGCGATGTAAACGCGGACCGGGCTCAGTCCGGCGACGCCGCGTCGAGCGCCTCCCAGCGCGCGTACGCGGCGTCGAGTTCGGCCTGGACCTCGGCCATGCCCGCATTGTGCGCGGTGATCTTGCCGGCATCGCCCCTGAAGAACGCCGGGTCTGCCAGGGCGGCGGCCATCTCCGCCAACCGCGTCTCCAGCGCCTCGATGCGCGCGGGCAAGGCATCCAGCTCGCGCGCCTCCTTGAACGACAGCTTGCGACGCACGGGTACGGGCGTCGCGGCGGCTGCCGTCGCCGCGGCCGACGCGGCCTTCGGCGACCGCGCCGCGCCGGGCTGCACGGGGCCAGCACTGGTGCCAGCCTGCCGCAACCAGTCGCTATAGCCGCCCACGTACTCGCCGACACGGCCATCGCCTTCCATCACCAGCGTCGAGGTCACCACGTTGTCGAGGAAGTCGCGGTCATGGCTGACCAGGAGCAGCGTGCCGGGATAGTCGGCCAGCAGCTCTTCCAGCAGTTCCAGGGTTTCCACGTCGAGGTCGTTGGTGGGTTCGTCCATGACCAGCAGGTTGGACGGCTGCGCGAACAGCTTGGCCAGCAGCAGGCGGTTGCGCTCGCCGCCGGACAGGCGCGTGATCGGTGCCCGTGCGCGCTCGGGCGTGAACAGGAAGTCCTGCAGGTAGCCGATGACGTGCTTGCGTTTCCCGCCGACCTCGACGAAGTCCTGGCCCTCGGCCACGTTCTCGAGCGCGTTCCAGTCCTCGCGCAGGGTGGCTCGGTACTGGTCGAAATAGGCGACCTCGAGCTGGGTCCCCACCCGGATCTCACCGGCTTGCGGCTGCAGTTCACCGAGCAGCAGTTTGAGCAGCGTGGTCTTGCCACTGCCATTCGCGCCGATCAGGCCGATCCGGTCGCCGCGCAGGATGGTGGTGGAAAGATCGCGCACCATCACGCGCTCCCCGAACGCGAAGGAAACATCCTTCGCCTCGATCACCTTCTTCCCCGAAGCGCCGGCCTGCGCGGTTTCCATGCGCACGGTCCCCACCTGTTCTCGGCGCGCGGCACGTTCGTTGCGCATGGCCTTCAGCCGGCGCACGCGGCCTTCGTCGCGGGTGCGGCGGGCCTTGATGCCCTGGCGGATCCAGGCTTCTTCCTGCGCCAGCAGCTTGTCGAAGCGCGCGTTTTCCTGCGCCTCCGCGTTGAGCCGCTCGTCCTTGCGCCGCAGGTAGTTGGCCCAGTCGCCCGGCCAGCTGGTCACCTGGCCGCGATCGATCTCGACGATGCGCGTGGCCAGCGCGCGCAGGAAGCGGCGGTCATGGGTGACGAACACCAGTGCCCCGGACCAGCCCTTGAGGAAGCCTTCCAGCCAGTCGATGGCCTCGATGTCGAGGTGGTTGGTGGGCTCGTCGAGCAGCAGGAGGTCCGGCGCCGACACCAGCGCGCGCGCCAGCAGCACCCGGCGCTTCATCCCCCCGGAGAGACGGGTGAACGCGAGTTCGCCGTCGAGGTCGAGCTTCTGCAGCGTCTCGGCCACGCGCTGGTCGGCCGCCCAGCCGTCGGCGGCGTCGATCTTCGCCTGCACCGCGGACATCGCGTCGGCGTCGTAGTGGTCGCCATGGCTCAGGTGGTGGAACTCGGCCAGCCAGGCGCCCAGCTCGCCCATGCCCTCGGCCACGACGTCGAACACCGTGCCGGATGCGCCGGCCGGCACTTCCTGCTCCAGGCGCGACACGCGCACGTTCCCGTCGCGGCGGATGTCGCCGTCGTCGGGACGGATCTCGCCCGAGAGCAGGCGCATCAGCGTGGACTTGCCGGCGCCATTGCGCCCGATCAGGGCGATGCGCTCGCCGGATTCGATGGACAGCTCGACCTTCTCGAGCAGCAGCGGGCCGCCGACGCTGTAATCGACGGCATTGAGGGTGATGAGGGGCATCCGGCCATTCTACCGGGCGGGCGCCCGGCCGCCGCTCAGGAGCTGCAGGACAACATCGAACACCCGGCGCGATCGAGCGCCCAGTCGGGGCGCAGCGCGGCAAAGGCCTCACGATCGGGCTGCTCGCCATAGGGGTCGCGCAGCACGTCCAGGAGTTCGCGGATGCCGGCTTCGTCGCCGGCCTCGGCCCGGTCGATGGCCTGCTGCGCCAGGTAGTTGCGCGGGACATAGCGCGGGTTGGCCGCGTGCATGCGTGCCACCCGCGCCTCGCGCGGCAGGCCGTCGGCACGGCAGCGCGCCGTGTAGCGGACCAGCCAGGCCTCGAGTTCCGCAGCGTGCTCCGCCAACCGGCCCTCGTCATAGAAGGCGCCCCGCAACGGCTCCAGCGAGGTCTGCGGCGCGTCGACATCGACCTCGGCCAGGGCACGGAACAGGCGCGTCATGTCGGCGCCGGAGGCCTGCATCAGGGCCTGCAGGGCGCGCATCAGCTCGAGATCGGCATTGTCGCAGTGCTCGAGGCCCAGCTTGGCGCAGGCGTTGTCGCGCTCGCACAGCGCCCAGGTGGTTGCATAGAGATCGAGTCCGGCCTGCAGCGGCTCGACGCTTTCGAACAGCGGCGACAGCGCATTGGCCAGCTGCCCCAGGTTCCAGTGCGCCACCCGCGGCTGGAAGCCGAAGCGGTAACGCCGGTTGTGCACGTCCGTGGTATTCGGCGTCCAGTCCGGGTTGTAGTCGTCGATCCAGCCGTAGGGGCCGTAATCGATGGTCAGGCCGAGGATCGACATGTTGTCGGTATTGAGCACGCCATGGACGAAGCCCACCCGCATCCAGTGGCCGACCAGGCGCGCGGTGCGCTCGCAGACCTCGTGGAACCAGGCGGTGAACAGCGCCTCGTCGAACACGCCTTCCGCGCGCAACCCGGCCAGCGGGTGCGCCGCGCGTTCGCCGAGCAGCCAGGGGAAGTCGCGCCAGATGCAGAACTCCGCGAGCGCGCGCAGGAGCCCGACGTCGCCGCGCGAAGCCGGGAGTTCGAACGTCCCGAAGCGGATGAACGACGGCGACACCCGGCAGACGATGGCCCCAGGCTCGGGACGGGGATGGCCGTCGTAGAACATGTCGCGCACCACCGCCTCGCCGGTGGCCACGAGCGAGAGCGCGCGCGTGGTCGGCACTCCGAGATGGTGCATCGCCTCGCTGCAGATGAATTCGCGGATCGACGAACGCAGCACCGCCCGCCCATCGGCACCGCGCGAGTACGGCGTCTGCCCGGCGCCCTTGAGCTGCAGTTCGTGGCGCGAGCCGTCGGCCGCCACCGCCTCGCCCAGGCTGATGGCGCGGCCGTCGCCGAGCTGCCCGGCCCACTGGCCGAACTGGTGGCCACCGTAGTTGGCGGCCCAGGGCTCCATGCCGGGCAACAGTGCGTTGCCTCCGAAGACCGCGGCGAACTGCGGCGAAAGCACGTCGCCGGCCGTGAACCCGAGCTGCTCCGCCACCTCGGTGGCATGGGCCACCAGGCGCGGCGCCGCGACGGGGGTTGGTGCCACTTTGGACCATGCCGCACCGTGGACCTGGCGCCGGCGCGGGCCGTCCTCGGGATCGCCGGGGAGCTCGCGGATGAGTGCGTTGTCGAAGTGCAGATGCATGCCGCGAGTCTGTCAGTCGCCGTGCGACGGCGACGTCGGCATCAGGTGCCGCAGCCCTCGAGGCGCAACTGCTGGCCGACCCGGATCGCGTACGCCGGTGCCTTCAGGCGGTTGGCGCGGGCCAGTTCGCGCGCTTCGCAACCATACTGGCGTGCGATCCCGACCAGGGTCTCGCCGCGGACGACGCGGTGCTCGCGCGCGGCGGCCGCGGCGGTCGGCACACCCGTGGCCACCGTCGTGCCCGCCGGCACCGGCGCCTGCACCGTGCCGCTTCGCACCAGGGCGGCGTCCACCCGGCTGCCCATGAGTTGTTGCGCAAGCTCCGCGCGCCGGCCCTGTGCGCACCAGCGCTTGTAGAGCGCCGCCATGCGCGTGGTGCCCTGGAGCACGGACCCGGCCGGAATGACCTGGTCGGCCTCGTAGCGTGGATTGAGGTTGCGCAGCTGGCGCATGTAGCCATGGCGGCTGCCGCTGTCGCCCATGCAGATGGTGAGCTCGTAGATCGACGCCGGCCTGGCGAGGCTGAAGTGCGTCGGGCGCACGTCGGCCTTCGGGAAGCTGAGCCCGTATTCCTTCGGATGCAGGTAGAGCCAGGCCGCGGCGATCACCATCGGCACGTAGTCGCGGGTCTCGGCCGGGAACTGGCCGTAGACATCGGCCTCCCAGAACGCACGCCCGCCGCTGGCATCGTGGATGCGCCGGGCGCGGCCCTCGCCGCCGTTGTAGGCCGCCAGCCACTTCTCGACCTCGTTGCCGAACTCCGCGAAGCGCTCGCTCAGGTAGCGGGCGGCGGCATCGGCGGACTGCTTCGGGTCGTAGCGGGTGTCGAAGCCGGTGCCGTCGGGCCCGAGGCCGAAGCGGCGGCCCGTGGCCGGCATGAACTGCAGCGGGCCCACGGCGCCCGCGCGCGAGCCGGCGTGCACGCGGCCGTTGGATTCCTTGGCCATGATCCCGAACAGCAGCGCCTCGGGCAGGCCGCGCTCCTCGAAGGCGGGCGCCATCAGGTGGCGCATGTACTGGTAGTTCTCGTGGCTGGTGATCAGCGACACGCGCATGTCGGTCAGCCAGCGACGGATGCCTTCCTGCACCGCCGGATTGAACTGCACCATGCGCACGAAACGCTGGCCGTCCTCGCTCAGCAGCGCCGCGGCGCTGGCCGCGTCCGGTACGTCGCCGGTGGGCATGCCGTCCACGCCCATCTCGTCGATGCCCTCGCCCTCGAGGCCGTCGGCATCGTCGGCCTGCGCCTTGAGCAAGCGCTTCACGCCCGGCAGCAGCGAGGCGAGTTCGCAGCCACGCTGCTTCTCGCAGGCCAGCAGCACGTCCTCCATGTCCTCGAGCGCGGCATCGCCCTCGGCCTGCGCGGCCGGATCGGCATTGGCCGCCTTGACCAGTGCTTCGCGGTAGCGGGTTTCGGCGGCGGCCATGCGTTCGGCCAACGCCGCGGCGGCGGCACGGTCGCGTTTCGACTGCGCCGAAGCCTCGGGGACGTGGGACAGGCAGAGCACGACGGCGGCGGCGAGCGCGAGCCGGCGAAGGACAGCAGGGTGTGGGGACATGCGACGACCAGGGACTGCAGGAACGCGACCCGCAGGGTAACGAGGCCCCATGGCGAGCGCAAAGGCCGGACCGCAGACCACGGGCGGTGCTTGTGGCTAGAATCCGGGCCTCCTGCCAGGAGCCCCCATGCAACCCATCCTCGTCGGCAAGGCCGTGACCACGCCCGACGCGCTGCCGGACAGCGGCGGCCGGGTCTTTCTCCAGCCACGCTTCGGCAACCGCCATGGCCTGGTCGCCGGGGCCACCGGCACCGGCAAGACGGTCACGCTGATGACGCTGGCCGAAGGTTTCTCGCGCATCGGCGTGCCGGTGTTCATGGCCGACGTGAAGGGCGACGTGGCCGGACTTGCCGTGCCCGGCGAAATCGGCGACACGCTGCGCGAGCGTGCGGCCCTGATCGGCGTCGACGGCTATGGCCCCGAAGCCAGCCCGGTCGTGTTCTGGGACATCTACGGCAAGCTCGGCCATCCGGTGCGGACCACGATCAGCGAGATCGGCCCCACCCTGCTGGCGCGCATGCTCGAGCTCAACGACACGCAGTCGGGCGTGCTCGACATCGTCTTCCGCCTGGCCGACGACCGCGGGCTGCTGCTGCTCGACCTCGCCGACCTGCGCGCCCTGCTCGCGCTCGTGGCCGAGGAGCGCAAGGCGGTCTCGAGCCAGTACGGCCTGGTCAGCACGCCCTCGATCGGCGCCATCCAGCGTGCGCTGCTTCGCCTGGAATCCGACGGGGGCGATGCGTTCTTCGGCGAGCCGGCACTGGAACTGGCCGACATCATGCGCACCACGCCCGACGGCCGCGGCGTCATCGGCATCATGGCCGCCGACCGCCTGCTCCTGAAGCCACGGCTGTACTCGAGCTTCCTGCTCTGGCTGCTGTCGGAGCTGTTCGAGAACCTGCCCGAGGTCGGCGACCTGGACAAGCCGAAGCTCGCCTTCTTCTTCGACGAGGCCCACCTCCTGTTCGATGACGCGCCGCCCGCGCTGCTGCAGCGGATCGAGCAGGTGGTGCGACTGATCCGTTCCAAGGGCGTGGGCGTGTACTTCTGCTCGCAGTTCCCCGACGACGTGCCCGACAACGTGCTCGGCCAGCTCGGCAACCGCGTGCAGCACGCGCTGCGCGCCTACACGCCGCGCGACCAGAAGGCGGTGCGCACCGCGGCCGAGACCTTCGTCGCCAACCCCGCGCTCGACGTGGCGAAGGCCATCGGCCAGCTCGGCACCGGCGAGGCGCTGGTGTCCACGCTGCAGGGCAAGGGTGCGCCGATGCCGGTGGAACAGACCCTGGTCGCGCCGCCACGCTGCCGCATGGGCGCGATCACCGACGCCGAGCGCGCCGCGGTACGCGCCACGAGTCCCGTCGGCGCGAAGTACGACACGCCCGTGGACCGCGAGTCGGCGTTCGAGATCCTGGCCAAGAAGGCCGAAGGGCTTGCCGCCCAGGCCGACGCCCCGGAAGCCCGCACGGCGAAGCAGGACGAGGAGGCGGCCGGCGGCGGCTTCGCCCAGGCGATGAGGGACGCCGTGTTCGGGACGAAGCGGCGCCAGGGCATGATCGAGACCATGGCCAAGCAGACCGCGCGTACCGTCGGCAACCGGATCGGCCGGCAGATCCTGCGCGGGATCTTCGGCGGGCTGACCGGCAGGAAGTGACAGTGTCCGGGAGCCACACCGCCGCCCTGCGTGCGGAGCGCTGAGCGCGATGTCGCGCTGGCGCCCACCCGCCGAGAAGTCCACCGCGCTGGTCACGCCGGAGGGCCACGCGCGCCTGAAGGCCGAGCTCGACGAGCTCTGGCGCGTGCGCCGGCCGGAGGTGGTGCGCGCGCTTTCGGCCGCGGCCGCCGAGGGCGACCGCTCCGAGAACGCCGAGTACACCTATCGCAAGACGCAGCTCGGCGAGATCGACCGCCGCGTGCGCTA
The DNA here is from genome assembly GCA_036515815.1 of Luteimonas sp. Taxonomy (GTDB): domain Bacteria; phylum Pseudomonadota; class Gammaproteobacteria; order Xanthomonadales; family Xanthomonadaceae; genus Luteimonas. The sequence goes on from DATBUS010000054.1 coordinate 7,469, forward strand.
CCTCTCGAAGCGGCTGCAGGCGTTGCGCGTCGTCGATACCGTGCCGAGCGATCCGGACGCCGTGTACTTCGGTGCGATCGTCGAGGTCGAGGACATCGCCAGCGGCGAATGCGCCACCTACCGAATCGTCGGCCCCGACGAGACCGACGCCGCGCGGGGCTGGATCAGCATCGACTCGCCGTTGGCGCGCGCACTGCTGAAGACGCGCGTCGACGACGAGGTCGAGGCCGGACTGCCCGGCGGCGTGCGCCGCTTCGCGGTGACGGCGGTGGACTACCCCGCGACCTAGACGGCCGGGATTGCGCTGCGGCCGGTCTGTCGGCGGCGCAGGCCGATGCGCAGGAAAGGCCGCTCGATCACCAGGTAGCTGGCGACCGACACCGCGAGGATGGCCAGCATCACCGTGACCGCGGCCGCACCGCTCCCGGCGCGGAACGGCACCCAGCCCATGTTCTCCAGCACCAGGGCGTGCCAGAGATAGCCACTGAAGCTGACCACGCCGAAGACCCGCAGCGGCAGCCAGCCGAAGGCCGCCTGCAGCCGGTCCGGCGACTGGACCAGGGCCAGCACGAACCCGCCCCAGATGAGCGCGTACAGCGTGAACGACTGGTGCCAGTGGCCCGGCGACACCGGCACCCCGCGGATCATGCTCCACAGGCTCGGCGTCATCGCGATCGCCAGCGCGAACAGCGCGCAGGCCACGACCGCCGCCGGACCCTGCACCTTCACGGCCCACGCCGGCCGACGCGACAGATGGAAATGGGCAACCGCCGCCCAGGACCCCACCAGGAAGATCGCGATGTAGGTGCGCAGCTGGAACACATGGAACGCCGGTGCCGACCACTCGCGCGCAAGCAGCGCCGCCGCGGCCAGCGCCGTGGCCGCCCAGAAGCTCCGGCGCGCGACATGGATCCAGGCAAAGACCAGCAGCGGCAGGACCAGGTAGAACTTGAACTCGACCGCGATCGACCAGGTCAGCCAGTACGCACTCTGGAGGGTCAGGTGCTCCCAGACCACCTGCGCCGACATCGGCGGCATCAGGTGGCGCAGCGGCAGCAGCCAGCAGGCCAGCAGGAACACCGTGTACAGCGGATAGATCCGCAGCACGCGCCTCAGCGCGTAACGCCCCCACTCGCGGGCACCGAGGCGCCCCTGGGCATCCAGGTGCAGGAACTGGTGCATCAGCAGGAAGGAACTCAGCACGAAGAACAGCCAGACCCCGGTCTTGCCGGTGCCCGACATGTCCAAGCCGGGGATGAAGTGCAGGCCGGCGTTGCTGCCGTGGCTGGCCACCACCAGCAGCAGGGCGATCCCGCGCAGCCCGTCGAGCACGGCCAGGTGGCGGCCGACGCTCGGGAAGGTCCGCGTCAGGATGCCGAGCCGGTCAGCCACCGCCTCCCCCGTACTCCACCTCGCCATAGAGGTCGTGCTCGTCGCTGCCCATGATCCGGATGTCGACGAACTCGCCGGGGCGCAGCCCGGCCTCGCGCCCGTCCTGCACCTGCACCAGGCCGTCGATCTCCGGCGCATCGGCCATCGAGCGCGCGATCGCAAGGTCGCCATCGATCGCGTCGACGATGCAGCGCTGCACCGTACCGATCTTCGCCTCCAGCCGCCCGGCCGAGATCTCCGCCTGACGCGCCATGAAGCGCGCCAGGCGCTCCTCCTTGACCGCATCGGGCACCGGATCGGGCAGCAGGTTGGCGGCCGCGCCGGCGACCGGCGAATACGCGAAGGCACCAACGCGGTCCAGCTGCGCCGCGTCGAGGAACTCCAGCAACGCCTCGAACTCGGCCTCGGTCTCGCCCGGGAAGCCGACGATGAAGGTCGAGCGCACGGTCAGCTCCGGGCAGGCCGCGCGCCACGACTGCACGCGCTCCAGCGTGCGCTCCACCGCGCCGGGACGCTTCATCAGCTTCAGGATGCGCGGGCTGGCGTGCTGGAACGGAATGTCGAGGTAGGGCAGGAGCCGCGGCGTACCGTCGGCCCTGTGCCGGGTCATCAGCTCGATGACGTCGTCGACGTGCGGATACGGATAGACATAGTGCAGGCGCACCCAGGCGTCGAGCTCCGACAGGCCTTCGCACAGCGCCTTCATGCGCGTCTGGTACTCGCGGCCGCGCCAGGTGCGCGCGGCGTAGCGCAGGTCGACCCCGTAGGCAGACGTGTCCTGCGACACCACCAGCAGCTCGCGCACGCCACCGTTGACCAGGCGCTCGGCCTCGCGCAGGACATCGTCCACCGGGCGCGAGGCCAGGTCGCCGCGCATCGACGGGATGATGCAGAAGCTGCAGCGGTGGTTGCAGCCTTCGGAGATCTTCAGGTAGGCGTAGTGCTTAGGCGTGAGCTTGATGCCCTCGGCGTAGTCCTCGCCCAGCAGCGCGCGCGGGGCCGGCAAAAGGTCGACGAACGGGTCGTGGCGCGGCGGCAGCGCGGCATGCACCGCGTGCATCACGCTGGCGTAATCCTGCGGGCCGCTGATCGAGAGCACGTCCGGGTGGGCCTCGCGGATCATGTCGGCACGCTTGCCGAGGCAGCCGGTGACGATCACCTTGCCGTTCTCGGCCATGGCCTCGCCAATGGCATCCAGCGACTCGGCCACGGCGGAGTCGATGAAGCCGCAGGTGTTGACCACGACCACGTCGGCATCGTCGTAGCTGGACGAGAGGTCGTAGCCCTCCACCCGCAGCTGGGTGAGGATGCGTTCCGAATCCACCAGGGCCTTGGGGCAGCCAAGGCTGACGAAGCCCACGCGGGGCGGGTTGGGGGTGGCGGTCTGGCTCATGCGCTGCGGCGGCTCGGCGGTGTGGTCCGCCGGAGGGCGGGCGTGCGGAATGCGGGTGGGCGGGCGCCCGGCGGCGATTATACCGGCGGGCTAGAATCGGCCGTGCCCGGCACCCTGCCCCCACCCCGGAGCCCGCCATGCCCAGGCGCAAGCCGCAAGCCCCCGACGCCCATGCCCTGCACCCGCAGCTGGCCGCCGACAGCCACCCGGTCGCCGCGCTGGCGCTGTGCGACGTCCAGCTGATGGACGATGACAACTACCCCTGGCTGGTGCTCGTGCCACGCGTGCCGGGCGCCCGCGAGCTGCTCGATCTCGATGCCGGCCAGCGCGCGACCTTGATGGAGGAGGTCGCGCGCTGCGGGCAGCTGCTGATGGACAGCTTCCAGCCGCACAAGCTCAATGTCGCCGCGCTCGGCAACATGGTCCCGCAACTGCACGTGCACGTGATCGCCCGGTTCGAGGACGACCCGGCCTGGCCCGCCCCGGTCTGGGGCCGGGTCGCCGCGCGACCCTATGCACCCGAGGCACTGGTGGCCCGGGTACGCATGCTGCAGGCCGCGCTTGCCGGCTGAGCCTCAGGTACGCGGCAGGGTGACGCCGGTCTGGCCCTGGTACTTGCCGCCGCGGTCGCGGTACGAGGTCTCGCAGACATCGTCGGCATCCGACTGGAAGAACAGCATCTGCGCCACGCCCTCGTTGGCGTAGATGCGTGCCGGCAGCGGCGTGGTGTTGCTGAACTCCAGGGTGACGTGGCCTTCCCACTCCGGCTCGAGCGGGGTCACGTTGACGATGATCCCGCAGCGGGCATAGGTGCTCTTGCCGAGGCACACCACCAGCGTGTCACGCGGGATCCGGAAGTACTCCACCGTGCGCGCCAGCGCGAACGAGTTCGGCGGGATGATGCACTCGTCGGCCTCGATGTCGACGAAGCTCTTCGGGTCGAAGTGCTTCGGGTCCACGATCGTCGAGTTGATGTTGGTGAACACCTTGAACTCGCGCGAGCAGCGCACGTCGTAGCCGTAGCTCGAGGTGCCGTAGCTGACGATGCGCTCGCTCTCGCCGCCACGGTCGCGGAACTTGACCTGGCCGGGCTCGAAGGGCTCGATCATGCCCTGCTCCTCGACCATGCGACGGATCCAGCGGTCGGACTTGATGCTCATGCGACTCCCGGGTGGCGGCGCCACGGCGACGGCGCCGCCGCGGCAGGACCGGCGATTGTAGGGAAAGGCGGCCGGCAGGGCATCCGTGCCGTGCCGGCCATCGGCGCCTTACAGCAGCGAGGCTGAAATCGCCGCCGGCGCCCGCGGGCGCTTGGCCAGTTCCGCGGCCAGGTTGCGGGCCAGCTGCCTGTAGGCGGCCGCCGCGGGCGAATCCGGCGCCGCCAGGACGACCGGGGTGCCGGCATCGCCCTGCTCGCGGATGCTGCGCTCCAGCGGCAGCGAACCCAGCAGCGGCACGCCGTACTGCGCGGCCATGCGCGCACCGCCGCCCTCGCCGAAGACGTGCTCGGCATGCCCGCACTGCGTGCACACATGCACGGCCATGTTCTCGACCAGGCCGAGTACCGCCACCTCGACCTTCTCGAACATCTTCAGGCCCTTGCGCGCATCCAGCGTGGCCACGTCCTGCGGCGTGGTCACGATCACCGCGCCTGCGACCGGGATCTTCTGGGCCAGCGTCAGCTGGATGTCGCCGGTGCCGGGCGGCAGGTCGACCACCAGGTAGTCCAGGCCGTCCTCGCCGCCCCAGAGGGTGTCGTTGAGGAGCTGGGTCAGCGCCGACGTGGCCATGGGGCCGCGCCAGATCATCGGCGTGTCCTGCTCCACCAGGAGGCCGATCGACATCGCCTCGATGCCGTGCGCGCGCAGCGGGATGATGGACTTGTTGTCCGGGCTCTCCGGCCGTCCGGACAGGCCGAGCATGGTGGGGATGCTCGGGCCGTAGACGTCGGCGTCGAGGATGCCGACGCGGGCGCCGTCGGCGGCCAGGGCGAGCGCCAGGTTGACCGCTGTGGTCGACTTGCCGACGCCGCCCTTGCCCGAGCCCACGGCGATGATGTTGCGCACGCGGGGCAGTGGCTTGAGGCTGCCCTGGACGGCGTGGGCGGGGATGCGGGCGCCGGTCACCGGCTGGCTTGGGAACGACACGGGTTCTCCTGCTGCTGCGGGGGTGGCCCCATAGCTTGCGCCAATGCCGCCCCATTCGCGAACCGTGGCCACGCCACCGTCCGCGCGCGGATGGTGTATATGTGCTCGGCCCGCCGTGGGCGCAGATCCCGCCAGGTACATCATGTCCAGACTCCTCACCCGCTCCGCCGTCGCCCTCCTCCTCTCGCTGGCGATGGCGCCCGCCGCGCTCGCCCAGACCGGCGCCGCCGGCCGCTGGAAGACCATCGACGACGAAACCGGCAAGGCGAAGTCCATCGTCGAGATCACGCAGGCGGCCAATGGCACGCTCACCGGCCGCATCGTCGAACTCATCGACCCCAGCCGCCCCAACCCGACCTGCGACGAGTGCAGGGACGACCGCAAGGGCAAGCCGATCACCGGCATGGAAATCATCCGCGGCATGAAGGCCGACGGCGCCGCGTGGTCGGGCGGCACCATCCTCAAGCCCGACGAGGGCAAGGTCTACAAGTCCAAGATGGAGCTGGTGGAGAACGGCGCGAAGCTGAAGGTGTCGGGCTGCGTCGCCTTCATCTGCAAGTCGCAGCTGTGGGAGCGCATCTGAGCGCAGCCCGTCCGGCACGTTCCATCCGGGGCCCGGCCAATGCCGGGCCCCGCTGTTTCCGGCCGCCGGAAGCGCGCCGGGCGCGCCGGCGCGGCATGCGATAATCCGCGGTCTTTCCGCACGCAGTCCCGCCATGCCACGCCCCGCGCTCGTCACCAACGCCCTGCCCTATGCCAACGGCCCCCTGCACATCGGCCACCTGGTCGGCTACGTGCAGGCCGACATCTGGGTGCGTGCGCGGCGGATGGCCGGGGGCACGGTGCACTACGTCTGCGCGGACGACACCCACGGCACCCCGATCATGCTGGCCGCGGAAAAGGCCGGCACCACGCCGGAGGCCTTCGTCGCCGGCATCCAGGCCGGGCACGAGCGTGACTTCGCGGACTTCGGGGTGGCCTTCGACAACTACGATTCCACCAACTCGGAGCGCAACCGCGCGCTGACCGAGGACATCTACCGCCGCCTGGATGCCGCCGGCCATGTCAGCCGGCGCTCGGTGGCCCAGCTGTACGACCCGGTCAAGGGCATGTTCCTGCCCGACCGCTACGTCAAGGGCAACTGCCCGCGTTGCGCCACCCCCGACCAGTACGGCGACAACTGCGAGCACTGTGGCGCGACGTACTCGCCCACCGAGCTGCTGCAGCCGTACTCGGTGGTCAGCGGCGCGACCCCGGAACTCCGCGAGAGCGAGCACTTCTTCTTCGAGCTGGCGCACTTCGAGTCCTTCCTGCGCGGATGGCTCGCGGGCGATGTCGCCGTGTCCGGCGTCAAGGCCAAGCTGCTGGAATGGGTCGATGGCGAGGGTGGCCTGCGCGCATGGGACATCTCGCGCGACGCGCCCTACTTCGGCTTCGAGATTCCCGGACACCCGGGCAAGTACCTGTACGTCTGGATCGATGCCCCGATCGGCTACCTGGCGAGCTTCCAGGCGTTGTGCGAGCGCGAGGGCCTGGACTACGACGCCTTCACCGCGCCCGGCAGCCAGGCCGAGATGCACCACTTCATCGGCAAGGACATCGTCAACTTCCACGGCCTGTTCTGGCCGGCGGTGCTGCAGGGCAGCGGGCATCGCGCGCCCACGCGACTGCATGTCAACGGCTACCTGACCGTCGACGGCGCCAAGATGTCGAAATCGCGCGGCACCTTCGTCATGGCGCGGACCTGGCTCGAGGCCGGCCTCCCGGCCGAGGCACTGCGCTACTACTTCGCGGCGAAGTCCGGCGGCGGCGTCGAGGACATCGACCTCAACCTGGCCGACTTCGTGGCGCGCGTGAACTCCGACATCGTCGGCAAATTCGTCAACCTCGCCAGCCGCTGCGCCGGCTTCATCGGAAAGCGCTTCGACGGCCTGCTGGCCGCGGAGCTCCCGGAGCCGGAGACCTATGCCCGGTTCGTGGCCGCGCTGGCGCCAATCCGCGAGGCCTACGAGCGCAACGAACCGGCCAGCGTGCTGCGCCAGGCAATGGCCCTGGCCGACGAGGCCAACCGCTACATCGACGAACGCAAGCCCTGGGTGATCGCGAAGCAGGACGGTGCGGATACCGAACTGCAGGCGGTCTGCACCCAGGGCCTGAACCTGTTCCGCGTCCTGGCCGGCGCCCTGCGCCCGGTGCTGCCGGCGATGGCGGGCCAGGTCGAGGCCTTCTTCGATGCGCCGCTCTCGCGCTGGGAAGACCTCGACGCCCCGCTGCTCGCGCACCGTATCCAGGCCTACCAGCCGCTTTTCACCCGCATCGACCCGAAACACGTGACCGCCATGATCGAAGCCAGCAAGGACGACCTGAAGCCCAGCGACGCACCCGCGACGACCGCCGGAACCGGGGCATCCACGAAGGCGACCGGACCCGCCACCGGCGCACCGAAGCCCGCAGCGCCGCCCGAAGACGGCGCGGCCGCCACCCCGACCATCGGCATCGACGACTTCGCGAAGCTCGACCTCCGCATCGGCCGCGTCACCGCCTGCGAATTCGTCGAAGGTTCCGACAAGCTGCTGCGCTTCGAACTCGACGCCGGCGAGCTGGGCACGCGCCAGATCTTCTCCGGCATCCGAGCCAGCTACGGCGACCCGGCCGCGCTGGTCGGGCGCAACGTGGTGTTCATCGCCAACCTCGCGCCGCGCAAGATGCGCTTCGGCCTGAGCGAGGGGATGATCCTGTCCGCCGGCTTCGACGGCGGCGCGCTTGCGCTCCTGGCCGCCGACGAAGGCGCCGCGCCCGGGATGCCGGTGCGCTGAGCCCGCGATGGGCGCACGCGACATCGCCGCCCTGGTCGAACGCCTCGACCGCCTGCTGCCGCAGACCCAGTGCGGCCAGTGTGGCTATGCCGGCTGTCGCCCCTATGCCGAGGCCATGGCGGTGGGCGAGGCCGGCATCGAGCGTTGCCCGCCGGGCGGCGACGCCGGCGCCCGCACCCTCGCCAACGTCCTGGGCGTGGTACCCGTTCCCTACGACCGCAGCCTGGGCGAGCATCGCCCGCCCGAGGTCGCGCTGGTGTTGGAAGCCGATTGCATCGGCTGCACCAAGTGCATCCAGGCCTGCCCGGTCGACGCCATCGTTGGCGGCAACAAGCACATGCACGCGGTGGTGGAGCCGCTGTGCACGGGCTGCAGGCTGTGCGTGCCAGCCTGCCCCGTGGACTGCATCGTGATGCTGCCCGCGTCGCCTCAGGGCGTGTCGCAGGCCGAGCAGACGCGCTCGACCGCATAGCCCTTCGCACGCAGCTTCTCGACCACCCCATCCTCGCCCAGCAGGTGCATGGCACCGACGACGACCAGGGTGTCGTCCTCGCCGTCCTCGCGCAGGCGCGCCTCGAGCTTCGGCAACCAGGCCTCGTTGCGCTCGACGTTGATCGCGCGGTAAAGCTCGGGGAAGTCGCGGCGGAGTTCGGCGACGGTGCCGTCGAGGATCGCCTCGACATCGCCCGCGCGCCACGCGGCGTGCAGCGCCATGGTCTGTTCGGGGCCAGCCTCGGCCTGGTCGAGCGCCTGCTCCAGCATCTGCAGCTGTTCGGCCGGCGCCATGCCGTCGAGGAAGGCGATCTGCTGCGCGCCGGTCTCCAGGCCGGTGGCAGGCTTCTGCGCCTGGTGGGCGAGTCCGCCCATGTGCGCGTCGAGGCCCAGGGCGGGATCGAAGCCGATGCCCATCATCTGCGTGATGGTGACCATCATGCCGGCGAACCAGGGCTCGAAGCGCTGCAGGAACTCGACGGTCATGCCCGTCGCCGCCAGTTGCGCCGCGTTCGCGCGGCCCCAGCCCGCGAGCTTTGCCGCCAGCTCCGGACCGAGTTCCTGGTCAAGCGTGCTGCCGTCGGTGCGCATCGCCGCCTGCGCCATCTGCAGCCCCAGCTGCGGCGACGCGAGTTCGTCGGGTGCCATCTCGAACACCAGCTTCTCGGCGTCGGCGAAGGCCAGGTCCACATCCTGCGACAGGGGATAGTCGCCCGGCAGCAGCAGGTGGAAGGAGCCCAGCAGATACAGCGAATTGTCCTCGTCCGACACCTTCCACAGCAGGGGCACGGGCGGAGCCTTGCTGGCGTCCTCCACGACGGCGGCCGCCGGTCCGGCGGGCGTGGCCGCCTGGGGCAGCGCCAGCGCGTCACCGCTACCGAGGGCGAGGATGACGACGAAGGCCGCGGCGAAAAGCTGGGACGGTGCGTGCTTGCTGGTGTCGGGCATGGGGATCCTTCCGGTGGTGGTCGTCTTGGTCCCGGGCCGGCGCGGGCTCAACCCGCGGGCCTGGCGTAGGCGCGCTCGCCGGCGGTCACCGCCAGGTCCAGGCGGTTGTCGGGTGGCGGCAGCGGGCAGGTGGCGAAGTCGGTGAACGCGCAGGGCGGATTGTAGGCCCGGTTGAAGTTGAGCATGACCCGGCCACCGGCATCGGGTGCCGAAGTGTCGAGGTAGCGGCCGGCACCGTAGCTGCCCTGCCCGCTGGTACGGTCGGCGAACACCAGGAACAGCCCCCCGTCCTCGCCCTGCAGCGCCTCGAGCCGGTAGGCGGCGCCACCGCGGCTGAACTCGACCGCGCCCGGATTGGGCATCGCATCCACGCCACCGACGATATTGGCGATCTCGAGCGTGCGCCCGGCGGCGTGCGGGACGAAGCGGCCTTCGAGCACCCAACCGGTATCGATCGGCCAGTAGTCGATGTCGCCGAACGCAAGGCGGGCGGGCGCATCGCTGTGCCTGACGCGCAGCGCGTTGCGTCCACTGCGGTGGATCAGGGCCAGGCGGCCCTTGTCCCCGTCGAACAGCAGTTCGCTCGGCTCCGGATCGCGGTCGTCGCGCAGCACGATGCGGCCACGCACCGGTGCGCCGTCGGAGGTGACTGCCGCGCCGCGCTCCGGAGTGAAGTACACGCGGCCACCCTCCTGTTGCACCAGGCCGAGCCTGGCCGGCCCCTGCGCCAGGCGGATGCCACTGGTCGCGCTGCTCCCGATGTAGTGCGCGGGCAACTCCAGCCAGTGCAGCCCTACCAGGCTGGTCCAGCCATCCTCGGCCACCAGTGCCGCGCGGCGTTCGGCGCGCCATTCGGCTTCCGACGAAGTGAAGGCCGCGCTCGCCCGCGGTGCCGGGGCGGCAGCGCCGCCTTCGCCCGACGACGCGTCCCCACCGCAGGCCGAGAGCAGCATGGCCACGAACAGGCTTGCGGCGGCGGCCGCCGCGCGCGGGAGTGTCGGATTCATCAGCGTCCTCTCAGGAACCAGCGGTCGATATCGGCCAGCGGGATGCGCGTCCACGTGGGACGGCCGTGGTTGCACTGCCCCGAGCGCTCGGTGGCTTCCATCTCGCGCAGGAGGGCGTTCATTTCGGCGATCGTCAGGCGGCGGTTTGCGCGCACCGAGCCGTGGCAGGCCATCGTCGAGAGCAACTCGTCGCGCGCGGCGCGCACGCGGCGGCTTTCGCCATGCTCACGCAGGTCGGCAAGCACGTCCCGCAGCAGCGCGGCGGTGTCGCCCTGCGCAAGCAGCGCCGGGACGCCGCGCAGCAGCAGCGACTGCGGACCCGTACGGGTGACTTCGAATCCGAGCTCGCCCAGGGTGGCGCCTTCGCGCTCGGCGATATCGGCCTCGCGTTCGCTGACCGCAAGCGATTCGGGCACCAGCAGGGGCTGCACGCGCAGTCCGGCGCCATCATGGGCCGCCTTCAGCTTCTCGTAGCCGATGCGCTCGTGCGCGGCATGCATGTCGACCACCACCATCGCATCGGCGGCTTCGGCCAGGATGAAGATTCCATGCAACTGGGCGATGGCGAAGCCCAGCGGCGGGAT